>JBBRGS010000188.1:0-7620 GCA_038240635.1 Armatimonadota bacterium
CTTCAACGAGCCGATGAACTTCAACCGCGCGAACCCGGAGGAGTTCAACCTGGTGGAGCGGGCGATCCTGCGCGGCCTGGGCGTGGAGCGACTCGACTTCCAGATCACCGGCCAGCGCGAACGCCTCATCCCGGAACGCGAACGACGCCAAAAGGCGATGCTGGAAGCCGAAACGGCGCGACTGGCCGCCCTGGCAAACTGACCGCCGAGACGGGCGAACCGGTATCCGGTGCGATCAGCCGCCGCTCGCCCTCACGCCGACCACCGTCTCCAGCAGCGTGATGAGGCAATAGGTCACGGCGTCGCCGAGGATGAGGCCGAGGAAGAAGGGTCGCAGCAGGCGGTACCCCTTCAGGCCGCCATATTTCCGAATCAGGGATGCGAGCGCCCACCCGATGAAGACGCTGCTCCATATCTGATACCCGATGTTCCAGCTGCTCCCCATCACGAACCCGAACGGCGACACCGCCCACCAGAGATACCGGCGGTTGAGGGCGACCAGCCCCAGCGCGATAATGACGCCGAGTCCCGCCGCCACGTAGTACCAGGGGTTCGGGCCGCGCGGGTTCGACAGGTAGCCGGTCATCAGGTTGAACATATCGGGGACGCGCCACGCGAACGGCCACGCGCCGAAGTTGCTCGCGCCGTACCGATGACCCCACAGCAGGATGAAGCCGTACGCCGAGACCAGGGCGGCCACCACCGCCACCGCCATGCCCCAGGCGTGACGGCGGTTCTCAGCGCCCGTCTGTATGGCGAGTTTCTGGTCGTTGATGGCGAAGTAGAAGAAACTCATGTCGGCGCGGCCAAACAGCGACTCCTGCCCGGTGAGGGTGAAGTGCGTTCCCAGGCCGATGCCGCGCAGTCCCGCGAGGCCGTACACCACCCCCTGCGGCGTGAAGTCGTTGTCCACGAGATAGAGGCCGCCCGCCGCCACGATGCGCCCCAGCGCGATGACGATGGCGTACAGGAACAGCAGGAAGAGCGCGATAACCCAGACCTGCGCCCCCGCCGCCCAGCTCCAGAGCAGCATCCCCGCTGTCCCGGCCAGCAGCCCCATCAGCGCCTGCGGGGGCACGGGGTAATCGCCGTCCTGCTCGCGGCGGAGGAGGGCGCGGGCGGCGCGGGCGATCTCCCGCTTCAGAGGCCACAGCATCACGACGGACAGGGCCATCGCCCCGCCGAACTCCATCGTGTTGGCCCACACGCGCGGGTTCATCAGCCCCGCCACGGCGTCCACCTGCCCTTCGCCGTACCCCGCCACCGACCACGCGAGCATCTGCGCCCAGAAGAGCAGGTGGAAGAGCCAGATGCTCACGGCCACCTCGCCGGAGATGAAGTAACTGATGCCGATGACCATCGGCCACACCGACACCGTGAACTCCGAGAGGGTGTTCCACGGCGGCGCGGTCCACCCTTCGCCCACTTTGACGGTGAGAATCTGCTGCCAGCCCGGCACGAACGGATAGTAGCCGTGGAGCTGCCCCATCACGATGGTGGTGGCGGGGATCGCCGCGCCGAGGTACATCAACGGCTGCCGCCACAGGGGGCGGGCGCTCTCCACGCTCTGGAGCAGTTCCAGCGGCAGCTCCATCAACGGGAAGGAGACCCGCTCCTCCCGGATCCAGCGATGCGTGAAGATGCGGCTGAGGCACCCAAGCGACCCCAGCAGCAGCAGGACGAAGACGCTCCACCCGAACAGCGGCGCGGCCCACGCGACCCACGGGATGACGCCGCCGGACGAAGGCAGGCCGTCGTAGAAGCGGCGGACCACTTCCGGGTCGCGGACGGTGAGCCAGGGCGCGGGCTTGCCGCCGAACACGTCCAGGTACGGCGAACCTTCCGGGTAGATCACAGGGCTGGCGACGAGGGAGATGAGCGTCTCGCCCACGCTGGCCTGGGGCAGGGCGGCGCTGATGTACAGCATCGAGAAGATCAGCGCGAGTTCGGCCACCGTGAGGGCAAGCCGGGGAAACCGCCGCCTCACCCGCCCGTTGACGATCAGCGCCGCCACAAACATGAAGATCGCGCCACTGGGCAGGCTGGACGCCGTGATGTACCGGTTGTAGCGCAGGTTGCTGTGCAGCGTGAGAGCCGACAGCATCACCACCAGGAGCGCGCCCAGCGCCACCACGCCGACGCTCCGCCTGGACTTCCCCATTCCCGGCGCGGCGGGGGGGGCTGCCGGATCATGGGCGGCGCGCGGCCTGGGCGCCTTCCGGTCACGGCGGGAGGGCGCCTTCAATCTTCAGGGTCGGGACGGAACCGTTGCAGCAGCGCGAGCAGCGGCTCATCCAGCCACTCGCCGGAGGGAAGGCGGGTCATCTCCGCTTCGGGGCGACCGGAGTTGATCACGCCGAACGGGCCGCGCAGGTTCCACAACGACCATCCCATGCCGTGTTCGTGCAGCAGGATGAGGAGGTCTTCCGTCCACGCGAGTTGCGCCGCGCGGGGAGCCGTGGAGAAGACGCCGAACTCGCCGCAGTGAACCCATCCGCCCCGCGCCGACAGGTCAAACCAGGGCTGGAGTTTCGCCCGCAGCCAGTCGCGGTCCATCACGCCGTCGCCGTACGCCTCCACGATCCAGCGCGCCGGGTGACCGTCGCCAAAGCGAGCGCGGGCCGCCTCCGCGTTCGGCAGCGGGCCGGGCCAGACCGGCGGCTCGACATACTCCAACAGGGCGGGAACCCACGACGCTTTGTGGTGCGTCACCCACATCGGTTCGTAGCAGTGCATGCTCTGCCCGATGCCCAGGTCCTCCACGCCTGCGATGACCTGGGTTCCGACCTCAAAGCCGTCCGCCACGAGGAAGCGTGAGTCGTCCACGCACCGGATCGCCTCCACCATGTCGCGCACGAAGGCGGTGTACTGCGCCATTGTGCAGCCGGTCGGCTCGTTCACCAAATCAAAGCTGAGATTCGGGCGTCCGTCCCAGCGTCGGGCGAAGGTGGCCCAGATGCGCTCGTTGCGAGACTGGGCTTCGGAGGAAGTCCAGAGCGTCCAGGTGTCGCGCGGGGTGTTGATGCAGAAGCCGGGCGCGTGGTGGAGGTTGACGCAGACGTGAACCCCGAACTCCTCGCCGAGGGAGAGTGCGCGATCCAGCTGGCGCAGGGTCTCCTCGCTCCACTCCTCGCCGTCGGAGCCGTGAAAAAGGAAGCGATAGTCGAGCGGCAGCCGCGCGTAGTTGAAGCCCCAGTCGTGGATGCGCGCGAAGTCGTCTGTGCGAAACCCCGGCGACGGCTGGCCCTGGTAACTAAACATCTCCAGCAGGTTGAAGCCGCACCATCGGGCGTTCGGCGTTACGGGCATGAGTCCATCCTCCAGGGCAGGGCGTTCGGTGGGGCACAGGGGCGGTTTCGCCTTCCGATGGCCACATTCCTACACGCGGACGATTGCAGGACGTAGGGAATGACTCGTCTTTGTGGCGCCGCGCCGGGGTGATAAGGGAGCACAAAGGGAAGGGAAAGGCCGCTCTCCCGCCGGGGAGGGCGCTCCACCGATTCACCGGGAGGTGTGGTAAACTATCCATCGGAGGGCATTGATGATTCAGACTGTTGAAGCGGTGATTGACGAACATGGCCAGGTTCAATTGCTGGAAGAGGCGCGCCTTCCCTCGGCCCGGCGCGCCCTGGTCATCATATTGGAGGAACAAGCCCCCGCATCCATGGAAACCGTTTGGATCAGCGAGGCGGCCCTGGCTGTGGATTGGAATCGCCCGGAGGAGGATGAAGCATGGTCACACCTTCAGCCGGAACTATTATAACCCTTCGGTTTCCTTTTTCTGATCTGATGAGATCAAAATTGCGACCTTCGCTGATTCTGGCGAATGCGGAAAATGGAGACTGGGTTTTATGCCAGATAACCAGCAATCCCTGGTATGATCCTTTGGCCATACAAATCGATGAGAACGACTTTGTAACAGCCTCTCTTGACCGCGTTAGTTACGCGCGTCCAGGCAAACTTTTCACAGCACATGAAACGTTGTTCCTGTCTCAGGCGGGTGTACTCAAAGCGGAGGCCTGTCGTCGAGTGATACGGGGCGTCATTCAGTTGCTTGAACTTCACCTCCCTGGCGAAGCGGATTTGAGGAAGCCCTGACCCTCCGAGCGCTTCGATGCGGCCTGAACGCGGCTTGACTTCAGGCGATGGGGCGACTAAGATGCTGAGATGCGAAGGCGCGGGCCGGGGCAACGCAAAACCCCCTGGCCTCTCCTGTCGGGATGCGGCCCGGCAGGCCCACGGTGGCGTATCCCCCAGCCTTGCGTTCCGTGGTCCGTTCCCTCTTCTGGCGCCCGCAACTCTCTTTGGCGAGACTGGTTCGTGAGCAGCCCCGTGGAACCGTCTCCCCCCGACTCTCTCCTGGCGAATCGTCAGTCAACCGGCCCGGCGGCGATCCCGTGAGGCAAGCGTTCGGTTCTGGCGGTGGGGTTCGCCGCGTAAGGAAGCTATTTATGTCTGATCAAACTTTGGAGCCGAACAATACCGACGCCGCCGTGGAGGCCGCCGCCCCGGCGCCTGACGTCTCCAACGCGAACGTGACCGACTCTCCCGCCGACGAGACCAATCCCCACGGCTGGACCGCCACCGAAATCGAAGACCACGCCCTCTTCGACGCCATGTTCTCCTCCGCCGACGCCGGTCGCGGACTCTCCCCCGGCGAAATTGATTACGGCAGCACCTTCCGCTCCCTCAAGGAAGGCGAGGTCATCCGAGGCAAAATCGTTCATATTGACCGCGAAGGCGTGCTGGTGGACGTGGGCACCAAATCCGAAGGCCTCGTCACCCCGCAGGAACTGTCGCGCGGAGTCCCCGGCGCTCCCGATGTCGTCCTCAACGTTGGCGACCCGATTGACGTGTTCGTCATCGAAGCCGAGGACCAGGAAGGCAATCCCGTCCTCTCCAAGAAGCGCGCCGACTTCGAGAAGGCCTGGGAGCGCGTGCTGGAAGCCCGTGATGAAGGCGAAACCATCACCGCCATGGTCACCGACCGCGTCAAGGGTGGCCTCGTGGTGGACCTCGGTATCCGGGGCTTCATCCCGGCCAGCCACGTCGGCAGCGGGCGGGTTCGCAACCTGGAGCAGTACATCGCTCAGGTGCTCCCCCTCAAGGTCATCGAAGTGGACAAGGAGCGGCGCAAGGTCGTCCTCTCCCACCGCCTCGCCACCGAGGAGGAGCGCGAACGGCAGCGTGTGGAGACGGTCAACAGCCTCGGCGAGGGCCAGGAGCGCCCCGGCGTTGTCCGCCGAATCACCGATTACGGAGCCTTTGTGGACCTGGGCGGCATCGATGGCCTGCTGCACATCTCCGAAATGAGCTGGACGCGCATCAAGCACCCCAGCGAAGTCGTGAAGGTCGGCGACGAGATTCAGGTCATGGTCCTCAAGGTCAACCTGGAGCAGAACCGGGTGTCTCTCGGCCTGCGTCAGATCATCCCCGACCCCTGGATTGAAATCGCTTCCCGGTTCAACCCGAATGACGTGGTGCAGGGTACCGTCTCACGCCTCGTGCCGTTCGGCGCGTTCGTCGCGCTGGAGGGTGGCGTGGAAGGCATCATCCCCAACAACGAACTCTCCTCCAAGCGGGTGAACAAGCCCGAACAGGTGGTTAAGGTGGGCGAGGAAGTCGAAGTGAAGGTGCTCGAAGTGCAGAAGGAAGAACGCCGGATCGTCCTCTCCCGCCGCCAGGTCGAGTCGCAAAAGGAGCAGGAAACCTTCCGCGACTTCTCCCGCGAACGCCAGCAGCAGCCGGCCCGCGAGCAGCAGCGATTCACCATCGGCGACGCCCTGGCCGGTCAGCTGTCCGACCTGGGACGGGGCGGTGAAGCGCAAACCCCTGAACCCGAAGCCGTGGAACAGGACCTGGCCGAGACCGCTGAAACCCTCGCCGCCAGCCCCGTCGGGGAACCCCAGACCTTCGGGGAGACGACCGGCGTCATCCAGGGCGGCGGCGCGGCGGGCGATGATCCGGTGGAGACCCCGGCCGGCAGCGAGCAAAGCGTCTCGCCGCAGGGCATGGGCGACGGCTGCGACCAGGTGGTGGCTGAGGACGACGCCGAAGCCGAAGCGCCCCCCAGCCCCTCCGTGGAAGGTGTCGAAAACGCCTGACGCGACACAGCCCGTTCCACTCAATCACGACGAACCCCACAGGAAGCCCCCGACCGCAAACGGGGGCTTCTTCGCATCCCACTCAGCGACCACCGCAGGGGGAAAGATTAATGCCGAGTCGCTTGGAATCGTGATATTCTGAGCCGATGAAACTATCGAGCCGATGAATGTGTCCAACTTACCGGATCGCCGGGACTCCCCTTCTGGAACTGCCCCCGACGAAACGGAAAGGACACTGGCTCATGCGTACCGCTCTCCTGTGCGCGGTTCTCTTACTCATGGCGTTCCCCGTCCTCGCCGACCCTGGCCTCACCGTGATACCCGATGGCCCCGTCGTGCGCGGGCGCGTGACCACGTTTTCTATACAGGTCACCGGCGTCAATATAACTAAACTGTGGGACCTCTCCTTCAAGGCCGAATTGAACGAGTACCTCACGGGCAAGGCGAACTTCGCCGGCCCTAAAGGCGTCGTCCTCCTCGTCCCCGGCCCACTGCTTCAGGGTGAACCGCCGATCATGAGCGGCCCCAAAGCCGACGGCAAGGAGATCATGAAAGGCCACCCCCTCGCCACCCAGAAGTCCGGCAGCGGAGGCGTCTTCAAAAACTTCTTTCTCAAGACCATCAGCAAGCCCGGCGAACTGTTCCGCCTCTATATCTATGTTCCGATTGATTTTAAACCCGCCAACCTGGGGGTCCGCACCAGCATCGTGCCGGTCCTCATCTCCAGTATTGAAGCCCACGACTCTCAGGGCAACCCGATCACCGTCTCCCTCGATTATCACACCGTGACGGTGGACCTTCGCCGGTTTGGCGACGTGAACAACGACGGCGCCACCAATCAATCCGACACTATCCGCATCCTCCAGGGCATCGTCGGCCTTCGCCCTCTCACCGATGTCGAACAATGGTACGCCGATGTGCAGCCCGCCACCACCACCGGCGTCCCCATGGATACCTTCCGCTATTTGGGCGATGGACACATCAACCTGGGCGACGCCATGCGGACGCTGATGTATCTCGTTGGCCTATGGGATCAGTACTGGTGGCCCGATAAGGTAGTGACTCCGCCCGCCTGCGACCCGAACGATCCGACCTGCGTTCCGGCGTGTGATCCCAACGATCCGACCTGCGTCCCCGCCTGCGACCCGAACGACCCGACCTGCCAGAATCCTCCCACACCGCCTTAGCCTGGCGGAGGCCGCGTTAGCCTGGCGGAGGCCGCGTTAGGGTCTGGGACCGTGGCGCGTTAACTCGTTAGACCAGGAGAGGCGCGTGAAGCCGAACCCACCGGCCCTTCCCGCGTCTCTCGCGTGTGGAAGGAGTTTGAGCGGGAATGGCGAAGGTGAACCCTTGAACGGAAACGGAGGAGGCCAGGGCGCGCCCACGGTCTCATCCCCTCACGACCTCGCTCGTCCCAGGTCCCTGGTCATCGGCGTCACCGGCGGCATCGCGACCGGGAAAAGCACGGTTCTTCGGGAACTGGAACGCCTCGGCGCCGTCACCTTCAGCGCGGACG
>JBBRGS010000189.1:0-7521 GCA_038240635.1 Armatimonadota bacterium
TATGGATGGCAAAATCAAAATAGACGAGCTGGTGACGAAGGAAATCCCCCTGGATCAGATCAACTGGGCCTTCGAGGAGATGGCGAAGGACGCCGCCTACCGCTTCGTGATCCGGTACTGAGGTCTTTAGAATCGACCGCCTGGGTCAACCGCTTACACGGAGAACGCCGAGGGCGACGGAGGGCCGCAGAGAAGTGAGAAGGTCACGTTCGCGATGAGGCGCAACGTTCCTGACGAGGCCGCGACAGAGTGAAGTCTGTCACTCGGCGGGAACGTCTCACTGTGTCACTCGGCGGGACCCCCTGTCATCTCCCCTTCAGTCCCTCAGCCGGATAGGCGCCCCTAATCGGCGAATTGGCGGAAGATCAGGGTGGCGTTGTGACCTCCAAACCCAAACGAGTTGGACATCGTGACCTTCAGGTCCGCCTCGCGCGCCGTGTTCGGCACGTAGTCCAGGTCACACTCGGAGTCGGGATTCTCCAGGTTGATGGTGGGAGGGATCACGCCGTGACGCATCGCTTCGAGGCACGCCACCGCTTCGATGCCCCCCGCCGCGCCGAGGAGGTGGCCGGTCATGGATTTGGTGGAACTGACCGGTACGCGGGTCTCGGCGCCGAAGAGGGTCTTCACGGCCATGGTCTCGGCCACGTCGCCCGCATCGGTGGACGTGCCGTGCGCGTTGATGTAGGAGATGTCGTCGGGGGTCATGCGGGCTTTGCGGAGGGCCATCTTCATCGAGCGGACGGCCCCTTCGCCACAGACGGAGGGCTGCGTGATGTGGTGCGCGTCTCCCGACAGGCCGTAGCCGACGAGTTCACCGTAGATGGGAGCGCCGCGCCGCTGCGCGTGTTCGAGTTCCTCCAGCACGAGAATGCCCGCGCCTTCGCCCACCACGAAGCCGTCGCGGTCCCGATCCCACGGGCGACTGGCGCGTTCGGGGTCGTCATTGCGGCGGGAGAGGGCCTTCATCGCGCTGAACCCGGCGAGGGACGTGCGGGTCACCCCGGCCTCGGTGCCGCCGCAGATCATGGCCACCGCGTCGCCGCGCCGAATCATCTCGTACGCGTCTCCGATGGAATGAGCGCCGGTCGCGCAGGCGGTGGCGACGCACGAGTTGGGGCCGCGCGCGCCGAGCTGGATGGAGACGTGGCCGCTCGCCATGTCGCAGATCATCATGGGGATGAGGAGAGGGCTGCACCGGGAAGGGCCGCGCTCGAACATGACGCGCTGGTTGTTCTCCCACGTCTCGATGCCGCCGATGCCCGATCCGATCAGGACGCCGACCTCATCGGCGAGAGCCTGGTCGCTCAGGTCGAGGCCGCTGTCAGCGAAGGCTTCTTTGGCGGCGACCACGGCGAGCTGGACATAGCGGTCCATCCGCTTCAGTTCCTTGCGGTCAATCACCTGAAGCGGATCAAAGTTGGGACACTCGCCACCGATTTTGACATCGTACGGCTCGGTGTCGAAAAAAGTGATGCGTCGGATGCCGGAACGGCCCTGGGCGAGGCCGTCCCAGAACTCGGCGACTCCGCTGCCGAGGGGGGTGACGGCGCCTCGCCCAGTGACGACGACGCGGGTAGTGAGAGGTTCAGACGGCATGGGGCGGCTTATTTCGGGCTCTTGGTATCGATGTACTCCACAGCGGAGCCGACGGTTTGCAGTTTCTCGGCTTCTTCGTCGGGGATTTCGAGGTCAAACTCCTCTTCGAGGGCCATGACCAGTTCCACCACGTCCAGGGAGTCGGCGCCCAAATCCTCCACGAAGGAGGCTTCAGCGGTCACTTGTTCGGGGTCCACCTGCAATTGTTCAGTCACCACTTTTTTTACGCGATCAAACGTAGCCACGCTGCCACCTCCTCTGCCGAAGTCCCCCTCGCCCCCTCCCGACCCCGGCAGAGCGGCGGGGCGTGCAAGCGGGAGGGCAAAACCCATGACGGGGACATAAAGAGACGCGACGACCGCCTCGGCTTCACGGGAGCGGACAGGGTTCAGTCGCAGCCCTGCCCACTCCGGCGCGAGGAGAGGGTCGCCGCACGGTTTAAATCAAAGCGCCTGTGGCCCTAAAAGAGATAAAGACGGTCATCCCCCCGCCTTCGGAGCGCTCGGTCGGGCCGCCTTATTGTAGTCAGGCGACGATGCGAGTGTCAACGTCGCCTGCTTGCCCGCTCACCCTTCGAGCCCCCCCCGGGGATTCTCTCCCCAGGCGCAGGGCCGCGCTTGAGGAGCGCTCAGTCTTCCAGCGGCAGTTTCATCTCCCGGCCTTCGTCGGCGGAGCGGCGTCCGGCTTCGAGGATCGCCTGCGCGTTGCGGCTCACCTCCGCGCTGCACATTCCTTCCACGTGGCGACCTTCCTCCAGGCAGCGCAGCAGGTACTCCGGCCCGTTGCGCGCGCCTTCGGGAAGCGGCGTGATCTCGACCTCGCGCGCCTCCTCGTCGCGCCGCTGGAGCCGGACTTTGCCGTGGTCCAGCGCGATAGAGCCGTCGGTCCCGTACGCCACCGGGTTCGGCGTGGCGTAGCCAACGGTCTGCGTCCAGCACGCTTCGGCTACTCCAAAGGCATGGTCATACTTCATCAGGAGGATGGCGTTGTCATCGGGGATCGGGTAATCCTTCACCAGCACGCTGCGGATGCCGACGACGCTTTTGGGCAGCCCGAACAGATACGCGTTCATGTCGGCGCTGTAGCAGCAGTAATCCATCAGCGCGCCGGCGCCGTTCAGTTCCTCGTCGTACAGCCACTTCCAGAAGTACTCGGAGCAGCCGATCTCTTTGGGGCCATTGTGCGCCGAGCGAAACTTGAAGTAGAACGGCTGGCCGATATCGCCTTTCTGAATCGCGTTCATCATCGTGACGAGCGACGGCTGCCACGCCGTGGGCCAGTTGATCAGCAGCTCCACGCCCGCTTTCTGCGCGGCGGCGAGCATCCGGTCGGCCTGGGAGAGTCGGGCGGCCATCGGTTTTTCGCTAATGATGTGCGCGCCTTTCGCGGCGGCGGCCTCCACGATGTCGGCGCAGACGCTGTTCTCGCTGGCGGCCTGCACGATGTCGAACTCTTCTTTGGCGATCATCTCTTCCCATGAGGCGTACACGTTTTTGCAGCCGGACTCCGCGGTGAACTGCTGGCGCAGCGGCTCATTCGCGTCCGCCCCCGCGACGATCTCCACGTTGGACATCTTCTTCCAATGGTTCATCTCCCCCCACACATGATCGTGAACGAGGGAAGCGAACGCCACTCGGTACGTTTTGGCCACGGTTGACCTCCTGAAAGCCGGAGGGACCTCCGGCGGGGATTACGGTTGATCCGAAGGATAGGGACGGGCGGCGCGACGAAAGCGCAGGTTGCGGGACCGCTCCATGGAAAGGGTGAAGCCGCTGATTCGGCGGCGCGCCCCGCCCGTGAAGGTGATCACGCCTCCCGGAAACTCAAAGGCGTCACCCTCCCGTCGGGTGAGGGGCCAGTCGAGCTTCGCGCTCGTCAGGCGCAGGGCGTTATCGCGGACGACCACCGAAAACCACGCCTCCAACTCGTCGCTGGTGTAGTCGCCTGCGTAGGCGTTCAACGCGCGGGGACGCTTCCCCTTTCCGGCGGCGCGATCCTTCTTCGCGGTCTTTGGCGGCGCGGGAGGGGTCGTCGGCTCCTTCGCCAACTTTGGCGCCGCCAGGGGGCCGTCCGCTTTGGGGAGGAAGAGATCGGCCACGGCGAACGCCAGCGACTCCACCGGCAGATCCGCCGCGTTACCGAGCAGGATCACCGAGAGGCGGCGGGTTGGAAACCGGAGATAACAGGCGCGATAGGCGGCGTCGGCGCCCGTGTGAATTACGCGCTTCCAGCCGCGATACACGCCCACATCCAGCCCCGCCGCGTATGAGATCGGCGCGCCGGAGTTCAGCCGTCCCGTCTCGGTCATGGCGGCGATCAGTTTCGGGCCGCCCACTCGTCCCGTGTTGAAGTTGGCGTCCCACTTCGCCATGTCATCCAAGGTGGTCCAGAGGCCGGTGGCGCCGACCGTGGCCAGGTTGAGGAGTTCGGCGCCGTATCCGCCCGCGTCGGTCGGGGAATAAGAGAGGGCGCGTCCGGGGATCAGTTCCGCCGGGTTGTCGTGGAAGCGGGTGGAAGTCATCCCCAGCGGCTCGAAGATGCGCTGGCGGGCGAATTCTTTGAAAGGCATACCACTCACCCGGCGGACCCCCTCCGCCAGCAGGGTGTACCCCGTGTTCGAGTAGGAATACTCCTCGCCGGGCGGGAAGTTGAGCGTCCGCTGCCGCCAGACGCGGCCCAGGACATCCTCCTGCGTGATCAGGTCCTGAAGCCGCCAGCCGGAGAGGAGCAGCAAATCCCATTGGTCCCGGAGGCCGCTGGTGTGATGCAGAAGATGGCGCAGGGTCATCGTCCGCCCGAAGTCGTGGAGTTTGGGGAGGGCGCCCCTCACGTCGTCGTCCAGCGACAGCCGGCCCTCCTGCGCGAGCAGCAGCACGGCGCACGCGGTAAACTGCTTGGAGAGCGACGCGACGTGAAACGGGGTCTGCGGCGTGATGGGCGCGCCATGGTCGAGGTCGGCCAGGCCGTAGCCGCGTCGGTAGACCACTTTGCCATCGGAGATCACGGCCAGCGCGGCGCCGGGGGTGTCCGGGTGGTCCCACCGGGCGAACAGCGCATCGAGGGTCGCGGCGGGGACAACGACTCCCTGGGCCGTGAGGTTAGCGGGAGAGTCGGCGGGGAGCGCGGGGAAGAAGGCCATCACATTAAAGAGAGCGAGGAGAAGCGGGAGACGCATCGAGACCTCCGTTGTAAGCCGATGAGACTCGGCGGCTCCTGCATGAAGAACGCCGAACCCGGCGGGGCGGCCCGTGAACCGGCGCCTCCGACAGGTTCGGCTTTCACTCCACGCTCTCCCGCTCGCCGCTATCCCTGCGCCATCGCTGCGGCGAGGATCGCGCTCGTGCTTTCCCGCATGATGCGCGGGTCCACCTGCTTCCCCTCCAGCAGCGTGCGTCGCACCTCCTTGCCGGAGATGAAGACCGGCTTCTCATCCGGGTGGCGCTCCATCAGGTCCACGCGCCCCGCCGACTCATAATAGGCGGCGAACCCGACTTTGAGCGGCTGGATTTTGAGGTCACTACCGAGTTGGCCAAATATCTCCTGCGCGTCGAAGTCGCCCCAGATCGGCGTTCCGTCGTGGTAAGGCGCGTCGGCGTGCTTGCGCCCGATGATGATGTCGGTGAAGCCGAAGTTCTGCCGGTAGATAGCGTGCATCACCGCTTCCTTTGGGCCGCCGTAGAACATTTTGATGTCCAGCCCCAGCAGGATCACGCGGTCGGGGACAGATTCGCCGCGCGGCTTCCACAGGTCCGGGTCGCTGTCGCCTTCGCCGAGCTGGCGCTGGTCAATCAACGCTTCATAGGTGCGCATCCGCACATCGGCGGGCACGTCGTCGCCCTTGGTCTCGCCCAGCAGCGGGTTGAGGCAGGCGCCCGCGTTGTGGCCTTCGCGCAGCAGGGTTTCCAGGCCGTACACCAGCGCGTACTCGTGGGCGCGGTGGAGCGGGTTGCGCGTCTGGAAGGCGACCACGCGCTCCCAGCCCCTGCTCGCCAGGAGGCGCCGCACTTCGCGGGGGGAAAGGACGTGTTGATCGAACCGGGAGTCGGCGGGGCGCGGCAGGACGCGAATCTCGCCACCGATGAGGTGGGTCTTGTCGGCGTCGGCCTTCAGGACCATGTCGCCGCCGGGGTGATCGTGGCGGTCGGTGAGGTAGACGCTGTTGAGGTACTTCGGCTTGTCCCACTCGAACACGTCAGAGAGGTCCACCGTCGCCACCACGTCGCCCGCGCTATTGGTGAGAGCGACCCGCTGTCCCGGCGCCAGCGTCTTCGCCTGCTCGGAGGTCACAGGGAAGGCCATCGGGATCGTCCAGGCGTACGTCCGCCCGTCGCGCTCGATGACGGCTTCGTCGAGGACGCGGTTGTACGTCGCGCGGTCCATCGGGCCGGTGAGCGGGCTGAGGCCGCCGTCCCCGAAGCGATAGACGCTGGAGAGGTCGGCGTCGGAGACGGGGATTTTCGGCAGAGATTCGGCTTCGGCGCGAAAGGCGTCAGCGTCGGCGGCGGGGACCATACGGTCCACCGGTTCGTTCAGGCCGCCGTGGGGCGGGAGGAGATCGGGCATGGAGGTCCTTCCAAATAAGGCGTGAAAGAGTGAAGGCGGGATGTACAAGGCGAAAGCGGTGCGGAGGAGGCGGCACAGACACTGGAGAGGGACGCCCTCGCGGAGGAGGACGCCCCTCTCCAGTGTGACTCGGTGAAGCGGCGGGTCGCAGAGGACGCGCTCAGCGCTTCGGGCAGCGCGTCAGGCGCCGGGGCGGACGGTGACGGCGGGCATATCGGTGTAGGTGGGGGTGGAGAGGTACCGCTCGCCGGTGTCGCAGACGATGCTGACGATCAGCTTCCCGGCGTTCTCCGGGCGCTTCGCCACTTCGATGGCCGCCCACGCGATGGCGCCGCTGGAGATACCGGAGAGGATGCCTTCCTCGCGGGCGAGGCGGCGGGTCATCTCCATCGCGTCCTCGTTCTTCACCGTCACCACTTCGTCAATCAGGTCGGTCTTCAGGATGGTCGGGATGAACCCCGCGCCGAGGCCCTGGATCGGGTGCGGCCCCTTCTGGCCCCCGGAGAGAACCGCTGATGCGGCGGGTTCCACGGCGATGGCCTGAAAGGTCGGCTTGCGCGGCTTGAGAACTTCCGCGACGCCGGTGAGGGTGCCGCCGGTGCCGACGCCGGAGACGAGGATGTCAATCTGGCCGTCCGTGTCGCGCCACAGCTCTTCGGCGGTGGTTTGGCGGTGGACTTCCGGGTTGTGCGGGTTCTCGAACTGCTGCGGTATCCAGTAGCGGGAGTCGGTGGCGGCGATCTCTTTCGCCTTGTTGATGGCGCCGGTCATGCCTTCGGCGGCGGGGGTGAGGATCAGTTCCGCGCCGTACGCCTTGAGGAGATTGCGCCGCTCCACGCTCATGCTGTCGGGCATGATGAGGACGATGGGGTAATTTTTGGCCGCCGCCACAAAGGCGAGGGCGATGCCGGTGTTGCCGCTGGTCGCTTCGAGGATGATGCTGTCGGGCTTGAGGACGCCTTCGCGCTCGGCGGCTTCGATCATGTTGACGCCGATGCGGTCCTTCACGCTGCCCGCCGGATTGAAGCCTTCCAGCTTGCCCGCGACGGTCGCCACGCACCCTTCGGTGATTCGATTGAACCGCACGAGCGGGGTGTTGCCCATCAGTTCCACGATGTTGTTCGCAATGGCCATGCCAGGGCCTCCCTGCACAGGAACAGGCGGGGGAGACGGCTCCGACGCCTGGAGAAGATCGAGCGCCTGTTGCGCCCGACAGAGGACCACCGGGGAGGAGGGCGGGAAGCGCGCCGTAATCTCCATAAAGACCGGGGTTTAACAGGATATTACCAAATGAAGGCCCCTGGCCTCAATTCGCCGCAGTGCGGGCGCCGGTCAAAGTGTCGCACATGGTCAAAGACC
>JBBRGS010000190.1:0-7399 GCA_038240635.1 Armatimonadota bacterium
GACCATTACCCGTTCGGCCTCTTTTGCGTGCCGATGGAGCAGGTTGTCCGCATTCATTCCTCCTCCGGCACCACCGGCAAGCCGACGGTCGTGGGGTACACCCAGGCCGATCTCGATCTGTGGGCGGAGATGATGGCCCGCACCCTCTCCGCCGCCGGGGCCACCGCCCACGATTTCGTGCAAATCTCCTACGGCTACGGCCTGTTCACCGGCGGCCTGGGCGCGCATTACGGCGCGGAGCGGATCGGCTGCTCGGTCATCCCCATCTCCGGCGGCAATACCAAGCGGCAGATCATGATCATGCAGGACTTCGGCAGCACGGTCCTCGCCTGCACGCCGTCCTACGCCCTCAACATCGCCGAAGTGATGGAGGAGATGGGGCTGGGTCCGGGCGACCTGAAACTCCGGGCGGGAGTCTTTGGCGCGGAGCCGTGGAGCCTCGGCATCCGCCGGGAGATCGAGGAACGGCTCGGCATCCGCGCGCACGACATCTACGGCCTGTCGGAAATCATCGGCCCCGGCGTCGCCTTCGAGTGCGAATGTCAGGAGGGCCTGCACATCAACGACGATCACTTCCTCCCCGAAGTGGTGGACCCCGCCACGGGAGAGCCGCTGCCCATCGGCGAGCAGGGCGAACTCGTCTTCACCTGCCTCACCAAGCAGGCCCTGCCTCTACTGCGGTACCGCACCCACGACATCACCCGCCTCACTGAGGAGCCGTGCGGGTGTGGCCGCACCTCCATCCGCATGGCGCGCGTCTCCGGCCGCACCGACGACATGCTCATCATTCGCGGCGTGAACGTCTTCCCGTCTCAGATCGAGAGCGTGCTGATGGAACTGGAGGAGACGCAGCCGCACTACCTGCTCATCGTCAACCGGGTCGGTTCCATGGACGAACTGGAGGTCTGGGTGGAGGTGGAGGAGCGGTTCTTCACCGACGAAATCCGCAGCCTGGAGACGCTGTCGCGGCGGATCCGGCACGAGATCGAGTCGGCGCTGGGGCTGAGTGTGCGGGTGCGGCTGGTGGAACCGAAGACGATTGAACGGAGCGAAGGCAAGGCGCAACGCGTGCGCGACCTGAGGAAGGAGACGAACCAGCCATGTCCGTAACCCAATTGGCGGTCTTTCTGGAGAACGAACCGGGACGCCTGGCCGAAGTGACGCGAGCGCTGGGCGACGCGGGGGTCAACATTCGCGGCTTCAGCGTCGCCGACACCACCGATTTTGGCATCCTGCGCCTCATCCTCGACGCCCCCGAACGCGCCTACGACGCCCTGAAGGCTCGGTCGTTCACAGTGCGGCGGTCGCAGGTCCTCTGCGTGCGGGTGCAGGACCGTCCCGGCGCGCTGGCCGCGTTGCTCGACTCCCTGGGCGAGCGCGGCCTGAACGTGGAGTATATGTACCCCATTGCGCTGGCCCTGATCGTTTTCGGTATCGAGGATATGGACGGAGCGCTGGAGGTGTTCCGCGAGAAGCAAGCCGTGCTGGTGGACGACGAGGCGATTCGGCGGCTGTAGAAAGGGACCCGATGCGCTGGACCGAATCGAAGGCATGGGAGTGGCATCAGGCGCAGCCGTGGCGCTGCGGCTTCAACATCCTGCCGAGTTCCGCCGTCAACGCCACGGAGATGTGGCAGGCCGAGACGTTCGATGAGGCGATGATCACGCGGGATCTCGGCTGGGGGCGCGATCTCGGCTTCAACGCCTGCCGAGTCTTCCTCCCCTTCCTCGTGTGGGACGCCGACCCCGACGCCTTCCGGGGCCGCTTCGACCGGTTCCTCGCCCTCGCCAGCGCGGCGGGATTTGCGACCCTGCCCATTCTGTTCGACGATTGCGCCTTCGCCGGTAAGGAGCCGTACCTCGGCCCGCAGGACCCTCCGGTACCCGGCGTGCACAACAGCGGCTGGACGCCCAGCCCTGGCCTCGCCCGCGTGACCGACCGCGCCGCATGGCCCGGCCTCCAGGCGTATGTCACCGACCTCGTGTCGGCGTTCCGCGAGGACCCGCGCGTGATGGCGTGGGACCTGTACAATGAGCCGGGGAACAGCGGGATGGGGTACCAGAGTCTGCCGCTCCTTGAAACCGTCTTCGTTTGGGCACGCGCCACCTCCCCCACTCAGCCGCTCACCGTCGGCGAATGGACGCCGGACCTCCCCGCGCTGAACGCCGTCTCCCGCCGCGAATCGGACGTGGTGAGCTTCCATTCCTACACCGACCGACCGGCGCTGGAAGCCGAAATCGAGGCCCTGAAGCGGGAAGGCCGCCCGCTCCTCTGCACCGAATGGATGCGGCGGCCCCTCTCGCGGTGGGAGGAAAACCTCCCCCTCTTCCGGGACGCCGGGGTGCATTGCTTCGCCTGGGGGCTGGTGACAGGCCGCACGCAGACGCGCTTCCCGTGGGGATCGTCCCCCGGCGCCCCGGAACCCGATGTCTGGTTCCACGACCTGCTTCACGAGGACGGCTCCCCCTGGGATGCCGATGAGGTTGAGGGGATTCGCCGCATCCTGTCCGGCTTCTCAACGACCTGAACCTGCCTCTTTCCACGCGCTGGTCCATCGCCTGCTCGCCTAAAGGGTCCTTATGGAAAGCCTGCCTCGCCCTTCATTCTCCCTGCTCGCGCTGTTCATGCTGCTGGTCGGGATTGCGCCGCGCATCCTGAGCCGCCTCCTCGCCCTGATGGTTCTGCTGGCCGCTCCCGTGGGACCGGGGACCGCCCGCTCCGTCGCCGCTCCCGCTCCGACAAGGGTGCGATCTCAGGCGGCGGTTGGGAAAGGGGCGGCTTCTTCCGCTCGAAAGGCGCCCCCTGCTCGCATGGCCGAAAACATCGTGTTCCCGCCTCAGTCCCGCGTGATAGACCTGTCGCGCCCGCCGTATAACGCGAAGGGCGATGGCGTGACGGACAACACCGAGGCGATTCAGCGCGCCCTGAACGACCACCCGGCGCAGGGGGCGCTCCTCTACCTGCCCAACGGCGTCTATATAATCCACGACACGCTGCGCTGGGGGCGCGACGAACGCCTCACAGTCCTTCAGGGCCAAAGCCGCGACCGGACGGTCCTGAAACTGCCTGACCAGCGCCCCGGCTTCACCGACGCCGCCCAGCCGCGCGCCATGGTCTGGACCGGCGGCACGCCCGCGCAGCGGTTCCGCAATCAAATCCGCAATTGCACCTTCGACACGGGGCATGGCAATCCCGGCGCGATTGGCGTGCGGTTCGACGCGAGCAATGTCGGGTGCCTCCGCGATGTCCTCATCCGTTCCGGCGACGGCGCGGGAGTCATCGGCCTCGATATGAGTTACGCCGACGACTTCGGCCCATGCTTTGTGAAGAACCTGGAGGTGCGCGGCTTCGACACCGGCATCGCCACGAAGTATGGCGTCAACAGCGTCGTCTTCGAGAACGTCACGCTGCGGGATCAACGCCGCCTTGGCTGGTCCAACACCGGCCAGCCCATCACCGTGCGCCACCTCACGAGCGTCAACCGCGTGCCCGTCCTCCGGCAGGAAGGCTGGGGCGGCTTCTTCACCCTCCTCGACTCGACGCTGACCGGCCAGGGCGAAGCCTCACAGCATCCCGCGCTCGACCTTCTGGCTGGCGGGATGTTCATCCGCGATTTAACGGTGAAGGGGTACGCGAGCGCGCTGCGGAAGACGGCGAACGGCGAGACGGAGACGGTGAAGGGTCCCGTGGTGCGGGAATGGGCGAGCCGACGCCTGCCCGGTTCCGCCGCCCAAACCCTGCGCCTGCCGGTGAAGGAGACCCCCGAACTGCCATGGGACGACCCGAAGACGTGGGCCGTGATCACCGACTACGGCGGAAAGGCGGACGGGCAGACGGACGACAGCGAAGCCCTCCAGCGGGCCATCGATTCGGGGAAGACGACCGTTTGCCTGCCGAGCGGCACGGTGGTCCTGAAGCGTCCCATTGTGATTCGGGGCCGGGTGCGGCGGCTCATCGGCTGCGAGACGTTCCTGAAGTTCCCCGAACCCATGCCCGCCGGAACGAGCATCTTCACCGTGGGGGACAGCCCGGAACCCGTCCTCGTGGTGGAGCGGTTCGCCAGTTTCTTCTGGGACAATCGTACGGCGAGCAACTTTATCGCCAACCCGACCCGCCGCACCCTCGTGCTGAAGGAGTTGGGCGACGTGGACGACACCAGCGACGACCATCCCAATGGCCGGGGCACGATCGTCTCAGGGCCAGGGGAACTGTTCGTGGAGGACGTGACCGGCCGATTCCACCTGATGCCTGGCGCTCGCGCGTGGATGCGTTACATCAACCCGGAGACCAACCAGGACCACCGGAACACCACGCTGGAATCTCAGTGGCACCTGAAGAACGAAGGCGGCCAACTCTGGGTTTTGGGCATCAAGACGGAAGGCCCCGGTCCCGTGCTGGCCGCGAGCCGGGGGAGCCGCAGCGAAATCCTGGGCGGCCTGATGTACTCCAGCGGCGGCGCTCGCACTCAGGACCAGCCCGCGTTCACCCTCGACGACTCGCAGGCGAGCATCGCCATCACGGAGGCCAACTTCTCGAAGAACGCCTATCCGTCGCTCATCCGCGTGCGAAAGCGGGGGAAGACGGTGTTCAACCTGGCGCCGGAGCAGGCCCCCGGCGGTCCCGGCGGCGGGATGATCCCGATGTGGACGACGCCGTAGAGCCACTGCATCCACCGCCCGGCGCCGTCACTGAACCCTGCCGCGCCGAGGGATCGGCGGCCCTTCGCCCGCCGCCATGACCCACCGGTGACCCTTCGCCAAAGGCTCCCACGACCCTTTGACGAAGGCTCCCACGACCCTTCGCCAAAGGCTCCCACGACCCTTCGCTAAAGGCTCCCGGCATAGGCCACCATCCATCAACGGATTCCATGCGGAGGCAGGGGGAATCCCCAAACCTCCCGGCGCATTCCTTCTCCTTCCGCCTCGCCGCTTGACCGCATGACCTTCACCTTGACCGCATGACCTTCAAAGGACCCTCATGACCGTCTCCTCTTCCGCCGCCACCGTGCGCCTCGATCCCACCCGCGCCATCGGCGACATCTCCCCGCTCCTCTTCGGCGGGTTCGCCGAGCACCTGGGCCGCTGTATCTACGAAGGCATCTATGACCCCGCATCGCCTCAGGCCGACGCGCGCGGCTTCCGCCCCGACCTGATGGCCGCCCTCCGTGAACTCGGCTTTACCACCATCCGTTACCCCGGTGGCAACTTCGTCAGCGGCTACGACTGGAAGGACGGCATCGGCCCGAAGGACCGGCGGCCCCGACGGCGCGAACTCGCGTGGCAGTCCATTGAGACCAACCAGTTTGGAACAGACGAGTTTATGGAGTTTTGCCGCGAACTCGGAACCGAGCCGATGATGGGGATGAACTTCGGAACCGGTTCCATCCAGGACTCCGCCGACCTGATGGAGTACTGTAACGCTCCCACCGGCACAAAGTTTGGGGACCTGCGGGCCGCCAATGGCCACAAGGAACCGTACGGCGTGAAGTACTGGTGCCTCGGCAATGAGATGGACGGCCCCTGGCAGATCGGCCACCTCAACGCCGTGGAGTACGGCAAAAAGGCCCTCGAAGCCGCCAAACTCCTCCACATGCACGATCCCGCCGCGCGCCTCATCCTGTGCGGCTCCTCCGGCCCCGGCATGCCGACCTATCCCGAATGGGACCGCGTGACCCTGGAGATGTGCTGGGACCAGGTGGATTATCTCGCGCTCCACTACTACGCCGAGAACCGCGACAACGACACCGACAGTTTCCTTGCCTCCGCGAGCGTCTTCGAGCGCCACGTGGATGACCTGGCGGCCACCCTGCGCTACGTGAAGGCCCTCAAGCGGTCCAAAAAGGAGGTCTTCCTCTCGTGGGACGAGTGGAATGTCTGGTATAAGGGCGACGCCACGCAGGGGAACTGGACGGAAGCGCCGCACCTGCTGGAAGAGGTATACAACCTGGAAGACGCGCTGGTGGTGGCGCAGTGGATGAGCGTCTTCCTGCGCCGCAGCCATGTGCTGAAGGTCGCCTGCCTCGCGCAGATTGTGAACGTGATCGCGCCGTTGCTCACCAACGCCGAGTCGGTCCTGAAGCAGTCCACCTTCTGGCCATTCGCGTGGTTCCGCAAATACGCGGCGGGCGTGTCGCTGGACGCGCAGGTGGAGTCGCCGACGTATGAGACCAAGCGGTATGGCGCGATGCCGCTTCTCGATGTCTCCGCCAGCTACGACGCGGCGACAGGCAAACAGGCCCTCTTCCTCGTCAACCGGAGCCGCGACGAATCGCTCCCCTTGACGGTGGTGTGGCACGGGCAGGCGCCCGCGTCGCTGGACACCGCGCTGCAACTCGCCGGGAATGATCCCAAAGCGGCCAACTCGTTCGAGAAGCCGAATGGTGTGACGCCTCGGACTCTGGACGCGATCCGCGTGGAAGATGGCAGGGCGGAACTGCTGCTCCCGCCGCTTTCCTTCACGGTGGCCGCCGGGTAGCGTAGTGGGGCGCCGCCAAACCTTTAGTCCCCGCCGCCTCGGTTCCGTGTAGGGGAGCCGGGGCGGCGGTTGCGCGCCTCACGAGGAGCGGAACGCCACAATCGTCCAGGCCGCAAACCAGAGCGCGTACACTCCTTCAGCGGCTCCCAGTCGCTGGAACGAGGGGACGCGGGAGGTGAGGCGTAACGTGTCTGACACTGACCTCACGACCACCGGGAGGCAAGCGACCGCCACCGTCCAGGGGTTTCCGGCGCTCAGCCATGCCACGAGGCCCGGCGCGAGGAAGATTAGCGCCGCGTGGTATGCCAGTTGATATTGGCCCAGACTGAGACGTTCCCGGAGGGTGAGGTCGCGTCGGAACTTCAGGGCGGCGAGTCGCATCTTCACATAGCAGAGGCTGCTGCTGAAGAAGAGGGCGCACAGAATCCACAGGAGGAACGCCACGCGGTCCAGGGGCGCGCCCCCCACCGCGCGCCCCGCCGGAGCGACCAGCGCGAGCGCGGCCACGCCCAGCGCTTCTCCCCAGAGGGTGCGATCCAGACGTTTTCTGCCGCGCACGGTGAGGAGCGCGGTATGAGCCAGCGTAAAGCCGATGGCCCAACCGGCGAGATCGAGGAGGGCGTCGCGCGCGGGAGACCCCAGCAGGGGGAGGAGTCCGGCGGCGGCGAGGAGGGTGAAGAGAGCGGTCCATGCCGTCAGCCCCTCGTTTCGGCGGCGGCGCAGGAGGAGGCCGATGGCGTTGCGCGCGAGGTACACGCCGGTGACGCCAAGGGTGAGCAGCGCTGAAGACGCGAAACGCGGATCGGGGGCGGTCGCCAGCCCCAGCAGCAGCGGGCCGTACAACATGACCCATCCGCCGTGCTCCGGCGGCCATGGCATACGATGGCGGCGCCGGGCGGGATGCGGCGAGGGAGAAGTGGAGGCG
>JBBRGS010000191.1:0-7360 GCA_038240635.1 Armatimonadota bacterium
TTGGTCGGCATCGGCGCCATCAAGTACAGCGACCTCTCGCAGACGCGTGTGAAGGACGTGGTGTTCGACTGGGACCGGATGCTCGCCTTCGATGGCGACAGCGCGCCGTACCTGCAATACACGTACGTACGCTGCCGCAGCATCCGGCGAAAGGCGAGCGCGGAGGCGTTGCCCTTCAATGGCGACGCGCTGGAGACGCCGGAGGAGATCGGCCTGCTGAGGGCGCTCGCCCGTTTCCCGGAGGTCATCGCCGAGGCGGGGCGGGAGTACGCTCCGCACCTCCTCGCCAATTCCCTGTTTACTATGGCGCAGGAGTTTCAGGGCTTCTATGAGAAGACGCCGGTGCTGAAGGCCGACACGCCGCAACAGGTCGCCAACCGGCTGGCGCTGGTGGACGCGGTGGCGACGACCCTGCGCGGTGGCCTGGACCTGCTGGGCATCGACTGCCCGGAGCGGATGTAGGCGACGCGAGGATGAAGGGGAGAGCGGATGCTGACCCGCCTGAAGGTTTCGGGGTTTAAGAACCTGGTGGATGTGGATGTTCGGTTCGGGCCGTTCACCTGCATTGCGGGCGCGAATGGCGTCGGTAAGTCCAACCTGTTTGACGCCATTCAGTTCCTGAGCGCGCTGGCTCATCTACCGTTGCTGGAGGCCGCCATGACCGTTCGGGGGAGTGGAGAGCGCAGCGCCGATGTACGCAGCTTGTTCTATCGAAGTGTAGACGGGTATGACACCCGAATGAGTTTTGGCGCCGAGATGATCATCCCGCCGCTGGGATCGGATGATCTCGGCCAGGAGGCGGAAGCCAGCATCACCTTTCTCCGCTATGAATTGGAGATTGGTTTCATCTCCGGCAGCCGCGCCGACGATCCAGGAGAGCTGCGCATCCTAAGAGAAGAACTGACCCCGCTTCGGGTGACTGAAGCGAAACGGAACCTGATGTTCCCTCACAAGAAGCCCTGGCGGGACTCAGTCATTACGGGACGACGTTCGAGTTCATTCATCTCCACGGAAGAAGGCGCCCCGGATGGGGGGCCGGAGGTTCGGCTGCACCAGGATGGGGGGAGTCGAGGAAGGCCGTTAAAGTATCGCGCGGAGGGAATGAAACGCACCATTCTTTCCTCCACCAACGCGGCGGAAGCGCCCACGGCTCTCCTGACGAAGAAGGAGATGCTCTCATGGCGGCTGTTGCACCTGGAGCCGTCAGCCATGCGGGAACCCGATGAGTTTATGGCGCCTGCGTCCCTGACATCGGACGGCTCCCATCTGCCCCGGACGCTGTATCGGATGAACCACCCACGTGGCTCCTCCGATCCTTCCGGGGAAACCTCTCCCGATGTCTACGATCAGGTGGCTGACCGACTAAGGGACCTTCTCGACGATGTGGAGCAGGTCAACGTGGACCGGGACGAAAAGCGTCAACTATTCACCCTCCAGGTCACCACACGGGACGGGGTGACCTATCCCGCCCGCTCCCTCTCGGACGGCACCCTCCGTTTTCTGGCTTTGGCGGTCATTGTGCTGGACCGGGAGGCAACGGGACTGTTGTGCCTGGAGGAGCCGGAAAATGGTCTGCATCCGGCCCGAATACCCGCCATGCTTAATCTGCTCTTTGATCTGGCCACCGATACGACCCTGCCTGTGGGACTGGATAATCCTCTCCGGCAGATCCTCGTCAATACCCATTCCCCGGCCGTGGTGGCTCAGGTATCGGGTGACGATCTGTTGCTTGCGAAAGTCGTGCGGGTGGCAGGCCCTTCCGGCAGGATACCCCAGGTCCGATTCACGTCGGCAGCCAATACGTGGCGCACGGTAAATCTCTCCCCGGACGAAACCTTGCTGGTGTCCTCCCCGGGACATTTTCTCGATTACCTCAATCCTATATTCCCCAGAGAGGCGGATCGCCGAAATGGCTCCTCCCAATCGTCATCTCGACGGCTGATGGATCGGGAAGAGTTCCAGTTCATGCTGCCCTTGATGGCTGAGAACAAGGAACCGTAGTCGAGATGATTTGTTACACCCTTCTGTCCGACGGTGTCTCAGATCAGGCGCTTATGCCGATCATTACGCGAGTTCTGGAAGAACAGATGCCTCATGTAACCATTGAGCCGCAATGGGCGAACCTGCAGCGCCTTCCAAAACCTCCCAAAACCTTGCCCCAGCGCATCCTGGCTGCACTTCAGCTCTATCCATGTGATTTGCTCTTTGTTCATCGGGATGCGGAACGGGAACCCCTAATCAAGCGAGATAAGGAGATCGAGGAAGCCGTTGAGGCGTTAACAGAACCTCTGGAGGCCCGCTGGATCGCTGTCATCCCCGTTCGTATGCAGGAGGCATGGCTGCTGGTCGAGGAGGCCGCGATCCGGCGAGCGGCAGGCAATCCGCGAGGGACCATGCCTTTACTGCTACCTCCGCTTCGTAACCTGGAAAACCTGCCGGACCCCAAACTGACACTCAACGAAGCATTGACTACAGCGAGTGGCCTTGGACGGAACCGCCGCTCTCACTTTAACCCAGCCTCGTGTTCCCGGTGGGTAGGGGAATATCTCCACACTTTGGTACCCCTCCGAACTCTCCCTGCGTTTCAGACGTTTGAACACCGACTGATGGAAGTTTTGCTTAACCTGAGGACCTCTTGAATTCACCAGCATCCAAAAGCATCCTCCTCGGCGTGTGCGGGGGCATTGCGGCGTACAAGGCGGCGGAACTCACGCGGGCGCTGATCCGGCGCGGCTTCGAGACCCGCGTCGTCATGACCGCCAACGCCACCCGCTTCGTCACGCCGCTCACCTTTCAGGCGCTGTCCGGCCATCCCGTGGGAACCGATCCGTGGGACGAACAGGCCGAAGGGGCGATGGCCCATATCGAGGTCGCCCGCACCGCCGATCTGTTCCTCATCGCTCCGGCGACCGCTCACACTCTCGCGCGGCTGGCCGCCGGGATGGCCGACGACCTGCTGACCGCCGCCGCCCTCGCCACCCGCGCACCGGTCTGGGTCGCCCCCGCCATGAACCCGCAGATGCTCGCTCACCCGGCGACTCAGGCCAACCTGAGGACGCTCGAAAGCCGGGGCGTGCGCGTCCTGCAATCCGGCGAGGGCGAAATGGCGTGCGGCGACGTGGGCCGGGGCCGCCTCCCCGAACCCGATGACCTTGCCAATGCCGTAGCCGCTCACTTTGCCCGCCGAAAAGACCTGATCGGGACGCGCGTTCTCGTGACCGCCGGTCCCACCCGCGAACACTTTGACCCTGTGCGTTACCTCTCCAATCCGTCCACCGGGCGGATGGGATTCGCCCTCGCAGCGATGGCGGCGGAGCGGGGGGCGACCGTATGTCTCATCGCCGGGCCGTCGGAACTCCCCACGCCGCATGGGGTGGAGCGCATTGATGTCGTCAGCGCCGACGAGATGGCCCAGGCCGCCCTCGCCCGCTACCCCGACGCCGACCTCGTGATCGCCGCCGCCGCCGTGTCGGACTACGCCCCGCTGGAGCGCTCCGAGCATAAGATGAAGAAAGGCGACGACGACCTCACCCTGCGGCTGCGTCGCACGCCGGACATCCTCGCGGAGATGGGCGCGCGGCGGCGGGAGGGGCAGGTCCTCGTCGGATTCGCCGCCGAAACCGATGACGCGGAAGTCCACGCCCAGGAGAAACTACAGCGCAAAAAGCTGGACCTGATCGTTCTCAATCGCCTGAACGAGCCGGGCGCCGGGTTCGCGGGGGAAACCAACGCGGCGACACTCTTTGACCGACGCGGGACGCGAGTGGATATGCCGCTGACCTCCAAGCGCGCCATGAGCGATCTGATACTCGATCACGCCCGCGACTTTCTTCCTCCGAAATCCGAGTAGCCCGGCGGACGCCGCTCCAGCCGCAGGGCTAATCGCCCTCAATGACATCGCCGTGCATCGACGGCGGAAAACTGATCTGGCAGCTCCTGCACGTCCCGGAGATGCGAGTCGCGCCGGCGCTGTCCTTCCGGGTGAAGCGAGTGACAGGTTGCCATGTGCGACAGCGCCAGCAGCGGCGTAACAACCCCAGTGTCAGCCACTGAACCGGCTTCCAATGCGGAGCGGAGAAGGAGAACGTCAGCCGCTGAAGGATTTCCTTCCACCAGGGGGGGCGGTGTCGCTTCCGATGTGCATGCGAATGCGTTGTGTCCCCTCCGCTCGACTCCGGGGACGACGACGAGGGAGAGGCTGAACCGAACGGGGACGCCGGAGAGGCCGTCTTCGTTGGGCGGCGATGACTCTGAGAGCGCCGTCGGGGAGTTCCACACTCCGGGCACGCGCCTTGCTCCTTGCGGTAAGCGGCGCGGCATTGGGCGCATTGGGTGACCTGACGCCGCTTGCACCAGGGGCAAAAGTCCGCATTCAAAAGAGCGGAATGGCAATGGTAGCATATTAAAGGAACGGCCCTCACGGTGACTCTCCCCGATACTCCTCAAGCCGCAGCGGCCTCCGGACAATCACAGCCGCTCTCGGCCAGGCGTCCACCATGATGGGGCGGTCCTCTGTTCTGACCTGAGATTGGATACCCCCCCCTTGGAGCGGCTTAATTTCAGAGCCAGTCATATCGAGCCAGCAGGGAATGCAGACGACTTTGTGAGGCGCTGTCCTTCCGGCGCATGACGGAACCCAATCCAGTCTAAATATATTATGGAGAGGGAACGTCTGATGCAAGTGAGCGGGTCAGCAGCCGATGTAGGTGATACCGGCCTCCGGCGTGATCTCCCCGATGTCCGCCACCGCGAGGGTGTGGTTCCTCCGCAGCTCCCGTGTCAGGGCGTCCGCGACGTCCGGGGCCACGCTGATGATCAGGCCGCCGGAGGTCTGCGCGTCGTACAGCGCCCATCGGAGCGGCTCCGACACCTTGTCGTCCCACCGCACGGTGTCACCCAGCCAGTCGGCGTTGCGACGGGTTCCGCCGGGTATGACGTCGCGCGTCGCCAGGTCCAGGACGCCGGGCAGCAGGGGAACCCGCTCGGCGAAGAGGCGCGCGCCGACTTCGCTCCCGGAAGTCATTTCGTGAAGGTGGCCCAGTAGCCCAAACCCGGTGACATCGGTGACGGCGTGAACCGGCGAGGCGCCCTTGGGCCCCGCGAACGATTGAATGGCCTCCGAGGCCGCCGCGTTGAGCGTGGTCATGGAGTGGACCGCCGCCTCAATTTGCTCCGGGGTGGCGAGATCGCGCTTGATCGCCGTGGCGAGGATGCCGATGCCCAGCGGCTTGGTCAGCAGGAGGCGGTCGCCGGGCCGCGCGCCGACGTTCGGCGTGATCCTCGACGGGTGAGCGAAACCGACGCAGACCAGGCCATACTTCGGCTCGGCGTCGTCAATACTGTGGCCGCCGAGAATCGCGCACCCGGCTTCGGAGGCGATGGCGGCGCCCCCGCGCAGGATCTCGCCGAGGAGGTCCATCGGCAGCGTACGGGAGGGGAACCCCACCAGATTGAGGGCGAGGACGGGCCGTGCGCCCATGGCGTACAAGTCCGAAAGCGAGTTGGCGGCGGCGATGCGGCCGAAGTCGAACGGATTGTCCACCACCGGCGTAAAAAAATCCACGGTGAGGACCATCGCCAGGTCGTCGTTGAGGCGATAGACGGCCGCGTCGTCCGAGGTGGCGGCGCCAATCAACACATGAGGATCGGTGACGGGGGGCAGCTGACGCAGGACCTGCGCCAGGTCGGCGGGGCCGAGTTTAGAGGCTCACCCGGCGCCGTGCGAGAGCGACGTGAGTCGGGGGACAGACGGTTCAGCCACGGGATCGCCTCCTTTTGGCGGACCGATGAGGATTCAGGTCCCGCCAGGTCCATTGTTGCTTCGGCAGGCGGAAGGACACAACAGAGAGGGCAATCAGGCGTTCCGCCATGCTCGCGACGAGAGGGGTCTGTTGTGAAGATTCCACCTGGCGCCGCGAGGAAGACGATCCGCCCGATCCGCCTCAAGGAAACGCGATCATGGCCTCGAAACGGTGAAAGGGCCTTCATCAGGCCGAACTCCACGGATCGCAACGGCGCTCAAGACGGACACGGAGGCGAACATGGACGGCTTCAACGGCTTAACTATGGGACTGGGCGGCATCGCGCGACTGTCTCACGCGAAAACCCGCTCCATCAGCGCGGAAAACTTCACCGGCGAAAAGGGTCAGGCGGGCAAAGCCACCGAAGGGACCGGCGCCGGGTGCGCCCGCGAGCTCGGCCAGGGCTGGAAGGTGTCGCCCTCCATCCGCATCCCTGCCCGCGCCACCGTCACCCTCGCCGACATTCAGGGGCCAGGCGTGATTCAGCACATCTGGAACACCGTGGAGCCGCGTCGGTGGCGCCCGCTCATCCTGCGCGTCTACTGGGACGGCGAAGAGACGCCTTCCATCGAAACGCCGCTCGGCGACTTCTTCTGCAACGGCTGGGGCCAGCGGTGCAACATCGTCTCGCTGCCCATCGCGGTCAACCCGGCGGGCGCGTTCAACTCGTACTGGCCGATGCCGTTCCGCCGGTCAGCCCGCATCACGCTGGAGAATCTCGCGGACGAGGAGATCGGCGGCTACTATTATCAGATTGACTACGCCCTCACCGACGTGCCGGACGACACGGCGTACCTCCACGCGCAGTTCCGGCGCAGCAACCCGCTGCCGTATCAGAAGGTCCACACCCTGCTGGACGACGTGAGCGGCCAGGGCCATTACGTCGGGACGTATATCGCGTGGGGCGTGAACAACACCGGCTGGTGGGGCGAGGGGGAGATCAAGTTCTACATGGACGGCGATGACGAGTTCCCCACCCTCTGCGGCACCGGCACCGAGGATTACTTTGGGGGGGCGTGGAACTTCGAGTTTCCGCAGGGCCAGTATGGTGTCTTTTCCACGCCGTTTCTGGGGATGCCGCAGGTCATCAAGCCGGATGGCCTCTACCAGAGCCAGCAGCGATTCGGGATGTACCGCTGGCACATCATGGACCCGATTCGCTTTGAGGAGGACCTCCGCGTGACGATTCAGGCGCTCGGCTGGCGGTCAGGCGGGCGCTATCTGCCGCTTCAGGACGACATCGCCTCCACGGCGTTCTGGTATCAACGGGAGCCGCACGGCCCCTTCCCCGCTCTGCCGGACATCAATGGCCTGGAAGTCATCTGACATCGGGCACGATTATTGCAGAGTTTCTCCCGAAGCAGTGTGCATCGCCGGATGAGACGGCGGACGCCGACGGGGGAATGAGTGATGACGGGCTGGAGCGCCGATCAGCGACAGAGTGAGCGACGAACGGCGAGACGGATGCTCCCGCGCGGGGTGGGAATTCTCCTCGCGCTGACGCTTTGGGCGGTGGCGACGCCGCGCGGGACAGCGGTGGGGTTGTCGCCGGGATTCAC
>JBBRGS010000192.1:0-7347 GCA_038240635.1 Armatimonadota bacterium
CCGCTGTCGGAACCGCTCGCGCCGCTGGGGGCGGGGGTAGCGGCAGGAGCGCCAGCGGGTCCGGGAGCGCCAGCGGGTCCGGGAGCGCCAGCAGGTCCGGCAGGTCCAGGAGATGCGGAGGGGCTGGGCGTCACGATGGTGGTATTGGTGGTTGAGGGTCCGGGAGGGGCGGGGGCGGGAGTTTGGCCGGGCACCACGACCGTCGTATTGTGGGGAGTGGGGTCAGAGATGACGGTAGTCTGGCGCGGTTGATACCATGCAAAGTAGCCGACCGCCAGCAGCACCAGCAGCACGACCAGGACGATGACCATCGTTCCCCACGCGGTCGATTCGCCGGTGGTGTCCACTTCACGGATGACAGGACTCATATGGAACCTCCAGTTACAAACGGTAGCCCCGACGTAATCGGGGAAAGCGTGTTGTTTTCACTATGAACAGCGGAGGAGGACACACTGCTCAGAACACCAGTTAGGTATGGCAACCCCGATGAACAATTGTTTCGAGCGGAACCGGGCTTCTCCAAAAGGGCGTGTCTCTGTTGTTGACGCTTGTGTGCAGGAGCAACGGGGCGTCACTCTCGCAACAAATGATACCCGCCGCTTTGGGGGGCTAAACAAAGGCGTCCGGAGCCGTCCATCGCCTGAGGTTGAGGAACGCCCCCGCCGGAAGGCCGCCAGGGGTGCGCCGGAGATGTCCGGGGCAGGGAGAGGAGGATTATTTGATGTCGTCCTTCGTGAGGCCCAGGTCCGCCAGGATTGGGTCGCGGACGCGCTTGATGTAGTCGCGGGGGCCGTAAATCCCGGCGCGGGCGATGCGCTCGGAGCGGGCCTCGTAATCTTCCAACTCGTATTTGGCGGGCATATGGAAATTCTCGAAGACGCGCTTCACGTCGTCCACGGTGTCGCGCGGCTCGTAGTGGAGGAAGACTTTCACGCCCTTGCGGAAGAAGTCGTAATGGCACCGTTCGTCGGCGGCGATGAGGTGGAGCGCCCGGACGAGGGCCATGTCGCCTTCCTTCTCGGCCAGTTGTTTGAGGTTCATGTAGTTGACCCACGTCGCCAGTTCCTGGGCCATGGTGTAGATGATCATCTGGCGCGGGTGGTCGAAGGGAAGGTGCCACTCGCGGGCGGAATTCTTCAGGTAATTCTCGTCCACCTCGCCTTCCTTGCGCTTGCCGGTGCGGAGAAGCCACTGCTCCAGCGTCAGGGAGTGTTTGCTCTCCTCATAGCCCCAGTTGGCGCTGAACCACGCGCGGCCCCGGCTCCGGCGCACGCACTGGAGGATGCTGCTGGTGTAATCGGGCAAAAAGGCTTCCACCCAGCTGAACGTCTCGATGATGTCGGCGAGGAGGTCGCTGGCGTTGGGGTTCACCTGGTCCCAGGGGATGCTTTTGTCCATGTTCCAGCGGCGCCGCTCCTCAGCGAGTCGGAAGAACTGGAGATAGTTTTGGAAGAAGATCTCTTCCATTTTGCGATTCATGCGGCAATTCCCCCGAAGATGTGCATGACAAAGCCAGCCGGGACGCAGGTAGAGGCGTTGGCGGCGACCGGCTCATGGATGGATATGGCCCCATTGTAGCCGCCGAGGGGGCAGTGGACCAACCCAGGCCAAAGCGCGCCGGAAGCGGAGTTTTGGCGTTTGACCAAAACGGGCATATCATGAGTAGAGGAAGAACCTGCCCACCGGAGGCGCCTTCCCGTATTGACCTGTTCACCTTGAGCGTCGTCGCAGGGCAGCGTCTTCATCAGTCTTCGAGCCGACGCTGAAGAGTGACGAAAGAGACGTGGAGTGTTCCATGCATCAGCTGATTGTCCATTCCTATGCGGCGTGGGGCTTGCTCGTGGGCCTGCTGCTGGGGTTCATCGGGGTGTGGCGGCTTCGCTGCATGCGCGGAGGCGGCGTGTTTATTCCTCGCGCGCGACGGCGCAATAGTGTGCTGTGCCTGATGTGTGGCCGACGCAGCCTTATCACCTCGGAGGAACGGGAACAGGCGTTGCTGGTGTGTCGGTGCGGACAGCCGTTGTTGCTGGTGGGTCCGCGCCGTTCCACTCCGAGGAAAGGGTCGCGGCCTGGTTGTCAGCCTTCCTGATGCCCTAAATTCCCAACGAGCGGCCGCCTTCCCTTGAGCGAAAGGAACAGGACCTGGCCGGGCCGTTCCCCGAAGCGCGGCAGGCTTGCTAAACTAAGTCCGACAGGCGCCGTCAGGACCACGTCCCAGGCGCCCGCGCCGCTGCATTTGGTGGAGGACTCATGGAATTGGAAGAGTACGCGCCCGGCACCGTTTACCTGCGTCAGTTGCAAAGCGGCTTTTCGGAGCATTATGGCGAGGTGAAGGTGCTCCACAGCGCCATGGGGCGTATGGAGGCCGTGGAAGTCCGTCAGGAAGCCGTGCTGGTCGTCATCCCCTGGGAGAATATCGCCTACCTCGAATACAGCCTGGAGACTCAACTGGAGTAGGGCCGCGAGTTTCAGGAAGGTGTCGCGCTCGGTGTGCGGCGATGCGCTCGGTGTGCGGCGATGCGCTCGGTGTGCGGCGCGTCCGGCGATTCTCCGGGAAAGGCGTCTCTCTATGAATTCTCCGACTATGGCCGTGATTGGCGCCAACCGAGACCGCCGCCGGTACTCCAACAAGGCCGTGCGAGCGTGGACCCAGCGCGGCTACATCGTCTACCCCGTCAACCCGAACGAAGACGAGGTAGAAGGAATAAAGACCTTCGCCCGCGTCTCCGACATCCCTGGTCCCGTGGATGAAGCGACGTTGTATGTGCGCCCTTCCATCGGTATGGGGTTGCTGAAGGAGCTGGCGGCCAAAGGGACGCGGAAGGTGTATGTGAACCCCGGCGCGGAAAGCGAGGAACTGCTCGTCAAAGCGGCGCAATTGGGTCTGGACGCGGTAGTGGCGTGCAGCGTGATGGCGGTCGGGCTGAATCCTTCCGAGATGGAGGAGTGAGGGCGACAGGCGCTGACGAAGAGCCACTGGACTGATGTGTTAGCGGAGCGTCCGATGAGTGGTAAAGGAGAGTGTGAGCGTCACCGATGCCTGCCGGTAGCGTAATCCGCCGCGCCCGCGATAATGGGTTCGCCGGGTGAGCCGGTCGCGCCTGACGAGTGCTTCGCCTCCGAAACTCGCATCCCTTTCCGTTGTTCGCGCTTTGCCAAAGGACCGCGTTATGCCGTTGTTTCCCGCCTCCCGCCCACCGCTCCGCGCCGCCATTCCGGCCCTGTGTCTGTGCCTGAGCCTTTTGCTGCCCCTCCAGGCGGTTCGCGCACAGACGACCAACCCCTCGAAGGTTCGCATCATCTATCTCATTCCCTCCGATAAAACCGAGCGGGCGGACTATATGCAGGCGATGGAGAACGCCATCCGGCACCTGCAGCGGTGGTACTGGGTGCAGATGGAGGGGAAGACGTTCACGCTGAACGATCCGGTGGTGGAGGTCGTTAAAACCATCCATCCGTCCAGCTACTACGGGTCCCACGCCAGCGGCGACTTCAGCCTCTGGTTCTGGAACAACGTGATCGCGGACGGGTTCGCGGCGAAGAACGCCGGGTTCAACGATCCCCTCAATCGCTGGATCTTCTACATTGACGCGGAGCCGCAGTCCGGTCAGATTGGCGGAGCGGGAACCTCCGGCGTTTCAACGCTGCCGCAACACGACCTGATGGGGCTGATCGGCAAGGTCCCGGCTGAGCCGCGAATGTCGCGCTGGGTCGGGGGGCTGGGCCACGAACTCGGCCATGCCTTCGGGCTGCCTCACCCAGCGGTGTGCGACAGCCACGAGGCGCAGGACGCATCCCCCACCTGCCAGTCCCTGATGTACCTGGGGTATATCCCTTATCCCGTCACCCGCTTTTTGCCGTCGGACATGGAGACGCTGAACGCCAGCGCCTTCTTTACGGAGCAGCGCCTCACCCAGCCGCCGGTGGAGAGCGGGAATCTGCTGGGGACCGCCGTGAGCGGCTCCGGCGACGGCCTCAACGCAGCCTACTTCAACACCACCGACTTCACCGGCGATGCGGTCTCCCGCGTGGACCCCTGGATCGCGCTGGATGGCCTATGGGGACCTCCCGCCCCCGGCATTGAGCCGACCTCCTTCAGCGTGCGGTGGACGGGACTGATCCAGGCGCTGCGAACCGAAGACACTCGCTTCAAACTGGTGGTGGACGGCGGCGTGCGGCTCCGGGTGAAGGATCAACTGATCGTGGACCAGTGGAAGGACAGCGGCTCGCGGACCTGGACCGGCCACCTGCCCCTGACGGCCCATGAGAAGGTCCCCATCACGCTGGAGTATTTCAGCGACACCGGTGTCCCGAAGATCAAACTCCTCTGGAGCGGCCCCGGCACGCGCGAGGACGGGGTTCCGCAAAGCCAGCTCTATACGGCGGCGAACCGCCCCCCGCGCGCCCAGCCGCTGCGCCTGGTGACGCCCATGAACCGGGCCGTGGGAGCGCTCCTGAGCGCTTTCGACCCCGATGGGGAGGAGGTCAGCTTCCGCGTCCTGGAGGGGCCGACGCATGGCGCCCTCAGCGGCTCGGCGCCTCGCCTCATCTATACACCGGAAACGGGCTACACCGGCAAGGACACCTTCACCTATCTCGCCAGCGACGGCGCGCATGACGGAGCGCCGGTCACGGTCGCGCTCACCATTCTCTCGCTCGGCGCCGGAACCGGGCTACAGGGTGTCTATTTTAACAACCGCAATTTGTCGGGAACGGGGACCCCGCGCACCGACAGCGTCGTCAACTTCGACTGGGGCGGCGGCGCTCCCATGCCGTCCATCGGCGCCGACAACTTCAGCGTGCGGTGGACCGGCTACCTCATGCCGCAACTCACCGAGACGTACACCTTTTACACCCAAACCGATGACGGCGTGCGCCTCCAGGTGAACGGGCAATTGCTGGTGGATAAATGGGTGGATCAGGGGACCACTGAGTGGAGCGGGAACCTCCCCCTGGAGGCCGGGAAAGAGGTCCCGATTCGGATGGAGTACTACGAGAACGGCGGGGGCGCCATCGCTCGCCTGCTCTGGAGCAGTCCATCCCTGCCCAAGGGGATCATCCCCCGCACGCAACTCATTCCCGCCCTCCTGCCCAACCATCCGCCTGTCGCCCAGGACCTGGCGCTGGACACGCCGCGCGATGTCGAATTGGAGTTCCTCCTCTCCGGCGCGGACCCTGATGGCGATCCGCTGACCTGGGCCGTGGCGACCTCGCCCACCCTGGGCAGCTTGTCCGGCAAGCTCCCGGCGCTGACCTACACGCCCAATCCGGGCGTCACCGGGGACGACTCCTTCACGTACACCGCCAGCGACGGGCAGGCGAAGAGCGCCCCCGCCACCGTCTCCATCCACGTTCTCCATAAAAACCCGCCGGGCGACCTGAACGGGGACGAAATGACGAATGTTCAGGACGCCATGCTGGCGCTTCAGGCCAGCGTCCACCTGATCACTCTCACCCCGGAGCAGGTGGCGCGAGGGGACCTGGCGCCCCCCAAAGGCGGGGACGGGAGAATTACCGTGGCGGACGCGGTGGCGATCCTTCAGATCATCGTGGGCCGGGAGACCGGGTAGGTCGGAAGTTGCCGTCATCCCGCGCGGCGGCCTTACCCGGTGAGGGAGCCGTAATAGAGGCCGCGCGCGTCGGAGAGGCGCATCCCTTCGGCCAGCAGGGCGTCGCGCTCCTCCTTCGGGAGGGGCTTGTACGCCTTCGCCACCTCCACCGCCGCGTCCAGTTCCGCCTCATTACTGAACCCGATGACCGCCGCGCAGACTCCCGGCAGCGCGAGCGAGTAGCGGATAGCGCGCTTATGATACGCCGCGAAACAGCCGGGAGTCGCGCCGTTGTAGGCCCAGTTCCTCGCGCCGCCCAGAACCTTCATCGCCACGACCGCCACGCCATGCTTCTGCGCGACGGGCAGCGCCAGGCCTTCAAAATCGTAGCGATGCCGATCCGCGAAGTTGAGAGCCATCATCGCCAGATCAAACTCGCCGGTGTCCAGAGCCGTATGGAACCGATGAGGCCGCATGTGCCCGCTCACGCCGATAAAGCGCAGAAGGCCCCGTTGACGCGCTTCTTTCAGGCCGGCGACGGCGCCATCGGGTGCAAACAGCGTTTCCATCTCGAAGTCGCCCAGGTTGTGGATGTGCGCTGCGTCCACATGATCAGTCCCCATGCGCTTCAGACTGCGTTCGAGTTGGCGCTGAACCCCGGCGCGGGTCGGGTCGCCGGGATTGACTTTGGTGACAAGGAAGACTTCGTCGCGGCGTTGGGCGAGGACAGGCCGGAGCTTGTCTTCCGCTGCGCCATAATCGGGTGACACATCGAAGTACGTCACGCCTCGATCCAGAGCATGGTTCAGGAGAGCCGTCACCATGAGGGGAGAGCTGGCGTCGCTGCCGAGAGGCGCCAGACCGAAGCCGAGGAGGGGAACCTTCACTCCAGAGCGGCCAAAGGGGCGCTGGGGCAGTTTCGCGGGTGGCGTGCCGGAGCGAACCGCCTTTTTGGCCGCTGCCTCCAGCGACAATCCGACCCATGTGACGCCTCCCGCCAGCCGGGCGGAGTCACGGAGAAATTCGCGTCGGGTGTAACGGTTCATAACGTCTCCTCTTCGGTTGAGCGCGCTAGGGTGGGCGTCGGAGGGGGTTCCAGGAAGGCGACCAGCCTCATTCGGAGGGCCTCTTTGTCTCTCGTTTCACATTCCCAGACAACCTGAATCGCCCAGCCGGAGCGTTCCAGTTCCCGCAGGTTGCGTTCGTCGCGCGTCACGGTGGCCGTGCGTTTCGACTGCCAAAGTTCGGCGTGGGTCTTCGGCGTCACGCGGCCCCAGGGGCAATCGTGCATGTGCCAGTAGCAACCGCGCACCTCGATGATCTTCCGTCGCCCTGGGAACACCAGGTCGGGGCGGCCCGGCAGGTCCTTCCGGTGCAGGCGATACCGATACCCCATGCGGTGCAGCATACGACGCACCGTCATTTCGGGTTGGGTGTCGCGTCCCCGAATGGCGGCCATGTTCCGGCGCCGTTGTTCAGGGGTGTGAACGTCCGCCATGCTCCACCTTTCGCCGCGCCTCCCCCAGAAAGTCTTCCACCGTGAGGAGTGTACCCCAAAATTCCCGTGGATGAACCGGAGCGCGGCGCATCAGACTCTGGCGGTCTGAGGTTCGTCCTGTGTGACGGGTGAAAACAGCAGCGGCGTCACCTGGCGCGCAATCGCTTCCACAATCAGTGGGCAAAGGCTGTTGCCAAACTGCCGGTACGCCTGCGTATCCGAGACCACGATGGGCAACTCGTCCGGGAAGCCCATCAGCCGGGCGCACTCTCTCGGCGTCAGGCGGCGCGGGTTGCGGCC
>JBBRGS010000193.1:0-7326 GCA_038240635.1 Armatimonadota bacterium
CGCTGCAACCACTTCACGAAGTGGGCGACGGCCTAATACCGACTATGCGCCACCCCAAAACCCCCCGCCGCATTTTTTTGTGTGGGTTTTGCGGCGTTTTCAACCGCCCGTCTCCCTAATGAAGGGAACCTGTGGCGGTAGCCCCGTCCGGTTCATCGATTGGGAAGAGCCGCACTTTCGGCGACGTGAGGCGCGGAATCGGCGCCTTTCGCTTCTTTCGGATTGAGGGATGAGGAGGCGGCCATACGTGTTCGGATTTCAAACGGAGAGCGGGCGCATCGACGAGTTTCAGGACAATTGGCTCCCGGCGATGACACCCCGCCCCGGCGAGCGCTCCTCCCAGAATGAGGAGTATCCCGGATTTAGACGCGAGTTTCATCAGACCCATCAGGCGCGTCTCGCGGCGAGGCGGCGGCGGCGTTGAGAACCACCGGGGCGCGCCGAGGAACGGGGGGAAGGGCCGGGGGGGACAGGAGCGGGCAGCGTTCGATGGGGTGGAGCGCCGGCAGGGGAGGCGGCAATCTTCACTCCATTGGCGCTCAGGGGCAGCGCTCCAGTCAGGGCCTCAGTCGCGACCTGGGCGGCGACTGGGGTCGGTTCGGTCGGGAGCGCGGGGGAGGGAACCTCGCGTTCGGCTGGCGCTTTCCCGTTGCGCGAGGATGAGCGCTCGCTGCGCCGCTTCTCCCGAAACGCCTCGAAGACCGGCTCAATGATGGCCAGGGCTTCTTCCGGGGTATCCACCACCGTCACGAAGTTCAAATCCTTCGGATTGATGAGCTGCCGCTCCAGCACGGTCTCGCGCAGCCAGTCCAGCAGGCCGGACCAGTACTCGCGGCCCAGGAGGATGACCGGGCGCGGTTCCACCATCGAGAGTTGCAGGAGTTGCCAGACGTAGAAGAGTTCGAGGGCGGTGCCGATGCCGCCAGGGGCGACGATCACGGCTTCAGAGAGGCGCATGAACTCGTCGAGGCGAGAGGAAAAGCGCTGGTGCATGCTCTTGATGTCGAGGTGTGGGTTCGGCGCTTCGTTAATGCCGGGGATGTCCAGTGGCAGGCCATAGGACCAGACGCGCTTCACGTGCGCCTCGCGGACAGCCCGGTTGGCGGCTTCCATCAGGCCGGGGCCGCCCCCCGTCACGATGTCCATGCCGCGCAGGGCCAATTGCCGCGCGACTTCATACACCGTTTGGTAAATCTGGTCATGGGGCTGGATTCGCGCCGATCCAAACAACGAAACACGGAAGTGGTTACCTTCCGCCAGTCTCAGCGCGCTATCCAGTTGCAGGTACTTTTGAATGACCTCCGACATTTGTCGGCGCAGGTCTTCCTGGCGACTCATAAAAGGTACTTTCTCCACGATTCTTGTCGTGGGGTCTCACGACGGTTCTCGTGAGATTGGGGCGGCTTGCCCCGTTCAGGGGACTCCCGGAGGGGCACAGTGGCTCCCGTTAATAGGAGAGTGGCGCTCCTGGCGCGGTTCAGACGGATTTAGGGTCCGTTCACGTTCAGAAGTCATGGTTCAGTATAAGAGGCCCCGGTGGGAGACGGGTGAAGATGCGGTTAAGCCTGGCCTAAGCGTTCGTGGCGGCGGGCATTCATCCGCATCTAGATGGAAACGCGCTATCCCGGAGTCCACTGGGCGACCTCAATCCGGATCGCTGCCCGTTCGACATCCCTAACGCGCCGTCAACCGCGAAAGCGTGATTCGCGGGGGCGTATATGGATCAGACGGTGTGGGCGCCGAAGGGTTGCACTGAGTTTTCAGAGGACGCCTTTAGACGGCCTCACCTCCCCAGGCTATGCGTTTCGGTGCAGCACGAGAATGGCCACATCGTCGTGAGGATGTCCGCAAAACTCGCGCGTCCTCTCCCACACAGCATCCGCCATCCCCTGCGACGAGAGACGGGCTGATGCGCGAAGGAACGCCGTTACCCCTTCGGAGAGGAGGAATTCCCCGTCGCGTCGCGCTTCGGTAACGCCGTCAGTGTACAGCGCCAATCGAGCGCCGACCGGGAAGGGGACCTGATGGGAATGATACGCCACGTCCGCCTGCACCGCCAGCACCGGGTCCGACTCCGTGAGCAGCGAGAACCGGAACCGTTCCGCGTGGGGATCGTCCGCCGCCGCGTCGTTTGGCAGCATGAGGTGAGGCAGCTCGTGTCCGGCGTTGGTGTAGGTGAGCGTTCCCGCCTGCGTGTCGAGAATTCCGTAAAAGAGCGATGCGAAGGAGGGGGCGTCGAATTGCTGTAGTAGCGCCAGATTGAGGCGTTTCATGGCGGTGGCCGTGCTCCGACTCCGCTCGGCGAAGGCGCGGAGGAGGTACTTCGCGGCGGCGGTTTGCACGGCGGCGTCCAGACCATGCCCCGCCACATCCCCCATGATGATGCCGTAGCGGGAGCGCCCCAGGCCGAACAGATCATAGAAGTCGCCGCCGAGTCGGATTTGCCGGGCGGCGGGTTCAAAGCGGTGGCCGATGTCGAGTTGGGCGGCGTGAAGCGGCAGATGGGGCACGAAAGCGCGACGCAGGTTGAGATTGATATCGTTGGCCCGTTCCAGCGCTTCCTCGGTTTCGGAGAGGAGGCGGGCCTTCTGAAGCGCCACCGCGCCCTGGTCCGTCAAACTCTGAAGGAGCGCGATTTCCTCGTCGGTGAACGGACGGGGGGCATCCCTGTGAAAGAGGATGAGGATGCCATACAGTTCCGCTCCGGCGTAGAGGGGTAGTCCCAGTGCGGTTTCCATGCCCTGGGAGCGCATCCACTCGGTTTCCACGGCGGTCAGGCGGGGGTCATTGGGGCCGTTCAGCAGCACCGGCGTCCGCTGGTCGAGGCACTGAAACGCCACGGGGGCCACATCGCGCTCCAGCACAGGCGAATCGCCTCGTTCCAGCGCCAGGAGGTGACGGTTCTCCATCGCGGCGCCCCGATACCAGACGAGGGCGTTGGGGCCGCGCCTGAGGAAGACGGAACATTCCGAGGCGCCACAGAGCTCCCGCGCCCGGTGGACCAGCGTGGTCAGCACCGTTTGGGGATCGGTAGTGGCGCGCACCTCGTTGGTCATTTCCTGAAGGGTGTGGAGTGCGTTCACTTCGTGGAGGATGCGCTCGTGCAGTCGGGCGTTCCGAATGGCGACGGCGGCCTGATCGCAGAAGGGGCGCAGTCGCTCCACATCTTCAAGGGCTATTGGGTGATGCGTGATGTAGTTGTCCACCGCCAGGATGCCGACCACCTGGTCATTCGCCATAAAGGGGAAACAGGCGTGAACCCTCTGGTCCCCGTCGGTTTGAAAGTGGAACGGGATATCCCGACGCACGATTTGACCGAAAAATTCCGGGTTGTCGGGCGAATAGACCTGATCGTGAATGGCCTCCGGTCGCCCGGACATATCGGTGCCCCAGACCCCTCGGACGGCCCCCGTGCCGCTTTCGACAATGAACACCCCCGCGCGATCAAAGCCGAGGGCATCCACGACAGCATCCCGAACCATTTGCAGGACGGTGTTGGGTTCCAGGGATTGGGTGACGGCGCGGGCGATTTCTTCGAGACGCCGCTGGGAGGCAAAGCGGCGCTGTTCGGCGCGAAGGGCTTCTTCGCGGCGCGCATGAGACAGCGAATGTTCCGCCAAATGCCCGATGAGGCAGGCGATGGGAAACCACTCGGAGGGGAGCGGCGCCTCATCCTCCGGGGAGCCGGCGCAAAGAACGCCCATCGTCTCGTTCTCCACACGGAGCGGAATGATGAAATCGAGCCGCAATCGCCACTGTTCGCTGAGTGTCAGCGACAACGGGATCAGGTCCGGATTCTCCTGCGAAGGCCCATACGGCTGCCCGACGGAGATGACCTGTCCAATCCGTCCCTCATTCGCCTGAAGCGGCCGGACCTGAAGCCGTGCGGAAAGTTCATTGGCGATACGAGGATCGGGATGATGCGTTTGGAGCGCCCGAAGGGAGAGGGATTGGGCGTCCCGCGCCAGCGTGATGCTATAGGGGAAAAGGCTCCGCCAGCCATCCGCGATGGCGTAGAGGAGGGCATCCCAGCCGGAAGTCGCGTGGAGCTGCCGGGAGACTCGCTCCACCTGTTGCAGTAACGAGGTGAAACTTTGGGATGACTCTTCAGTGAGTGGCGGATGAGAAATCATGCGACGAGCGACCAGGAGACAGAAGAGTAGGAAGGGGCTGATTCCGACTCCACCCACCTTGATCAGCAGAAAGCCGTTGGTGAGGGGAGTGATGGCCAGGCTCCCTCTGCCTTGTGTCAAGGGCGCGGACAAAGGGTTGCGGCGGAAAACCAGCGGGGAGAGAGGCCAGATAACCCGGCGACGAAAGGGAGGCGGAAGGGGAAAGGCGCCGTGTTCTTGGTATTCCGTACCAAGCGGTGAAAAACACGCTTCACGGGGCGGCGCGTCGTGGAGAACCGTTCCGGGCGGCTCCATCGTATCATGGGTTGGCTTCACACGCAACGCTGACGCCCTCTGCAATCCAGCGTTTTCAGGCGGCCACAGGGGTCATTCCGCTGCGTCAGGTCCCTGTGGCAGAACGCTCGCATGGGGCGGTGTGGCGGCGACCATCTGGCACCCGCGAGCAGCGATGCTGGACGCGGCGAATCCCATCAAAAAGAGGAGGCCGATCTCGCGCGCCAGCGACATCCCCATCGCGGCGGCGGCGGTCGGCAACGGACGAGCCAGTTCGGCGCGCGCCACAAAGAAGACCATGATCAGCAGGACCACGCCGATGAGAAAGACGATCAGTCCCGCCGTGCGAGCCGAGGAAGACATAGGGTATCGCTTAAGAGGGCGGCGGGCCGAACGCAGGCGCAGCAAGAAGATTCAGAGGGATTAATAAGGCGGGCGTTCGTGCCAGGCGGGGGCGGCGCGCCGGCTGCCCGAATTGGTTCGGCTCGCGTGAACGACATATTTGCCCATTTCGTAGTACATTCGCATACGAGCCTTGCCTCCCTGGAAGGCGCCGAGTTTCTCTTCCTTCAGCGGGTGCGTCACGCCGTCCAGCACAACGCTTTGAATCTGCATACCCTGGCGTCGGGCGTGAAAGCCAATGGCCATTTCAACGCCGTAGCGCACATCGGTGATGCCCGGCAGCGATAGAAAGAAGCGCCGCGAGACCACCCGCTGCCCGGTGATGGAAGGCGCGATGCACTGCGCCAGATCGGTGAGGAACCGTCCGCCCTGGAAAATACCCACCGCCATGTCCGCTTCGCGGGTGAGAACGGGCCGCAACAGCGCATGGACGTGATTGGGGCTGAGGCCCATCAGGTCCGCATCGAAAAATAGGAGCCAGTCGGTGTTCGCCTGCATGGCTCCGGCGACCATGGCGCCGCCCTTACCGAGGTTGCGCGGCAATTGGAGGGCGAACACGTCCGGGTCATCCTTCACCACATCATAGGTGCGGTCGGTGGAACCGTCGCTCACCACAATGAGACGCTCCACGGCCTCTGACCGCTTGACGGCTTCCACCACGCCGCGAATGCGGTGTTCCTCGTTGTAGGCGGGTATCACCGCCGTCACCGTACCCGTGTGGCGCCCGGCGGTGCGCCGCGCGTCATATTGGGGGAGCGCCAGGCCTCCCTTCCCCATGTTCATTCCTCCCTCTGCCGTCTCGCGGACAGGATCAGGTGTTTCAGGAGCCGCCACAAGGCCGCGCTCGCAGGTGAATCGCGTGGGGAACGCCTCGGTTCCAGGGCTTCGCTCCCTTTCGCTGGATCGGCGCCGTCCTCCCGCGTAGTGGGAACCGCAGGGGCTTTGCCGGATAGGGGAGTGGAAGCGCCCTCCGAATGATAACCGCCTCAGGGCCTCGACGTAAAGATGCGGCGCCAGGATCGGCGGAAATCCTGGTTCCTCACGCCTGAAGCTCCCTTCCACCATTGTCGCCACACCTCCGCCTGATCTGTAGCGCGCCGGTAGGGACAGCGTTTCGGGGGCGCCGGGGCGGCTGTCGGCTTGGCCCTCCTCACCTTACTCGGTACCATGAACCGACTCGTTCCTCATAAATCGCCGACCTCGCCACCCCGCTTCCCCGGAGATTCGCCGTGACTGATACGCTCGTCTATCTCGACCACGCCGCCACCACACCCCTTGATCCACTTGTCCTCCAGGCGATGACGCCGTACCTGACCACTGAATATGGGAACGCCTCCACGCTCTATTCGATGGGACGCCTCGCCGAGGACGCCGTGGAGAACGCCCGCGATCAGGTGGCCGCCCTCCTTGGAGCCAATCGCGATGAGATCGTCTTTACCAGCGGAGCGACCGAAGCCGATAATGAAGCGGTATTCGGCGCGGCGACGGCCCGCGAGGCCAGGGGGAAGCATCTCATCGTTTCCGCCATCGAACACGAAGCCGTCCTGCGTCCCTGCGAACGCCTGGAAACACGCGGGTGGGAAGTGACCCGCCTCCCCGTGAACTCTGAGGGGCGCGTGGACCCCGACCATGTGAAGAGCGCCCTGCGGCCCGACACCGTCCTTGTCAGCGTGATGCACTCCAATAACGAAACCGGGGTCATTCAGCCGATTGAGGAGATCGGCGCGCTCACCCGTGATCGAGGCGTCCTGTTCCACACCGACGCGGTGCAGTCCGTGGGGAAGGTCCCGCTGGATGTGGAGGCCCTTCAGTGTGATCTGCTTTCGCTGTCCGGCCATAAAATCTACGGCCCCAAAGGGGCGGGAGCGCTCTGGATCCGCAAAGGCGTCAAAATCCAACCCTTTATGGAAGGAGGCGGGCAGGAGAGAGGCCGACGTTCGGGAACTTACAACGTGCCGGGGATTGTTGGGCTGGGCGCCGCCCTTGAACTCGCGGAGAGCCGTCTCGTATCGGACGCCAGTCAATGGCGGCTGTGGCGGGACCGCATACTCAAAGCGGCGCATGCGATTCCGGACACCCGCGTCAACGGGAGCGTGATCCATCGGCTGCCACACAACGCGAACGTCTCCTTCCTCGGCGTGGAAGGGGAAGTGATGCTGCTCAACCTCGATGATCGCGGCTTCTGCGTCTCCAGCGGCGCCGCATGCTCGTCGGGTAGCATGGAGCCTTCCCACGTCCTCACCGCAATGGGGGTACCGCGCGACTGGGCGCAGGGCAGCCTCCGCGTGACGGTGGGGCGGGCGAACAGCGAGGATCAGATGGATCGATTCCTTGAAGCGCTGCTTGCGGTCGTCAGCGAATTACGCGGCCTGAGCGCCCTGGGATAGCCTGGGGATACCCCGCAGGCCGTTCCGCCTGTCGTGAAAGAACACACAATCCTTGAAAACGGTTGGAGGAAGGGGCGAGCGGACGGCGAAACCGAGAAGGATACCATGTTGCGCGCCGGAGCGCGCGGGCT
>JBBRGS010000194.1:0-7307 GCA_038240635.1 Armatimonadota bacterium
CCGTCCGCATCGCCGTCGCCGAGGTCGCCGTCCGCATCGAGGTCGGCGTCGCCATCGGCGTCCAGGCCCAGGTCGTGCCCGGTGTCGGAGTCCATCCCGAAGTCATGCCCGGCGTCGGCGTCCATGCCCGCGTCGTGCGAGGCGTTGTTGTCCCCGTCGCCGCTCATCAGCGCCGAGCCGAGAAGGAGGATGCCCGCCAGGCCCAGCGGGAGCAGGTAGATGAGGTAGTACCACCGTGTCAGTTCGTTCCACATGATGTGTTTCCGATTCCATAATCGGGCGCGCTCGCCAGGGTGAAGCGTGAGTCGCCGCGCGGCCTGGCGTTCAGCCCGATGGGTTCGTCATGGATTATACCATGCCCGATTTGGAAAGGAAGGGGTCGGTCGCTGCTGTTGCTTCTCGTCGGGAGCGACGGGGGATTCAGGTCGGTGTTTGCGGCGGGAGCTCGGGATCCGGCGCGGTTTGAGGGGAAGCGCCGGGCGGGGCCGGGGAAGGAGCGACGGGCGCCTCGGCGGGGGGCGTCGGGTTACCGTCTCGGAGGCGGTCCACCCGTCGCTGAAACTCCTCCACGGAGCGCTGCGCCTTTCCCGCCTGGCGGTCGAGGCTTTCGAGGAAGCGGCGCGGCTTTTGCAGTTCCGGGCGGTCCAGCAGCGGCTTGGCGCGCTCCAGCAGGCCGCTCAGGGGGCCTCGGTCGTCCGGTTCGACGTTTCGGGGCGCGCGGTTGCGGCGAATCGTCACGCGCGGCGTCTCCACGATGCCCATCGAGTGGAGGGCGGACTCCACGAGGCTCGGCAGGTCCAGCGCGCGGGCGAGATTCCCGCCGGTTCCATCCTCCTCGGCCCACGCCACGAACACGACCGCCGGTTTCTCGCGCGGGGCGTACCCCACAAACCAGGCGTCGGTCTCCTTCGCCCCGGCCACTTCCGCCGATCCCGTCTTGGAGGGCCAGTCGTGCCGCCCGCGATAGACGCTCCACGCGGTGCCGCCCGGCTCGGTGACGGCTCTCATCCCTTCGGCCACGCGAGCCGCCGTTTGAGGGGAGCAGACGCGCCACGTCTCCACAAACTCCGGAGGAGTGCGGAGCAGGTGCGGCTCGATGGCCTCCCCGCCGCGCGCCACCGCCGCCGTCGCGCGGGCCATCTCCCACAGGCTCGCGCTGATCGCCTGCCCGAACGCGATCTGCTGAAACGTGCGATGAAACGCCGCCTCCGGGCGATCCATGTGCGGCAGGCTGAACCGGAGCCTGCGATACTGCGCCAGCAGGGCGTCCGATCCCATCGCGCGAGTGGCCAGGGCGGCGCCTCGGTTGCACGAGACTTTCAGGATGGAGCGCAGATTCACTCGCCCGTGTGTGGCGTTGTCGTGATCGCGGATGACGGCCCCGTTCACCGTGACGCCGGGTCGGCAGACAAAGGTTCGGTCGGCCATTCCGGCCTGGGAGAGGGCCATCATCGTGATGATTTTGGCCGTGGAGCCGGGCGCGCGGTCGGTGTGGCGCAGGGTATCCAGCAATTGGCCGTTGGAGTCGAAGGCGCCGCTGGTGTCGTGGGTCGCGCGGTCCCACGCTTCCCACCCGGAGGTCATCGTTTCGGGATTGGGGGCGGGATACTGCGCGTAGGCCAGGATGTCGCCGGTTCGCGCGTCCATCATGAGAATCGCGCCTTTGCGGGGCCGTCCGCCGGAGCGCGCGACGCTGTTGCGCAGATGACTCCGCAGCGCGTCGTAAGCGGCGGTCTGAAGCGGCGCCACGACGGTGGTTTGGACGGCCTGCGGGGCCACCTTCACTTCGCGGGGCCAGAGGGGATGGCGCTCCCGTCGCCAGAGGGCGAGCGCGAGCTGGTTCGGGGGCGCGTTGACTGGCAGCCCCGGCGCCGCTCCGCTGAAGAGAGTGTCCAGGCCGGTGAGGCGCCCGCGCCAGGCGTCCTCCCCGCCCGCGCGGCGCCCCTCGGCCATGACCCCTGTCACCGGCAGGCCCGCCGCGCCCAGGGAGTACCGGCGCCGTTCCTCGTCGTGGGCGTCTCGAACGCTGACCGCGAGGGGAACGATTTTCCCGGAGGCGTACCCCAGGGCGTCACTGCGGGCGAGGAGGGGGCCGGTGCGGAGGGCGGAGAGGAGGACTGAGGCGCGCCGGTTCGGCTGCCCGGCGATGGGGCGCAGGGCGATCTGTTCGCGGTCCAGCACAGCGACCTTCACCAGTTTGGCGGCGGCGACGGCGAGGAGCAGGGCCAGCATGGCGAACGCGGCGGAGACACCCCGGACCCGCGTCCGCCGGGCGACAAGCGATGGCGCCGTTGGCCCTCCGGAGACTCCCACCACGAGGGACGCCATGAACAACGTGGCGAAGGCCGCCGCCTTGCCGCTCGCGAGCGGCGCCAGCGTCATCCCGGTGAGAGGCCACGCGCCGAATCCCGCCCCCACCATGTAAGCCGTCTGCGTCGCAAAAATGGCCCCGAAGCCGAGCGTCACCCAGTGAGCGAACGGATCGCGGGCGCGCAGGCCCACCCGCAGCAGCCGATGAATGGCGAGCAGTAGCAGCCCCAGCGTGAGGACGATCCCCACCCAGCCGAGTTGTTCGTAGTAAAGGGGCAAAACCACGTCACGGGTGTCGGTGCTGATCGTCAGGCCGACGCCGCGCCCCAGTCCCGCGCCCGCGATCACGCTGGGGACGCTGGCCATACGCTGAAACGCCTCCGCCATCTGCGACGAGGGCGCGCTCCACGGATCGAGCCACATCGCCATCCGTTCGGGGAACCGGGTGTGTCCGCTCGCGGTGAGGAGCGCCGCGCCCGCAAGGAGGAGGACCATCCCCATGACGGCGGGCCACGCGCGCCCGATGGAGAGCGAGAGCAGCAGCGTGAACGGAATCCAGAGGAGGAGCAGGAGGCCGAGGTCGTTGGAGAAGAAGGCGAGAGCCATCGCGGCCAGCCAGCACCCCGCGAACTCCCATCGGGGCCGCGCGGGGAGATCGCCCCACCCGGCGCCGAGGAACAGCTCGTAATCCGAGCAGATACGCGCCGTGAACAGGATGAGGAGGAGTTTGGAAGCCTCCACGAGGGGCGCGTATCCCGCATGGCCCCCCCTCACGCGCGCCACGGTGAGGACCGCCGTCACCGCCACGAGGAGCGCCACCCGCGCCGGAACCGACGACATGGCGGACGAGGATAAGGCGGGAGAAGCGGCGGTGGCCGGGGAAGGCGCAGCCGCCGGGGCAGGGGAACCCACCGGTGCGCTCGACGCCCCATCCACCGGCGATCCATCCGCCGCCGCATCTCCCCTTCGCCAGGCGCGCAGCCGCTCCGCCAGGCGGCTTCCCGTACGTGCGCCCCAGGCCGATTGAAGCCAGACCCATGAGGCCAGGCCGATCAGCGCGAGGAGCACGAGGGCTTTCCCGACGGCCCCTCCGCTCGCCACCACATTGGGCGTGAGAATCGCCGCGCCCAGCAGCCCCGCGAGCCACCGGCGGCCCACCGACTCCCCGAATCGCAGCAGGAGGCCACTGAAGGGGAGAGCCATCATGCCCAGCGCCACTGCGAAGCCCTGGCCCACGGCCTCCGGGACGACTCCCAGCGCGGGCCAGACGGAACCTCGCGCCGTAAGTGGAGAGGACACCGCGAACAGCAGCGTCACGCCAAGCATGCCCATGCCGCCGAAGAGTGGCCAAAGCAAGGTGTCCGCGTGGGGCAGCGCCCGCCTCAGCCACAGGTGACCACCAAGTAGCAGCGCGCCGAGCAGGAGCATCACGCCGATGAACTGCGCGCGGGCCTGAGGGGGGCTTCGCAGGGCGATGCGGTCGGTAGAAAGGGCGGTGATCTCGGAGAGGGTGGTGACGGAGGGGTTCTCCAGTGTGCGGTACTGGGCGATGCGGCGCGCCACGGCGGCGTCCCCCAGCGCGGCGAAGAGGGCGGCTCGCGGGGAGCGACTGAGCGACCAGGGCGGGTTAGGCAGAAGCGCCGCCGCCCTCACGCGCAGCTCGAGGCCAGGATAGAGGCCGTGGTTTTGGCCGGGGGAGAGGGTCTCCATCCCGTCGGAGGCGTCACGGCAGGGTTTGTTCTTCCCTTCACAGTGGGAAGGAGAGGGGGGAGGCGGGAGGATACCCGTTCGCATCACCCGCTGCACGGCGTCCCAATCCTTCGTGGAGGCGAGTTCCTGGAGGCGACACCGCTCGCAGGCAGTTGCGCGGCTCAGTTCGGGGACGGAGGAGAAGGAGCGAAAGGCGTGGCCGGGCAGCCGGTTGCGATAAGCGATCAGGCTTTCAGCGAGTTGAAGGGGCGTGTCGGCCTGAGTGGCGAGGGCTACGGCGTTAAGGGCGAGATCGTTGAGGTTGACGCGCGGAGCGTTCAGGTCTTCCTGTTTGGCGTGGAGAGCGACCCCCGCCAGCAGCGTAAAAAACGCCAGCATGACGATGATGGCCTGGCCTTCGAGGGGCCGGGAGCCGCGCCTCAGCGCCCATGCGCCGCCCCCGAAAAGAAGCGCCACCAGAGCCACCCAGCCGATCATCGCCATGAGGGGTATTCCTCCATCGCTCACGCCTTTCATCCATCACGCCAGGACGGCCCACCGGATGGGGCAGTGTGGCAAAGGTTTCTCTGTGTACGCCACTATGAGAAACGACGGCCATAAGACGCCGTTCTGTGATCATACAATTCATTTATATCATGCCGTATTAAGGAGAGGATTGTAGGATGCGTGATCGAGAGGCGATGCGGGAGGCGTTCAGGCGATATTACGGCGGAGAGCCGCGCTTCTGGGTGCGGGCGCCGGGCCGCGTCAACCTGATCGGGGAGCACACCGACTACAACGACGGGTTCGTGCTGCCCGCCGCCATCGAGCGGGAGATGCTGTTTGCCCTCAGCCCGCGCGACGACGGCATGACTCTCCTGCGATCCCTGGATTACCCGCATCCCGTGGAGTTCGATCTGAAGATGGTCGAAGCCGCGCCGGAAGACCCCTGGGGGAACTACGTTCGCGGGGTGGCGTGGGCGCTTCAGGAGGCGGGCGTTCCGCTGAGCGGCTTTCACGGCGTGGCGCAGGGCGACGTGCCGATAGGGTCCGGCCTCTCCTCGTCCGCCGCGCTGGAGGTCGCCACGGCGCTGGCGTATCAGGCGGCGAGCGGCTTTGAGATGGACGGCGTGACGATGGCGAAGGTGTGTCAGCGCGCCGAGAACGCCTTCGTAGGGGTCAACTGCGGGATCATGGATCAGTTTGTCTCCCGCAACGCCGAGGACGGGAGCGCGCTGCTGATTGACTGCCGCAGCCTGGCGTATCGGGCGGTCCCGCTGCCGAGCGACGGCGTGAAGCTCGTGATCGCGGACACGGCGAAGCGGCGCGGCCTGGTCGATTCCGAGTATAACGCCCGGCGGCGGGAATGCGAGGCGGCGGTTCGGCTCCTCAGCGAGTCCCTGCCCGGCGTCACCGCCCTGCGCGATGTGTCAGTGGAACAGTTTGAGGCGCTGGCGGATCGGCTGCCGGAGATCCCGCGGAAACGAGCGCGCCACGTCATCATGGAGGACGACCGCACCCTGCGCGCCGTGGAGCGGCTGGAGGCGGGCGACCTCGCGGCGGTGGGCCGGTTGATGAACGAGAGCCACGTCTCCCTGCGCGACGATTACGCCGTGAGCGGCCCGGAACTGGACGCGATGGTGGAACTGGCGTGGGAGACGCCCGGCGTCCTGGGGTCGCGGATGACCGGCGCGGGGTTTGGCGGCTGCACGGTGAGCCTGGTGGAGGACGGCGCTGTGGAGCGCTTCTGCGCCGAGATTCCCGCGCGGTACACCCCCCGCACGGGCCTCACGCCGAGCCTTTATGTGACGCGCGCAGCTCCCGGCGCGACGGTGGAGTCCTCGCACTAATGGGTTAGACACCCGCTTCAGGCGAAGGAAGCCTCTTTCCTTTAATAAGGTTACAGTTCACCTCTCCTCCCGTTCACGAGGCCGCCGATGATCGCCACCGTGACCCTCAACACCGCGCTCGACCGTATCCTCTTTGTGCGAAACTTTCGCATGGGGCGCCGCATCGTGGCCGAGCGGTCGCTCACGACGGTGGGCGGGAAAGGGACGGTCGTCTCTTCGCTCCTGCGGCGGATGGGCGCCGAGACGCGCGCATACGGGTTCGCGGCGGGGCCGTCGGGCCGCGTGATGTGCGAGCTGCTGAGCCAGGAAGGCGTGCCGTTTGAGTTTGTGGAGGCGATTGGGGAGACTCGCGTCAACACCGTGCTGGTGGACCTGGACGCGCAGGACCAGACGACGGTGATCATGGAGACGCTGCGCGTGGAGGCGATACACATCGAGCGGATGGAAGAGCGCATCCGGGAGCACGCGGCCCACGCGCCGATCTGGGTGTTCAGCGGCAGCCTGCCCCTCGGAGCGCCCGAAGACCTGTGGGCGCGGCTGGTGACGAGCGTGAAAGCGGCGGGATCGCGGGCGCTGCTGGACACCTCCGGGGCGGGGTTGCGTCCGGGGATGCAGGCGGGGCCGTTCCTCATCAAGCCGAACTGGCCGGAGCTGGAGGAGGCGGTGGGCCGAAGCTTGCCGTCGCTGGAACACGTGCGGGACGCGGCGGAGGAGTTGCTGGCGGAGGGGCCGGAGTGGGTGGTCGTCACGCTGGGCGGGGAAGGGGCGCTCGCGGTGACAGCGGGGCAGGCGTACGTCCTTCCGCCGCAGGACGCGCCGGTGGTCAGCACATCGGGCGCGGGGGACGGCGTGGTGGCGGGGATCGCGCTGGCGCTGGAGAGGGGCGCGGAGATGGAGACGGCGCTGCGGATGGGGGCGGCGGTGGCGGCCTCGGTGGTGACGCAGGCGGGCACGTCGCAGTGCGACCCGGCGGACGTGGAGCGGTTCTTCCGGCAGACGCGGCTTCAGTCCCTGTCGGATGCGGAGGAGGGGAGCGGGGTTTGACCCTTCGCGCGAGGAGGGCTATACTTTACCGGGGCGTGGAGACGCGCTGCCTGAAGGGCCGTTAGCTCAGGGGTAGAGCATCTCCCTTTTAAGGAGAGGGTCGTTGGTTCAAAGCCAACACGGCTCATCAATCACGCTCAAAAATCCGATTTTCACGCCTGCAACAACCCACTCCTTTTCCTTTGACCGCCCTCCTGACCTCGAAATCGGAGGGCTATATGCCCCAACGACCCTCTCCTTTTACTAAAACCGAAGCCCATCCCTCGCTTGCTTCCGCCTCGCCCGGTCTCCCTCTTCCCGATCTCGAACGCCTCATCGAGGAGTGGCGCTACGAAGGCGAAATCCGGCTCCACTCCCCCCGCACCCTCCAAAATCGGCGCGCCCTCACCAACAAACTCCTCTGGTTCCTGCGGG
>JBBRGS010000195.1:0-7300 GCA_038240635.1 Armatimonadota bacterium
GCGGGTTTCGTGTGTCTGTTGCAGCGGTTTCAACCGCCCGTCTCCTGCGGACTCCCTCACGGCGAACAGGAGCGCTCCGGTAACCGAGGCGTCCGCGACGGCGGGGTTCCCTGACCATGTGCAAAACTTTGAACCGCACCCCCCGCCGGACGCCTCATTGCCCGCCGGAGAGGCCAGGAGTATAATGGCTTCATCTCCAGCCACGAGAGGCCTACTGGCGCCGCGACGAGCCTGAACATTTCGCTATGACTGTTTTCGCTAACCTGCTGCTGGCGCACCTGATCGCGGACTTCCCCCTTCAGACGACGCCGCTGTTTCGCTGGAAGATGAGAAACCTGAGCGGAGCGACGGTCCACGGCATGGCGCACCTCTTCATGAACGCGCTGGTGTTCGCTCCGTCGCTGGGGAGGGTGTGGCCCGCTTTGGCCGTCCTGTTCGCCCTGCACGTCCTCCAGGACCGAGCGAAGGTCACGACCGGCGGGGAAGACGTGAACAGCCCGGCGCCCTTCCTCCTCGATCAGGCGCTGCATTACGCCCTGCTCGCCGCCGCCGCCATCCTCCCGCCTTTGCGAGGCGCCGTTCCACTCTTTACGAAAGCGGTGGCGCTGGCGGCGTCCGGCGCGGTGGCCGCCACGTTCGCGGGGACGATCCTGACGTTCATTGTAGCCCGGCGCTTCCCCCTCGAAAAACGGCGGATCGAAATCACCGGCCTCCGCAAGTCCTTCGACCTCCTCACGCTGGGGCTGATCTACGGCGGCGTCCTGTACGGGCGCTACGGGCTGGCCGGGCTGGGGCTTTTGGCGCGAGGGCTGGTGACGTGGCGAGCGACCCACGGGCCGTTCGGGTCCCTTCCATTTGAATTAGGTGTTGGCCCGGCGTGGGCGACGCTCCTCGGCCTGCTGGCGCGGATGATGACCCAGAGCGTCTGAGTGACCCAGGATTCCTGGTGCAACGCTCAACCCTCCTGAGTCTCCGTCTGGCAGATGAACGGAGTGAAGCCTGTTTCGAGACGCGGCGCCTGGGGAACCGTCAGGCGAGGCAGTGGGTCTTTTTTATGGCGCCCCGGCATCAAGACTCTACGCTGCACGTGCCCGATTGTAGGGAGGTCGCAGCCCTTTTGATACAATGGAAGGTAGGCCGACAGCGCCGTGTTCCGGCGGGAAGACTGTGGCGCCATCCCGAACCGGGTTCGCGCGGGGCGGGAGTTTTGAAGGCTTCCCTGTAAGCCCTGAACGCTCCGTGACAGCTTTGTGACCCCGCGCGAACATCGGCGGCGCTCCATTCCTTCAAATCCTTTACAATGGCTATTGGGGTTGTCGCCTCATGCAGGGGCGCCCGCCCTGGGCGCGTCGCAGGAGAACGAGGGACGCCTGCGAGAAACCCTAATCAATCCTGACCAAATCCTGAACCCCATCCGCCCGCTACGGGAGGAGTTACAACCCAAACGCGGACTATCATAGAGACGATCAGAACACCTGAAAAGGGAGAAGACCATGTGGCCACCCTTCACCGAACGGACCCGGCGCTCCATCTTCCTGGCGAAGGAAGAGGCCGCCCGTCTGGGTGAAAATGATGTGGAGGCCGAGCATCTGCTGCTCGCTCTGATACGGGAAAACGACTCGGTTGCGGCGCGTCTCCTGGAGCGGATGGGCGTCAACCTGACAGATATCCGCAGAGTGACAGAGCGCCAGGTTTCACCCGGCGACGGTGGCGCTGACCAGAAGATGCAGTTGACCCCGCGCGCCAAGCGCGTGATTGACCTCGCCTACGAGGAGGCGCGTACGCTCAATAGCAACTACATCGGCACCGAACACCTCCTGATCGGCCTCATCCGCGAAAGCGAAGACGCCGCAGACAGGCCTCTGACCCGCCTCGGCGCGAAACTGGACCGCACCCGCAGCGAGGTGAAAGCAATACAAACAGGCGAACATAATAAATAATCCTAACGCTGCTAATACCTGATAAGGGGGGGAACCTATGTGGCAACGCTTCACCGAACGGACCCGGCGCGTCATCTTCTTCGCGCAGGAAGAGGCCGCCCGTCTGGGTGAAAATTATGTGGGCACCGAGCACCTGCTGCTCGGCTTGGTGCGGGAAAACGACTCGGTGGCGGCCCGTATCCTGGAGCGGCTGGGGGTGAACCTCACCCGCGTCCGCCAGGAAATCGAGCGCCAGGTCTCGCGCGGCGACGGTCGCCTGGGGCAGGAGATGCAATTGACGCCGCGCGCCAAGCGCGTGATTGATCTCGCCTACGAGGAGGCTCGCACCCTCAATAACAACTATATCGGCACCGAGCATCTGCTGCTCGGCCTCGTACGCGAAAGCGAGGGCATCGCCGGGAGGGTGCTGGCCCGTCTCGGCGTGGAGCTGGAGCGCACCCGCCGCGAGGTGATGGCCATGCAGGATGGTGAAGGCGCTATCGCCCCCAAGCCGAACCGCTCCCGTACGCCTACTCTCGATGAGTTTGGCCGCGACTTCACCGAACTCGCCCGCGAGGAGAAACTCGACCCATGCGTGGGCCGCAACCTTGAGATCGAGCGCATCGTTCAAATCCTCTCCCGCCGCACCAAGAATAACCCCGTCCTCATCGGCGAGCCGGGCGTCGGCAAGACCGCCGTTGTTGAAGGGCTGGCCCAGCGCATCATCAAGGGCGACATCCCCGAACCCCTGAAGGAGAAACGGATCGTCTCCCTGGACCTCGCCGGGCTGGTCGCGGGCACCAAGTATCGCGGCGAGTTCGAGGAGCGCATGAAGCGGGTGATGGAGGAGGTCCGCAAGGCCGCCGGGGAAGTCATCCTGTTCGTGGACGAGCTGCATACGCTGGTCGGCGCCGGGGCGGCGGAAGGCGCGATTGACGCCTCCAACATCCTCAAGCCCGCACTGGCTCGCGGCGAACTCCAGTGCATCGGCGCCACCACCAACGACGAGTATCGCAAGTACATCGAGCGGGACGCCGCCCTCGAACGCCGCTTCATGCCCGTGAAGGTGATGGAGCCGTCCGTCGAGGAATCGGTGCAGATCCTCAAAGGTCTCCGCGAGCGGTATCAGTCCCACCACCAGGTGGAGATCACCGACGCCGCCCTCGACGCCGCCGCCAAGCTCTCGTCACGTTACATCACCGACCGGTTCCTGCCGGACAAGGCGATTGACCTGATTGACGAGGCGTCCAGCCGCGTGCGCCTTCGCATCAGCCTGCCGCCCATGCCCCTCCGGGAGGCGAAGCAGCAGCTCGAAGCGGTGCAAAACGAGCGCAAGGGACTCCCCGCGAACGCTCAGTACGAGAAGGACGGCGAACTGCGGCGCCAGGAGATGGAACTGAACGACCGCATTCAGCAGCTCGAAACCGAGTGGCGCGAAAAAGGTCAGACCGCCCGCAGCGTCGTCACCGAGGACGAGATCGCCCACATCGTGCAGACATGGACCGGCATCCCTGTGATGCGACTGGTGGAAGCCGAGACGACCAAACTCCTGCGAATGGAGGAAGCCCTCCACGAGAAGGTGGTCGGCCAGGACGACGCCGTGCAGGCCGTCTCCCGCGCTGTGCGCCGCGCTCGCAGCGGCCTGAAGGACCCGCGCCGCCCGATGGGCAGTTTTCTCTTCCTTGGCCCCACCGGCACCGGCAAGACGTTCCTCGCCAGGACACTCGCCGAGTTCCTCTTTGAAGACGAGAACTCCATGATCCGCATCGATATGTCGGAATACATGGAGCGGTTCAGCGTCTCCCGGCTCGTCGGCGCCCCTCCCGGCTACATCGGCTACGATGAGGGCGGCCAGCTCACCGAGGCCGTGCGACGGCGACCCTACTCCGTCGTCCTCCTCGACGAAATCGAGAAGGCTCATCCCGACGTGTTCAACATCCTGCTTCAGGTGATGGAAGATGGCCGCCTCACCGACTCGCAGGGGCGCATCGTGGACTTCAAGAACACGGTCGTCATCATGACGAGCAACGTCGGGGCGCAGCACCTCTCCGATGACCGAGGCGTCGGCTTCCGCAAGGTCTCCTCGTTCGAGGGAGCGGACGGCAAGGGCTTCGAGGTGATGAAGCAGCGCATCAGCGACGAACTGAAGCGCACCTTCCGCCCCGAATTCCTCAACCGCGTGGACGAGATCGTCTTCTTCCACCCGCTGAACCGGGAGCAGGTGCTCGGCATCGTGGACAACGAGCTGCGGAGCGTGAGAAACCAGCTGAAAGGGCAGGGGATGACCCTCGACCTGACGCAGGAGACGCGCGAAGTCCTCGCCCGCGAAGGGTTCGACCCCTCGATGGGCGCCCGGCCTCTGCGCCGCACCGTCCAGCGACTGATCGAGGACCCGCTCTCCGAGGAAATCCTGATCGGCCGCTTCACCGATGGCGACCAGATCATGGCGGAGGTGGCGGACGGCAAAGTGATCTTCACCCGCGCCGGGGACGAGGGCGCCACCGGCGCCGCTTCAGCCCTCATCGCTCCCCGCGAGGAGGCGGCGTCGGCAAACTAAAAGACAAATGAGGCGCAACAGAGAAGGCGGGGGATGCGGCATGGTCTCCCGCCTTACTGTTTCCTTGTTAAGTGGGATATGTATTGCGCTCATGAACGATGCATCTCGCCTTCCCACACGTCCGGAGACGCTCCCTCTGTTGGCGGAGCAGACTCTGGAAGCCCTCAGCGCGGAACCGCTGGCCAGTGGCGTGGTACTGGGCGGTGGCGTGGCCCTCAAACATTACGACGATTTTCGGCAAACCCATGCTATTGTCGCCTGGTGGAGCCAGGATCGTGATGAAGCGGCTTTGGAGGGTCTCCACAAGCCGCTGCGAAGTGGCGCCGAAGCGCACGGATACACGCTGGCGACCCGCCGCTTTGGCGCCACCGACTCCTTCGAGTTTCTGCAACAGGCCAGGAAACAGTTTTCCTTTCAGATCGCTCTGAGAGAAATCACGCTGGATGAGCCGCTGGAGAGTCCCTGGCCGCCGATTCAAATCGAAACGCTTCGGGACAATCTGGCATCCAAAATGGTGGCGCTGGTCATGCGGGGAGCGCCGCGCGACTTTCTCGATATTCATAAAGTGGTGGAAGATGGCCTGATTGATGAACCCATGTGCTGGGAGTTGTGGCGACTAAAGCGACCTGACCGTTCGATTTCCGACGCAAAAGGACAGGTTCTGGCCCACCTGCTTCGTCTTGAAGCCCGGCGGCCCCTCAGCGGACTGCCGGACCCGGAGGAACGCCAGTCCGCTGAACGAGTCCGGAACTGGTACAAAGCCGTCTTTCTGAACAACGCCGGAGGTTGAGGATGTACATTGATCACTCCGTCTATCCCGATGTGGACCACCCGCCGGAGGAGTTGGCGACGGAGGAAGCCCAAGCCGACTACGTGGAGCGAATCTGTGGCGCGTGGGACTTCGATATCTTCCCGGAGCCGCAGACCTTCGCACTCTTCAAAGGATGGAAGGACATCTTTGATCGGTACCCCCTGCCGTATTCCCCGGCGTACCACACCTTCCGCCATCTCATGGGATGGGAGGCCATCCCCTTCCCGAAGGAAGGCGTGATCTGTCACACGACCTGGGAAGTCCTGGACCGCCTGGAGGGTCGCGGGCCGGACCCATGCGAAGCCTGGGTCTAAACCCCGCTCACACCCCTCGCGCGGTCGCCCCATACACCAGCACGTGCAGTTGTGGCAGAGGCCTGAAGAACCAGTCTCCCCGCGCCGTTACCATCTCCTGGAGCCACCGAAGCCGCTCAAGGAGGGTCTCCGGCGTGTCGCGGCCCACCGCATCCAGCGGCTGCACAATGAAGGCGCACCGGCTCAGCGTCTCCGGCGGCGTGTCGGCCTCCAGGCGGCGGTAAGCGGCGACGGCGAACTCGTAATCGGCCTCATCGCGCGCCACAAACTTCACCTGCGGGTTCGGAGCCTCCCGCACCGCCCGCGCGATCACGTCGTAGTCCGACCGCTCGCCCGACGACGGAGTCTTGCAGTCCAGCGACACCTGATCGCACCGGGAGAAGACCTCGGCGTCGTAGATCGTGCCGTTCGTTTGCAGCAACGCTGAACGCCCATCCTCCCGGAGACGGTCCAGCAGCGCCCGCAGAGATCGCCGCCACAGCAACGGCTCGCCGCCGGTGAGGAAGACGCGCGGGCAGCCGATCTCCGCCACTCGCGCCGCCACCTGCGCCACCGTCATCCGCTCGCCTTCGGGGCGCACGCTGGTGTAGGGCGTGTCGCAGGGCCAGCCGGGGCAGCGCAGATTGCAGCCGCTCGTCCGCACAAAGGTGGCGGGCAGCCCGATCTCGCGGCCTTCGCCACAGATCGCCAGGTAGATTTCGTTGATGACAAGCGAGTAGTCGCCGTCGGGGGAGACGAGCGAGTCGGGAGCGGAAGGGATCATGGGTTCAGTTTAGCGCAGCAGGTACAGGATGGCGCTGGCGAGGGCGGCGGTGTCGTGGCGCACCACATTGGCTTCGTTCATGTAGGCGCCCTGGATCACCCGATACCCCATTTGCCGGATTTTCTCTACATCGGGCGTGACCCAGTTCGCTCCACTCTCGGTATAGCGTTCCAGAGTCTCCTGGGAGGGCGCCTTGCGGTTCACCAGCACGGTATCCAGCACGTTGGGGCCGGCGTGTTCCACCAGCGCCCGCACATGGTCCGCGGCGGAAAACTGAGTGGTCTCGCCGGGCTGGGTCATCACGTTGCAGACGTAGACTCGTCGGGCGCGGGTCGCCTGAAGCGCCTCGCGGATACCCGGCAGCAGCAGATTGGGGATCACGCTGGTGTACAGGCTCCCCGGCCCGATAATCACTGCCGACGCCTCCATGATCGCTTCCACGACTTCCGGCAGCGCGGTCGCGTCCGGCGGCACAAGGCTGAGACGCCGAACCGACTGCCGCTTCCCGGCCTCCACAATGGCCAGTTCACCCTCGGCGACGGAGCCGTCCTTAAACTCGGCGTGGAGGCGCACGTGATCCAGGGTGGAGGGCAGCACGCGCCCGCGGATGGCGAGAACCCGGCTCGTCTCCTTGATGCCCAGGTCGAAACTGCCTGCGATCTCGGACATCGCCGTGAGCAGCAGGTTGCCCATGCTGTGACCGTGGAGGTCGCTCGTCTCCTTCGCAAACCGATAATCGAACAGGCGCGCCATATACGCTTCCTCTTCCGCCAGCGCGGTGAGGCAGTTGCGGATATCCCCCGGCGGCAGCACGCCAAATTCGCGGACCAGCCTGCCGGAACTGCCGCCTTCGTCCGTGACCGTGACCACCGCCGTGATGTTGCTGGTGTACTCCTTCAGGCCGCGCAGCATGGTGGAGAGGCCGGTGCCCCCGCC
>JBBRGS010000196.1:0-7264 GCA_038240635.1 Armatimonadota bacterium
ACTGAAGAACCTCAACTCGTTCCGCTCCGTGCAGCGTGGCTGCGAGTACGAATTCCGCCGCCAGGCCGCCCTCTACGACGCCAATCCGAACGCCGCCATCCCCCAGGAGACCCGCCGCTGGGACGATGCGCGCGGCGAAACTTACGTCATGCGGACCAAGGAAGTGGAGCAGGAGTACCGCTACTTCCCCGAACCCGACATGACCCCGATGACCTTCGAGGAGTCATGGCTGGCCTCCCTACGCGCCGGGCAGCCGGAACTCCCCCTCGCCCGCCGCGCGCGGATGATGAACCAGTTCGGCCTGAGCCACGACGACGCCGGGCAGCTGGTGGAAGACATCCCCCTCGCCACCTGGTATGAAGAGGCCGCCACCCTCACCGGCGACCCCCGCGAGACCGCGAACTGGGTGAAGGGCGACCTTCAGCGCCTCCTCTCCGAAGAGAAACGGGAGATCACCGAGAGCCGCGTCACCCCTCACAGTCTCGCGCGGATGCTGGAGTTGATCCAGGCTGGGACCATCAACCGGAAGATCGCCAAAGTTGTCTTTGAAGCGATGTTCAAAACCGGGCAGTCCGCCGATGACGTGGTGAAGGCGCAGGGCCTCACGCAGATCGCGGACGACGGCGCGGTGGCGACGCTGGTGGACGAGGTCCTCGCCAACAATCCGAAGGAGCTGGAGCGGTTCCACGCGGGCGAGGAGAAGCTGAAGCAATTCTTCGTGGGCCAGGTGATGAAGGCCAGCCGGGGCAAGGCCAACGCCGAAGCCGTCAATCGCCTGCTGGACGAGCGCCTGAAGGACTCAGGGGACTCAGAGTAGGTAGTGAAAGGAATTAGCTTTCTCATAAATCGCCCTCGAATCAGGGATTAATTCACGCTTTCGCTAACCCCTTTCACTACCCATTCTCAGCGGTTTCTTTGCGGTCCTCTGCGTTCTCAGCGTCAGTAGTTGACCCTGATCTTCCCTCTGAAAGGAATCGCCGATGAAAGCCGCCGTCTTCAACGGTCCCGAAGCCCTTTCAATTGTCACGCGCGACACGCCTACTGCTGGCCCCGCCGAGGTCCTCATTCGCGTGCATACATGCGGGGTGTGCGGCACAGACACGCACATCTTCCACGGGGAGTTTGACGTGAAGTTCCCCGTGGTGCCCGGCCACGAGCTCTCCGGCGTAGTGGCCGACGTGGGTGAGGAGGTCACGACCGTCCGCCCCGGCGACCGCGTGACGGTGGACCCGAATATCGTGTGCGGCGTCTGTCGCTTCTGCCGCGTGGGGAAGATCAACCTGTGCGAAAATCTCACCGCCGTGGGCGTCAACCGCGACGGTGGGTTCGCGGGATACTGCGTCGCCCCGGCCCGGCAGGTGTATCGCCTCCCTGAAGGCGTCTCCCTCGAAGCCGGAGCGTTCACCGAGCCGCTTGCCTGCTGCATCCACGGCCTCGACCGCGCCCGCTTCGAGCCGGGCATGAGCGTTCTCATCCTGGGCGGCGGCTCCATCGGCCAGCAGATGCTCCAGCTCGTGAAGACCGGCGGGGCCCGGCGCGTCGTCCTTAGCGAACCTCAGGCGAACCGTCGCGCTCTCGCCTCCGAGTGCGGCGCCGACGCCACGCTCGACCCCACCTCCGGCGACCCCGTGGCCGCCATGCGCAACCTCACTGACGGCGGTCCCGACCTCACCATCGAATGCGCCGGGCGACCCGAAACCGCCGAGCAGGCCGTGAAGGCCACCCTCCGAGGCGGAACGGTCCTCCTGTTTGGCGTGGCGAACGAGGACGCTGTGGCCCGCCTGCATCCGTATGAACTGTTCCACAGCGAGCTGACGCTGGCCGGCTCCTTCATCAACCCGTTCACCCACTCGCGGGCGATTGAAGCGCTGGCGGCGGGCCGCTTCAATCCCGATCAATTGATCAGCCACCGATACCCCGTGGAAGACTTCGGGGAGGCGCTGACCCAAAGCCGGAGCGGCAACGCCCTGAAAGTGGTGGTGCAGCCGACCCCCGAAGAGGCCGATGCGTGACCGCCACCTCCGAGAGGCGCCCATGAGAGACGATGCGCCGGAGACAGAGGGAAAACTCCTTTTGGGAACTGAAGCGTTGGAGACGCGGCGGCGCGACCCGGCGCCCCTTTTCGCCGACGACCGCCTCCCGGTGGAGGACGACCCGGAAGACCCGCTTCGACCGTCGCCGTGGCGAGCGCTCCGGCGCGCGACCGTCGCCGCGTGGGACTATCCCGGCCTCACCATGGCGGCGAGTTTCATCTCGTTTCTGGCGGGCGGCCTCCTGTGGCTCCTCCTGCCGCCTTACGGGGGAACGCTGCCGACTCCGCTCCTCATCGCGCGGGGGGCGATCACCTGGACCCTCCTGTTTCCGGTGTGGGCCGCGAGCGTCCATCTCTCGCGCGCCATGCTGCGCCGCGATGAACCCGCCCTCGCCGACCTGTGGACCGGCTTTCGCCAGCACGGAGGGGCGGCGCTCCAACTGGGCGTGATGAACAGCCTCGTGGGGGCGATGCTGGCCGGGGACGCCGCCTTCTTCCTCATGGCGCCCGCCCCCATGATGAAACTCCTCGCCATCCCGTTCGCCTACCTGGGCCTGGGATGGACGCTCGGCCAGCCGTATCTCCTGCCGCTGCTGCTGGAAGGCGTGAACCCGCGACGGGCGCTGATTCAGGCGCCGCTGCTGCCCCTCGCCGCTCCGGGTATCGCCGGGGTCGCGGCCTTTGTCATAATCGCCGTGTGCGCCGTCTCGTGGGTGACTTGGTTGCCGCTCGCGCTGGTCCTCCCGGTCTGGGCGAGCGCCGCCGGGGTCGCCCTCATCGAGGCGCTGCAACGCCGGGAGCGGTCGCGGGCCGGGGAAGCGGAGCCGTAGCGCGCGGGACAAAGCCAGGGAGAGCCGTATGTTTTCGGGGATTGTGGAAGAAGTGGGCCGGGTGATGTCGGTGGCGCCTCACGGGGAAGTGATGCGGCTGACGCTCGACGCGCCGACCGTCGCCTCCGACACGAACGTGAGCGACAGCGTCTGTGTCAACGGCGTCTGCCTCACCGTGGTGGCGAAGGACGCGTACTGCCTCTCGTTCGACTGCGTGCCGGAGACGCTGTCGCGGTCGTCGCTGGGGGCGTTGAAGGCCGGTTCGCCGGTCAACCTGGAGCGGTCGCTGGCGGTCGGGCAGCGGCTGGGCGGCCATTTCGTGCAGGGCCACGTGGACGCCACGGCGGAAGTTCTCGCGGTGGAGAACCTGGGCGAATCGTGGGAGATGGCCTTTGAGGGGCCGGAAGACCTCGCGCCGTTCATGGTGGAGAAGGGGAGTGTGTCGCTGGACGGCATCAGCCTCACGCTGGCGGCGGTGCAGGGGCGGCGCTTCAAAGTGGCCATCATCCCGTTCACGCACGATCACACCAACTTCGGCGAACTGAACGCCGGGGACCGCGTGAACGTGGAAGTGGACATCCTCGGCAAGCACGTGCTGAAGGCGCTGGCGTACCTCCAGGCGGGCGGCCGCATCTCGGAAACCCTGCTGGGGGTGTGACGTAAAAAGTTTCTGGCGACTGAAGTCACGGTTCCAACCACGCAAAGTCGGCCTGCGCCGACTCCCTAAAGTACCACTCCCCGTCGCCCTAGTCCGCGAAGGCGGACTTCGTGCCCCTGTTGCCGCGACTTCAGTCGCCCGTCGTTGGATTGACGATGCGCCCTGGCGCGTGATATAACCGACCTGAGCTGAGAAGGGCCGGGCTTCCGCGCCCTTCTTTTCTTTGGGTCAGGCCGAAGACTGTTCAGGTCCGCTCGCGCCGCCACAGCCCTCTCTCACCGCCGCTACAGGGGCGCTTCCCGCGCCTTCCTACAGGCTTTATGGACTCTCTCCCTCTCAACCCGGACGACCTGAGACGCCTCGTCACCCTCTTCGAGGAGCACCGCCTGCTGGAACTCGAAGTGCGCGACGCCGGTCTGCGAGTGCGCCTTCAGGCCGCCTCTCCGCGTCCCGTCCGCTCCGCCGCCGCGCCCGCCGTCACCGACCCTGACGAGGACGCCTTCCTAACGGAGCTGGTGGAGGAGAGGGAGGCGCCGCCCTCACCGAGCGTGGGGCCGCAGGAACGGGGCTGGGTGGCTGTCTCCTCCCCAATGACCGGCACCTGGTACCGCCTGCCCGGCCCCGGCGAGCCGCCCTTCGTGGAAGTGGGCGCCGAGGTGGACGAGGAGACGGTCGTCGGCCTCATCGAAGCGATGAAGATGTTCAGCCAGATTCGCGCGGAAGTCGCCGGAATCGTCATGGAACTGCCGCTCGCCAACGGGACGATGGTCCAGCCCGGCGATACCGTCGCCTGGGTGCTGCCGTCGCAACCGCTCCCGGCGTAACGTGCGCGGAGCGGCGCATGAGTTCCATCATGAGTCTATATCAGTCGCTCCCCCTCCGGGGCGGGGCCGCATCGTAGCCATCAACGGATAAGGGGCGCCTCGTGGGACAATCCATCATCAACATCGGCCTGCTGGGGTGTGGCAACGTTGGATCGGGCACGATCAAGGTCCTTCAGGACAATCAGGAGGCGATCCGGCGCAAGCTCGGCGTGGAACTGCGTGTCAGCCGCATCGCCGTCGCCCACCTGGAGAAGCCTCGTCCCGACTGGGTGGACCGAAGCCTGCTCACCACCGATCCCGCCCACATCCTCGACGACCCCGACATCCAGATCGTCGCTGAAACCATCGGCGGCCTGAACCCCGCCAAATCGTACCTCCTCCGCGCGATGGCAAACGGCAAGCACATCGTCACCGCCAACAAGGAGCTGCTCGCCAAGCAGGGGCAGGACCTCCTCCCCATCGCCGCCGAGCGCCATCTCGACTTCCTCTTCGAGGGCGCCGTCGCCGGGGGCATCCCGATCATCGGGCCTCTGAAGACCGACCTCGCCGCCAACCGAATCACCCGCATCGAAGGCATCGTCAACGGCACCACCAACTACATCCTGACCAAAATGGGCCAGGAGGACCGCGACTTCACCGAAGTCCTCGCCGAAGCGCAGAAACTCGGCTACGCCGAAGTGGACCCCACCGACGACGTGGAAGGACACGACGCCGCCTACAAGCTCTCCATCCTCGCGTCCATCGCCTTCTCCAGCCGCGTGCCGATGGATCAGGTCTACTTTGAGGGCATCCGCAACATCTCCCCGGCGGACATCCGCTTCGCCCGCGAACTCGGCTACGTCATCAAGCTCCTCGCCATCGCCAAGCGCGACGATCACGCGATGGAACTCCGCGTCCATCCCGCCTTCGTGCCGGAGCGTCATCCGCTCTCCTCCGTCAACGACGTGTTCAACGCGCTGTATGTGCATGGCGACGCTGTGGGCGACGTGATGTTCTACGGGCGCGGCGCGGGGTCCATGCCGACCGGGAGCGCGGTGGCGGGCAACCTGATGGACGTGGCGCGCAACATCCTGCACGGCTCCACAGGTCGCGTCTCCTGCACCTGCTACGACCAGCTCCCTGTCCTCCCAATGGAAGAGGTGCGAACGCGCTACTACATCCGTATGCTGGTGGAGGACCGTCCGAAGGTCCTCGCGGCGGTGGCGGGGGTACTGGGGGAGCACCATGTGAGCATCGCCAGCGTGGTGCAGCGCGAAACCCACGACGGCCTCGCGGAGATCGTCTGGCTGACCCACCCGGCGGTGGAGCGCAACCTGCGCGCCGCACTCCAGGAGGTGGAGACGCTGGAGACCGTCCGCTCGGTGAACAATATGATCCGCGTGGAAGACTGAATTCCGTCCCCTTTACTCCGCGCCGGATGCGCCTCACTCCGCGCGTTCCGCGCTTCGGCATGACTTTGGGAGCCGCACCCCATGACCCTAACCCTTTCCTCCGCCCACGCCATCGGCTCGGCGAGTTGGCGCGGCGTGATCGAAGAGTATCGCGCGTTCCTCCCCGTCACCCCTGTCACGCCCATCGTGACGCTGCGGGAAGGGGCGACGCCGCTCATCCCCGCGCCTGTGATCAGCCGCAAAGTGGGGCGCGGCGCCCAGGTCTGGCTCAAATACGAGGGCCTGAACCCCACCGGTTCCTTCAAGGACCGGGGCATGACGATGGCGATCACCAAGGCGGCGGAGGCGGGCGCGAAGGCCGTCATCTGCGCTTCCACGGGGAACACTTCGGCTTCGGCGGCGGCGTACGCGGCGCGGGCGGGCCTCCGGTGCGTGGTGCTGCTGGAGAATGTGACCGGCGCCATCGCGCTGGGCAAACTGTCGCAGGCGCTCATCCACGGGGCGACGGTGCTCGCGGTGGAGGGCAACTTCGATCAGGCGCTGCAACTGGTGCGCGACATCTCCGAGCGTTACCCCATCGAGTTGGTCAACTCCGTCAACCCGTATCGCATCCAGGGCCAGAAGACCGGCGCCTTCGAGGTGTGCGATGTCCTGGGCCGCGCGCCGGACTATCACGCCATTCCGGTGGGGAACGCGGGCAACATCACCGCCTACTGGATGGGATACAAGGAGTACCACGCGGCGGGCGCGATCAGCCGCCTGCCGAAGATGATCGGGTTCCAGGCGGAGGGCGCCGCGCCGATGATCCTCGGCCACCCGGTGGAGCATCCGAAGACGCTCGCCACCGCCATCAAGATCGGCAATCCGGCGTCGTGGAAGGGGGCCGCCGCCGCGCGCGACGAATCGGGCGGCGACATCAGCGCCGTCAGCGACGACGAGATCGTGGCGGCGTATCAGACTCTCGCGCGGGAGGAAGGCGTCTTCTGCGAACCGGCGTCGGCGGCCAGCGTGGCGGGCGTCCTGAAGAAGGCGCAGGCGGGCTACTTCGCCGATGACGCGCTCATCGTCTGCGTCCTCACCGGGCATGGCCTGAAGGACCCCGACCGCGCCCTCGCCGTGGTGGAGAAGCCGATCAGCCTCCCCGCCGTGGAGAGCGAAGTGGTGGCGGCCATCGGCTTTTAGCCCTCCGTCGCTCCCTGGGGCCGCAAAGCGAGCGCGTCCGGGAGCGCCGCGATAAGATGCGTGGGACGCGCAAGCCGCACCGCCTCCCCCACGAAGCCGTAGAGTGCGCCCGCCGTGTCGCACCCGGCGGCTCGTCCGGCCTCGATGTCGTTGGCGGTGTCGCCGACCATCAGGGCCGCGCGCGGGGAGACGTTGAGGGCGCGGAGGGCGAGCAGCACGGGTTCGGGATGCGGCTTATGGTGGACGCACTCCTCCGGCCAGACCACGCGATCAAAATACGGCGCGAGATTGAACCGGTCCAGGGTGACGCGCAGGGAGACGCCGGAGCGCGCGCTGACCAGGGCGAG
>JBBRGS010000197.1:0-7150 GCA_038240635.1 Armatimonadota bacterium
GTCGGCTTCGGGGGAGACGGTGGAGAGATCGGCGTCCATCACGGTGACGGGAGCGGCGACCTCTCCGGTGAGGCGGGCGACCCAGTCCGCCGGATACCCTTCCACCAGGTCCTTCACCGCCACGTCAAACGGTTTCGCCATCGCAGGACACTTCCTTCATTTTCGGGATTGACCTCGAAGGAAAGACATAATCACTCCGTCACGGCCAGGGATCGGGTTCCAGGTTGACACTGCGGCGGAGCAGGCGCACGACATCCAGAATCGTGATTCGCCCGTCGCCCGCTCGCTCCTGCCCCGGCGCGCGGGGAGGCGACACATCGGCGACGGCGACATCCTCCGGGAGAGCGGTTGTCACGGCGATACTCATCTTCATGGCGAGAACGGCGTCCGCCACGGTGATGCGGCCATCGCCGTCAAGGTCGCCGGGGGCGCGGGATTTCAGCATGGCGGTGGCGGTGACGGCGCCGAAAGCGTCGAGGTGGCCCCATCCCCCCTGAGGGGTCCAGCCGGTGGAGAAACGAGCGCTTCGTTTGAGCAGTTCGCGGAAATGGAGCGTGTCCAGCGTCGGGTCCTGCTGAAGCATGAGCGCGAGGGTCCCCGCCACATGGGGCGCGGCCATGCTGGTGCCTTCGGCGATCATGTGGCCGCCATCCGCCGTGATGAACCGACGAGCGCCCTGAGGCACATAAAAATCCTGGGACAGCGAGGAGGCGATCACCTGCCCTGGCGCGGTCAGCTCCGGCTTGTGCCGACCGTCGCGCGTGGGGCCGGAGGAACTGAACGGCGAGAGATCGCCGACTTTGAGCAGCCCGGCGGGATCGTCGGTTTGCGGGGAGCCGTTCTCGGCGGTCCACTCCAGTTTGGTGATGTGCGAGCCGACCGCCAGTACCCCCGACGCGCACGCTTCATTCACGAGGGTCCTGAAGCGGTCTCCGCGCATGGGCGCCGGGGCTGTGCTGAACTCGAACCGGGAGGCGCCAGGGTTCGTCGTGATCCATGCGTCGAAGGCGTTCTGGCCGGCATCGTTAGTCCGCTGCGCCGACAGCGACCAATTGAGTCCCGGCAGGGTTCCGCCGGAGGTGTTGCGCAGGTCCAGGTAGAGCGAGATGAGTTGCAGAGAGGGGTTTGGCTCATAGGGACGACTGCGGGCGTCCATCTCGATGTGGGCGCGGCCGTACGGCGACGAGGGGTCATCGGGGAGGTCATAGGCGATAGACTCGCCGGAACGCACGACGACCGCTCCGCGTTTGGAGTTGTCCAGCGTGGCGGGATACTTCAGTTGCAGGCGCCAGGTCGCCGCCGCGTCGGCCCAGAACTCGATGCGGCACTCTTTCTGCCCGTTGGGCGCGTAGATCGGCAGCTCGGAGATCATGTTCTTCTTCAGGGCGCCGTTCAGGTGGATCGCCGCGCCGCCGCTGTTCCCCGCCGCAAAGACGACTGCGCAGCCGGGCCGGGTCTCGCCGCAGACGCCGTTGAGGGCCTGGCCTTCGGGGTCGGTTCCATCGTGGGAGCCTTCCTGCCCGCCCCAGCTATTGTTCAGCGCGATGGGCAGTCCCAGCGCCGCCGCTTTGTCCGCCGCGTACCGGTTGGCGTCCACGCCGTGGTAGCCGTCCCACTTCACCACGATGAGATCGGCCTCCGGGGCGACCCCGACGAAAGGTGTTCCGCCTCCGCCTCCCGCCGCGACCCCGGCCACCAGCGTGCCGTGACTCCACTGGGCGGGATCGTCGTCGGTGGGGAGTTCGCCCTTGGCGCCGAGGGCGGCGTTGATTTCGTCGGCGGTGTACTCGCGCCCAAAGTCGTAGCCGCTCGGATGCGGTCCCTGGGGGTCGGTCTGATCCCACAAAGCGCGGATGCGGGACTTGCCGTTCGCATCGAGGAAATCGGGATGACGGAGGTCAATCCCGGAGTCGATGACGGCGATGAGGACTCCTTTGCCCGTCTTCTGTAGAGTGGAGTGAACGAGGTCGGCGCGGATGTCGGGAACGCTTTTGTCCAGCAGGGGCGCCGCGCCATACGCCGCCGAGGCGAAGCGCAGGCCGGGCCATGCGGCGACCTCGCGCAGGCGGTCCAGGGGCAGCTCCGCGCTGAGGACGACCGGGACGCCGGTTCCTTTGGGGGCGGCCTGGACCCGCGCGCCCAGCGCTGTCAGGGCGGCGAAGGAGGCGTCGCCGTCCGCGAGGAGCAGCACGCTGACGTACCGCACGCCGAATGGTCCGGTTGTCACGTGGAGGTCCGACGGGGGCGTCCGGACCGGCTGTTCGGCGAGGGCGCGCAGGGCGGGATCGAGGCGACGCAACGGCGCGGGGTCGAGCGACGAGGGCGTCACGGCAACGGTCGCCCCGGTGACGGACACCCCGGTGACGCTGAGAGTGAGAAGGAGTAATCGAATCAGTAGAGTGAGTCGGCTCAAATGAGTGAGGGGGAGTTGAAGAAACCTGAAGAGTGAGGCGGATGGTTCAGTCCGGCGGATCGCTGAAGCGCATGGCCCTGACCGTATCGCATGGTCCTAATGGCCCTAAAGGAATGGACGTTTATCGGCGCACGCAGGTTCAATCGGCGACCGCGACAGGGATAACGAGGGGGAAAGGACGGAGCCAGGTGAGCGGACAGGAGTGTCGGGAACGCGCCGACCCCTCATGAAAGACGCCTCGCCCGGAGGGCCCCGTTCCCTCTGGTGTGACCCCGAAAGGCGCGCGGTGGCGCCGGGAACCGATTCCAGCCGTGCGGCCGATTCCGATAATCCGACAATGAGACCCAGTATCCTTCGGCGAATAGTCGAGTAGTCACCCTGAGGGAGACCCTTCCCTCACTTCTCACTCCGAACGGGAGAGCATCATCATGTCTATTCTTTGGTTCGGCGCCGCGCTTGTCCTGGTGGTCGCCACGTTGGGGAGCGACTCCGCCGCCGCGACTCCACCCCCTTCTGTGGATGAATTGCCGTCATCGCCGACGCTGCCCGATCCGTTCCGCTTTGAGGACGGCCACCGCGTGAAGAGTCGCCGGGACTGGCCGAAGCGCCGCGCCGAACTGAAGCGCCTCCTGCGGGACGCCTACGGGACCCTGCCCCCCGCCGGAGCGAAGCCGCTCGCGGAGTCTCTCTCCACCACGCCCCTGCCCGATCTTCACGCGACTGAACGCCGCCTCCGCCTGCATATGGGGCCAGGCGGTGTGGTGACGACGACGCTCATCCTTACCCTCCCGGAGGGTCATGGCCCCTTCCCCACTCTGATCATGGGTGATTTGTGCTGGGGAGAGGTTTCTCCCGACATCGTGAAGGCTGTGATCGGTCGCGGCTATCTCCTGGCCGAGTTTGACCGCACGGAGGTCGCGCCCGACGTGGCGGAGCAGACGACGGGCCTCCACGTCGCCTATCCGGGCCGGGACTTCGGGGCGGTGGCGGCCTGGGCGTGGGGCTTCCATCGCGTGGTGGATTACCTGCTCACCCTGCCCGAAGTGGACCCGAAGCGCATCGGAGTGACGGGCCACTCGCGCGGCGGCAAGGCGGCTCTCCTTGCGGGGGCCCTGGACGAGCGCATCAGCATCACCGCGCCGAACAACTCCGGCTGCATGGGCGCCGGCTGCACGCGCTTCCCCCACGACGGCGAGACACTGAAGGCGATCACGACCACCTTCCCCTACTGGTTTGCGTCTCGCCTCCGCGACTTTGTGGGGCGGGAAGACCGCCTGCCGTTTGATCAGCACTCGGTGAAGGCCCTCGTCGCCCCGCGCGCGCTCCTCACCACTGAAGGGCTGGGCGACGCCTGGGCGAACCCCGAAGGGACGCAACTCACGTTTCAGGCCGCCCACGAGGTGTACGCCTTCCTCGGCGAACCGGGCCGCATCGGGATTCGATTCCGCGAAGGCGGCCACGGCCATACCCTCGCCGACTGGATCGCTCTCCTCGACTTCGCGGATGTCCAGTGGCGCGACCGGCCCGCATCGCAGCCGTTCGACACCCTCGCCTTCCCTGACACTCACGCCAAAGGCTACATATGGGGGCGCCCTCAGCCGTCCGACAGCGCGTCCCACTGACCCGATGATCCATCATCCGTTGCTTCCTATCCCAATGATCTGGTTTGCACTCGAAAGGAAACGCATGTCCGCTTACGCCTCCTCGCCTCTCACGCTGGCTCTCCTCCTCGCCGGAAGTCTCATCACATGGGCTGCGCCCGCCGCCCGCGCCGCCGTGAGCCTGCCCGCCGTCTTCACCGACAACATGGTCCTCCAGCGCGGGATGAAGATTCCCGTGTGGGGATGGTCCGCGCCCGGCGAAGGCGTGACCGTGACGCTGAACGGGCGCCGCGCCACCGCGACCGCCGACGCCTCTGGCCGGTGGGAAACCCGTCTGCCGAGCATGGCCGCTGGTGGCCCCTATGAGATGACTGTGACCGGGACGAACGGTTCGGGCAGCGGCGCGCAGAACGTCAACGTGCGCAACGTCCTCATCGGCGAGGTATGGGTGGCGAGCGGGCAGTCCAATATGCAATTCTCGCTGCACGACGCCAACTTCAGCGCGAACGCCGTGGCCGCCGCCGACCTGCCCAACCTCCGCCTCTTCACCGTGCCGGACACCGTGGCCGGGGAGCCGCAGTCCGACGTAAAGGCGTCGTGGCAGGTGAGCGACCCCAAAACCGCCGAGTGGTTCTCCGCCGTCGCCTTCTTCTTCGGCCAAAAACTCCACGCGGACCTCAATGTCCCCATCGGCCTCATCCACACCTCGTGGGGCGGCACCCCCGCCGAAGCGTGGACTCCGTGGGCGGCCATGGAGAAGGACCCCATGCTCCAGCCGATCCTCGCCCGCTGGGAGGGCCAGGTGAAGGCGTATCCCGCGCAGCGCGAGGCGTATGATAAGGCCCTGGCCGACTGGAACACGAAGGCGGCGCAGTCCAAAGCCGACGGCCAGCCGGAACCCGACAAGCCAAACCCGCCGGAGGACCCGCGCCAGAGTTCATGGCGGCCCGCCGGGCTGTACAACGCCATGATCGCGCCGCTCGTTCCGTACGGCGTACGCGGGGCGATCTGGTATCAGGGCGAGTCGAACGCGGGCCGCGCCGTGCAGTATCAGGACCTGTTCGCCACGATGATCCGGCAGTGGCGCGCCGCGTGGGGCCAGGGCGACTTCCCGTTCCTCTTCGTCCAGCTCGCCAACTGGCAGCCCGGCGGCGACTCGTGGGCGGAACTCCGCGAGGCGCAGACCAAAACGCTCGCCCTCCCGAACACTGGCATGGCCATGGCGGTGGACATCGGCGACACCACTGACATCCATCCGAAGAACAAGCGGGAAGTGGGGCGACGGCTGGCCCTCGTCGCGGAAGCCACCGTCTACGGCCTGAAACAGCCGTACTCCGGCCCGATGTTCCGCTCCATGACGGTGGAAGGAAACCGCATCCACCTCGCGTTTGATCATGCGGATGGCGGGTTGAAGTCGCGCGACGGCGGGCCGTTGAAGGGGTTCACCGTGGCGACGGAGGGAGGGCCATTCGTTCCCGCGACCGCCCGCGTTGAAGGGGAGACGGTCGTGGTGTGGAGTGACGCGGTTGCTCATCCGGCGGCGGCGCGCTACGCCTGGGGCAGCGACCCGGAGGTGAGTCTCTTCAACGGCGAGGACCTGCCCGCGTCACCGTTCCGCACCGACACCTGGCGGGCGCTCACGCAGGACGAGCGGTAGCGGGACCTGGGTGTTTGGGGTGAGGTGCCAAGCGTTGGGGGCGCCCTTCACAAGGGAGGTTCCCAGAGCCGGGCGCTTCACCTCCAATAGTCGGTGGAACGGCATGAGATCGGGCGTCTCGTTGGTGACGTACCCAATCATGTTGCCCTGGCCGCCGCTCCCTGAGAGCCAGAGAGGCGTGATAAAGCGTCCGGTTCATTTGGAATAAACGGAAGAGGCTCATGTGACAAAGGAGGTGAAGAGCCTGGAGGTGAAGAGCCTGGAGGTGAAGAGCCTGAGAGATTGGAGGGGATGTAGGATTTGACGAAGGACCTGGACGGTGACCTCCTTGAGGTTGTGCGCCCACTCGAAGACGGCGACATACCCGTTGAGATACCGCTTGTGAACCCCACGAAACGGACGCAGGAAGTTCCTTAAGCCGGTCCAGGTCCCTTCCGCCGTATTCGTGTGGACTTCCTTCACTCCGTCCCCCTCCTCATCTCTCGCCCACTCCTCTTGTCCGGGCGTGTGATTGACCGTTGGGTGGGTCCGTCCCGTCTCCGACAAGCCCCCATAGGCCCGCCACTCGTCGGTCACGACGGTGGCGTCCGGGCGGGTCGCGCCCTCCACGAACGGCAACAGGTTCTTTCGGTCGGTGCGCTCGATCACCTCCAGACGGATTTGGTCGCTCTCTCGTCCGAACACGCCCGCCACCGGAGGCCGGTCGTTCCCATACGTGCCGTGCCCTCGCTGTTTGTTGGCGCGTCTCCGGGGCGGATCGGCGTGGAGATCACCTTTCTCTCCGGCGTTCCGGAACATCTCGTCGGCTTCCGTGACAGGGTCCGGCAAGGGGCGTGAGGGGGGAAGACCCGCTCGATGAGGGCCTGGAGGGGGTGACGCCACCGCAGCAGGTTCCGAAAGGAGACCTTCGTCTCTGTTGCCAGGTGACGGGTCGGGGTCCCCTGCACGATCCCCTTGAAGGGAAGGACCCGGACCGAGCACGGGTAGTGGCTCCATTGAAAGAGCGTTCCGGTAAACAGGTTGAAGACCTTGCCGCACTCCCGGCAGCGGTAATCACACAGCGGCGCGCGGTGTCGGTTGTGAGGGGCTTGATCGGGCGGGAGCGCATGCCCGTTGGGGCACTTCAGCCCCTCCGGGTGCAATACCGAACGGAGCGCTTCGTAACAGGCGTCTTCATCCATAAGCGCATTGATGGACCAGATAACCATGGACGTTTACCTCCATGATGTTCTTATACCAAATGGTTACAGAAAGGAGCCATTGAGACCTTGTAGCGCCTGGAGGATATAGCCGTAGCCGGTCAGGGACTGGAGTTGGGTCAGGGACTGGAGTTGGGTCAGGGACTGGAGTTGGGTCAGGGAGAACTCTGCCAGGAGTTCCTTTACCCGGTCCCGCAGCGGTTCCAGCGTGTCAAAAGCGAGCCAGGCCACCTGCTGCTTCATCGCCAGCCAGAACCGCTCGATGGGATTGAGTTCGGCA
>JBBRGS010000198.1:0-7051 GCA_038240635.1 Armatimonadota bacterium
TCGCTTTTCAGGGCGACCCCGCTCCTTCTCCCCGGACTCCCTTTGCCGACTCTTTCGCTCAAGGCTAAGGCGACCACCCTCATCGCCTCCACCATCCTCCTGACGATTGTCGGAGTGAGCATCGCCACCGTGCTGCTGCGCCGGGAGAGTCTTTCGCCGGACCCCAATCGGTTCTACGGCATCCCTGTCGGCGCCTTCACCCTCCTCATCACCCTCTCCAGCGCGCTCGCCGTCACGGTCGTCACCCTCATCTGGCTCGATTACGGCGCCCACAAGCAGGACGAACGGGCGCAACGCAATCTCGAAGAGCAGGTCGCCCGCCGCACCGAGCAGCTCCAGCACGCCAACGAACGCCTTCAGGAGATGGACCGCAACAAGACCGAACTCATCCACCGCGTCAGCCACGAACTGCGGACCCCCCTCACCTCCATAGTCGGCTACTCCGAACTCCTCCTCGACGCCAGGGCCGGACCGCTCAACGCGCTGCAATCCGACTTCCTCCGCACCCTCGCGGGCAACGCCACACGCCTGCACGCCCTCGTGGACGGTATACTGGAAATCTCCCGCTGGGAATCGGGGACGCAGAGGATGGACTGGGGCGTCGTCTCTCTCGCTGACCTCACCCGCGCGGCGCTGGAGTCGCTGCGGCCTGTGGCGGAGGCCCAGGGGAAGCGGTTCTGCTACACGCCGCCCGAAATACCCCCCCTCGTGCGCGGCGATGATGCCAAACTGGTGCAACTCATCACCAATCTGCTGGACAACGCCATGAAGTACACCCCTGGCCCCGGCGCCATCGAGGTGAGCGTCGCCCGGCTCGGCGAGGAGGCGGCCTTCACCGTGCACGACCACGGCATCGGCATTCCGAAGGCGTTCATGCCGCACCTGTTCGGCAAGTTCGAGCGGGCGCCCAACGCCGACAATCCCGCCTTCCCCGGAACCGGCCTCGGCCTCTACCTCGTCCGGCAGATCGTGGACGCGCACGGCGGCTCGATTGATCTTGAGAGCGAGCCGGGGCAGGGGACCACCGTCACGGCGCGCTTCCCTCTCGCACCCCCTGATGTCGAAACCGAGGCCGCCGAACCGCCGTTCCCGGCCCCCGCCCCTCTGGAGGAAGCGCGACGATGACCGAACCCGCCGAAGCGCCCGCCACCCTCCTCGTCGTGGAAGACGAAGCCGACATCCGCCGCCTGGAGACCTTCGTGCTGGAGGCCGAAGGATACCGCGTCCTCACCGCCGACAACGGCGCCGACGCTCTCCGCATCGCGCGGGAGGAGAAGCCCGACCTCATCCTCCTCGACATCATCATCCCCGAACCCGATGGCCGCGAGGTCTGTCGCCGCCTCCGCGCCGAGCGCAACTTTTGCCCCATCCTCTTCGTCACCGCCCGCAAGGAGCCGACCGATCAGCTCGACGGCCTGGCCCTGGGCGCCGACCATTATGTCGTCAAGCCGTTCAGCCCGGCGTACCTCGTCACCCTGGTGAACTCCGCCCTCCGCCGCGTAAAGGAGTACACCGACACCGGGCAACCCGGCGCTTCCGAAGGGCGTCTCAAATTGGGAGACGTGGAACTGGACATCCCCGCCAAGGCGGTCCTCCGCGATGGCGAGGAGGTGCGCCTCACGCCCGGCGAATGGATTGTGCTGGAAGCCCTCGCCACTCACCGGAACACGGTGCTCAGCCGCGAACTGCTTCAGCAACGCCTCTGGGACGCCGTGACCGACGAAGGCATCACCAGCCGCACCGTGGATATGCACATCTCCCGACTGCGACAAAAACTCGGCGAGAGAACCGGCGGCCTCATCTCCACCCGCCGCAACTTCGGCTACCTCCTTGACCCCGAACCGGACGCCTGATTACGGTCCTGGTCTCTCGCGGTCCCTCTTCGTTATCCCGTAAAGCGGTCTCTTATGAGTGCGCCTTTCTCATCTCGCCTCTTTCAATGGCTGCTCCCGCTCTCCATTGCGGGGATCGCCCTCCAGGTGAGTCTGTCTCGTCCGCCGTCGCCTCGCGCGCAGCCTTCGGCGGCCCCGGCGGCGACTGCCCGCGCCCTGATCGTCGGCGGCGGTCCCGACCGGGAATACAACCAGGCGGGCATTGAAAGCAATGTGCGCTACATCACTCGGCTGCTCAGCCCCGACTGGCGCCAGACGATTCTGTTCGCCGACGGAAGCCGACGCAGCGCCACCGTCCAGTATGAGGATAAGACTCCCGCCTCCACCGGTCCGTCCACCGCAGGCGCGCGCGCCCTCTCCCTCCTGTTTGAGGACGGCGACAGCGGCGCCCTGAAGTACCGCGCCACGAAACTCGTGCGCGTGGATGGCCCCGCCCAGCGCGCACCGCTGGAGGGAGCGTTCAGCCGGCTCCGTGACGAGCTCACGGCCAGCCCTCAACCGCTCCTGATGTATTTCACCGGCCACGGCGGCCCCTCCCAGGACGGCTCCAACGAGGAGAACACCACCTACGACCTCTGGGGAAACGGACGCCCGCTCACCGTGCGCCAGCTGGCCCGGCTGATCCGACCCCTGCCCGCCCATGTCCCCATCACCCTCGTGATGGTGCAGTGCTTCTCCGGCGGCTTCGGCAACGTCCTCTTCGAGGAGGGAAACCCCAAAGGGGCGCTAGTGGATCGCCCCCTCGCCGGTTTCTTCGCCACGACCCCGTTTCGGATGTCCGCCGGGTGTACTCCCTCCACCAATGAGGCGGAGTATCAGGACTTCACCTCGTACTTCTTCGCCGCGCTGTCCGGCTACGACCGCACGGGTCGCAACATCGCCGCCAACGCCGATTACAACCGAGACGGGCGCGTCGGGATGAACGAAGCGTTCGCGTGGAGTCTCATCGCCGACGCCTCCATAGACGTGCCCACCTGTACCTCCGACACCTTCCTCCGCCACTTCGTGAAGAACGACGAGGAAGAAGTGATGCGGACGCCTTGGCCGCAACTCCTCTCCTGGGCGGCTCCCGCGCAGAAGGCGGCCCTCACCGGCCTGTCCGGCGCGCTCAAACTCTCCGGCGATGGGCGCCTCCTCGCCGCCTATCAGGAGATGGAAAAGGCGTATGGCGGCGACACTGGAGAGAAGGGCGACTCTGCGCGGCGGTACGCTGAAGCGCGGCGACGCCTTCGCAAGGCCCTGATCGCCCAGTGGCCCGCGCTGGCCCCCTCAAAGGGTCCCGGTTACACATCCGCCAAAGGGAAGGCCGTCGCATGGCTGAACGACCCCGCGCGACAGGACGACCTGAACGCTCTGTTCGAGGCGGCGGACGCGGCGGGCGGCGCGGAGGACGGCCCCGGCTACACCATGCGCCAGACCCGCCTCATGCGCTTCGCCCGCCTGGGTAAGAGCGTCGTCCTCGCGCATCGCCTCCTCGCCGATGGAGACCCGGAGTTGCTGGCCCGGTGGCGTCGTCTCCTCGCCGCCGAAAGCCGATCCCCCTTCGACGCCGCGAAGCCCGGCCAGCCGGCCCCTCCGAAACCACCGCCCTCCCCCGGCGCATGAGTTCCGCATAAGATTCATGGGGAGTCCCATATAAAAAGGGACCCTCATGCCCGGCGACTGGGACTATAGACGAGACTGAACAGGCTTGTCTTTCGGTATCCTGTGGGTGGAGGTGACGAATGGCAAACCGATACCGAGAAGTGGAAACGCTCGAAACCACCCGGCTGGAGAAGGCGGTCGCGCTGGGGCTGATCATCTTTCTCCTCGTGGGCGGACTGTGGATGATGGAACGGCTGAACGCGCTGGTCCCCATGCCGATCCGCGCCGCGAATGAGTATGTTCCTCCCGCCGCGACCGCGCAGCAGCCCCCCATCGAGGACGAACTGGGCCTCACGCCGCATCGCAAGGAGGCCGAACGCCTCAGCGCCCTCGCGGCGGAGCAACAGCGCGCCCTCACCGACGCCGAAGGCCGCCTGAGCGAGGCGACCCGCGACTTCCAGTTCCGCCGCGAGGAGTTCCGCACCGGCATCGAGGCGAGCCGCCGCACCCCGGAGCAGGACCGCACGTATCAGGCCGCCCGCGAGCGGTATCGCCAGCGGGAACGGGAGCGGGAAATCGCGCAGCAGGCGTATCAGGCGGCACAGACTCAAAGCGACACCTATGCGAAGAAGATACAAAGCCTCGTAACCCGCGCCGATCAGCTCTACACCCAGCGAAAGCGCGCCCATGACCTCACGCTCTTCAGCCTTCAACTCGCTTACTGCGCGGCCTGCCTGGCGCTCGCGTGGTTCCTGTGGCGGCGAGGCCGTCAGGTGGAGTGGCGGTATCTCACGCTGCTCACGGCGCTCCTGATCGCGGCGGGGCTTCAGTCCCTCTTCCTGCTGCTGGGCTATTGCTGGCGACTGCTGGATCAGGTAGCGCAACTCGGCGTCTCGATCCTGGGGTCGGTGGCGTGCGCGGCGGTTCTGGTAGCCCTCAAGCGATACCTGTTCAGTCCGGAGCGACTGGCGCGGGCGCGGCTGGCGGCCCATGAATGTCCTAACTGCTCCACGCCGTTTGAATCCGGTCAGAAGCGGTGCTGGGACTGTGGCCGCCCCCTCACCGACGTCTGCCCCGCGTGTGGCGCCACTCATCTTCGGTTCGCGCCGTACTGCGCGGAGTGCGGGGAAGCCGTGCCCCCGCCCGCCGCCGCGTGAGGCCCCGGCATGACCCGATGACCGACGCTGACACTTCTCCCGCCGACCGCGACTCAGCGCCGAATCCGGATGAGGTCGCCCTGCCCAAATGCTTTGCGGACGACCTGCTCGCGTGGTACCGCGTTCAGCGCCGCGATCTCCCGTGGCGCGCGGGATATGACCCGTACGCCGTCTGGGTCTCGGAGATCATGCTGCAACAGACGCAGGTGGCGACGGTCATCCCGTACTTCGAGCGGTTCCTCGCCCGATTCCCCACGCTCGCGGACCTGGCGACGGCCCCGGAAGAGGAGCTCATGCGCCACTGGGCGGGGCTGGGCTACTACACCCGCGCCCGGAACCTGCAACGCGGCGCAAAGGAGGTCCTCGAACGCTTTCAGGGGCGGGTCCCGTCGCGGGTGGAGGAACTGCTGACGCTCCCCGGCGTCGGGCGGTACACGGCGGGGGCAATCGCCAGCATCGCGCACAACGTGAGCGCCCCGATCCTTGATGGCAACGTGATGCGCGTCCTTTGCCGCGTGTTCGCGCTGTCCGGCGATCCGCGCCGCAATCCGCTCAACCGGCGGCTTTGGGCGCTCGCTGAGGCGATGATCCCCGAACGCCACGCCCGCGACTTCAACTCCGCGCTGATGGAACTCGGCGCCATGGTCTGCGCGCCAAAATCCCCCCGGTGCGGCTCGTGCCCGGTGTCGCGCCACTGCCAGGCCTTTCGGGAAGGCGCTCAGTCGCGGTATCCGCAATTGGTGGCGCGCCCCGCCTCCACGGAGGAACATCGAGTCTGCGCGGTGGCCGTGCGGGAGGATGGCCGCGTCCTCCTCATCCAGCCGACGGAGGCGGGACGCTGGGCCGGATTATGGCAGATTCCGCACGCGGCGCTGGCTCCCGAAACGCCCGGCGCCGACCGCCTCGCCGACCTGCTGGCGGAGTATGGCCTCTCCGCATCAGCCTTTTGCCCGGTGATCACGGTTCGGCACGGCATCACTCGGTACCGCATCACCCTTCAGGCGTACGAGTGCCGCGTGACCGGCGAAGTCGCAACCGATCTTCCGACGCGCTGGGCAAGCGGGGAGGAGCTGGCCGAGCTGCCGCTTCCCGCGCCGCACCGCCGGGTGGCCGCCGCGTGGTTGTCCGGGGTCCGACCCGATCACGCGGATGGGCGTCAGCTGGCCCTGCCGATCACGGTGGAGGAAGGCCGGTAGCGGCTCAGGCGAACGTAAGCGATAACGGGCAGGCGTCTCATGCGGCGAGGGCGCGAATGTCCGCGAGAACCGCTTCGGCGTGCTGGTCCACCTTCACGCGGGGGTAGACCTTTTGGATCAGGCCGTCCGGCCCGATGAGGAAGGTCGTCCGCTCGATCCCCATGGACTTCTTGCCATACATAGTCTTCTCAACCCAGACGCCGTACGCCTCGCAGGCGCCGAGGGTGGGGTCCGCCAGCAGCGGGAAGGGGACGTGATACTTCTCCGCAAACTTTTGCTGATCTTCCACCGTGTCTCGGCTGATGCCGAAGATGAGCGCGTTGGCGGCCTCAAAGTCGGCCTGCAAATCGCGGAAGGCGCACGTCTCGGTGGTGCAGCCGGGGGTGTCGGCGCGGGGAAAGAAGTAGAGGACGACGGCTTTGCCCCGGCAGTCCGCGAGGCGAACGGTACCGGAGGAGGAGTCGAGCGAGAAATCGGGGGCGGGCTGGCCTTCCAGGGCTTTGGCGGCGCTCATTATATCCTCCTCGAACATGGCGGCTTGCGGCAGGGAATTGCCCCGTGAGGGATGAGGCGGTGAGGCGGGGCAAATGCCCCTCCCTGTTCGCGCCATCGGGAGCGACTCCTTCGACCCGGCGTTCTCGCATCAAGGGCGCAACCGGACCTTCATCCATAGAAGCGAAAGGGGTTCGGCTGGAAGCGCTGGAGTCTCGTTTCCAGGAAAGACGGAACTCAACCCTTATGTGAAGCGTCTCACAAAAAGGCGCATGCTCTCGTGAGCCTCTTCACAGCGAATCGGAACCGGATGTCGGGCGGTGGCATGGAACAGGCTTCCCCTCCGCGTATCCTCCCCAATGGCCGGTTAAAAGCTGAAACGAACCGTTTGATCTTGTGTCATAATCCACATGGGCCTCGGCAGGCGTTGTTGGGAGGCGACAGGGCCCGTCGTTCAGGGGCAGGAGCCAACCGTTCCTCCCATTGCCCAGAGTGAGTGACTTACCACTATACTACAAAGAGCGGGGCGTCGCTCGCTCCTCTGAAAACAGTTCAGTGTGTCATAAAATCAGAACTCCGTGAGGGAAGGAATCCGAATGTCCGATATGACGGTGCGCGAAGCGGGTCGCAAGGGCGGATCGAAAGTCCGCGACAAGTATGGCAAGGAGTTTTATCAGCAGATCGGCCAAAAGGGCGGTACGACGACCTGGGAAACGCACGGCAAGGAGTT
>JBBRGS010000199.1:0-7024 GCA_038240635.1 Armatimonadota bacterium
TCGCGGGATTTATATTATAAGTGGTTACGATGACATTTCCTTGCTGAGTAGTTGAGGAAAGTTTAACCGTATACAGTTTACTCTCAGAATAGGTGTGCGAAACGCTGGGTCCCTGTGCTTTTACTCCATCGCCAAGTTCCCAGAGATAACTTTTCACAAGTGGATTTTCTTTGGTTGAGAACTGTAGTTGGAGACCCGTGTCGTCTGCTGAATCATGATGGACGTAAATAGGTGGCGCTTCGACCGTAAATGTTTGTGAGTAAGTCTTTGCGCCACCTGTACGGGTGGTTAAGATAACGGATAGCTCATGTTGTCCGGGTTCCCAGTACATGGCTGTTATAGATTTGGAAGTCCCAAGGTCCTGTCCGTCCAGAATCCAGTGATATCCAACGACGCTGCTGCCATAAGGCCCGACCGCCCCCTCAGCGCTGATCGTAAGGTTAACCGGAGCATACATAGACCAATAACCGGGTTGAAAGTTGAATACAGTGGAGCCATTAATCACCCCATTCACGATCTCCTTATAATGGTTAATTTCACTCTGAAATTCTGAGGACGAGAGAAGCCGTTGAATCTTTAATTGTGTTCTGCAGAATTCGCGGATATTGAAGTGACGACCACTTTCATCAATACGTCTCTGTAGTGGCGCAGCCTTAACAGACAACGCTTCCGCCAAGCTCCTCGACCATTCATCCTCATCATGATCCGGATCCGGTACGTTCGCGATGTAGTCTCTCACAATTTCATTGATAAGACTGGCTTCAACCTGGTCAACAGCGGTTTGAATCAGTTCCCACTGCGCAGAGACCTGCTCAAACTTACCATAGGCATCCAAAGCCCGCGCACCCACTGAAAAACCGTAATGTTCTTCAAGAGCCTTGGTTGATAATTCCAGAGCTTTAGACATCACCCCTTTACCAGCGTCAGACCAATTCCCACTAAGTAAATTCCAAATTAATTTTAACGGAAATGGGAAATCAGGATAGCCTAATGCGGCTAAGATCATTGAAGCGTTTAATTGACTCGCGGCCTGGTAGTGATGGTTGATCGCTATATTGTTTTGAGTATCCACAAGCCCGGAAAGGCGGAGGCCTTCATCCATCAGTGAGAACCCTCCCTTGTATCCAGAAGGGCTTAACAGGGATCGCGCCAGGTCCGCAGTTGAAATATCATAAGTGGACCCTACAGGATCCTTGAAGTGGAAATGATTTTGGATCACCTGCGCTTTTTCCGTGTCGCTCATCTGTTGAGAAAAGGCGGACGAAACGCTGCACGCCAATAAGAGAAATATTAGCGTTTTGGTGATGACTTCCCGCCCAATAGTTGGTTTTGCCATATTGATACCCGCTTCCTCGGTAGCTATGACAGAGTCATACCGCCATTCTTGGTATTAAGAGACTAACCATTCGTCTGCGCCCTGGCCATCGCCGACAGTTGCGCGTAGGTGAACCGGCGGCCGTCCTTGCTCAGGTACTCCGTTTTGGACGCGCCGCCCAGTGAGGCCATGATCTCGATGGTGTCCAGTTGGAGACCCTTCACCTTAGGCAACGACGCGATAATGGTGGGCGTGATTGTGACGGTGGCGACCGCTTTCAGCACGGTGATGGCCAAAGGCCCGCTGTCCGGGTTGGGCGTGGCGGACACATTAAAATTCCCACTACCATCGCCTGTTCCAACCGCCACATCATTTTTGAAGAGGCGCACCGTCGTGCCATCGGGCAGATTATAACCCTCTACTCGTACAGGGATGTTGTTTGCATCAATATTGGAGGGAAGGATCACATCCGGTTTTGTGGCCGATCCGACATTATTCGACGGAATTCCCACACCGCCGATACTCACAATACGCAGAGCGTACTGAACAACGTCGGGGGGGATGGCGGTTATTTTTCGGACCAAATTGTTGCCGCTGTCCGCAACATAAATCGTTCCGTCTGAGTCTACCGCAACACCATGAGGTTCGGACAAGCTGGCGGTAATCGCCCGGCCGTCACCAGTAGAGAAACCGCCATCGCTTCTTGCGATAGTTGAAGAACTAAAGCTTTTGAGAAGATGTATTACCTTAGCGCCATCCGTTCCTACTATATTTCCATTGTTATCGAAGGCGAAGCTGAAAAAGAACTTATCGTATAGACTCGTTAGGATCCACTGACCGGTTCGATGGTCAATAGTGTCGCCGGGATAATCTCCATTAAGAACATACCCTCCTGCTGAAAAAGATAAGTTCATAGCCTTATCAACGGCAATATCATAGGGTGCCCAAATGAAATATATTGGATAGAGGTCACTACCAGGGCTGGTCCGCGCCATTACGGTCCCAATAACGCCCCCCGTCACTTTCCGCACTCGAACGTTGTCGGTGTCTGCGATGAAGAGCGTATCAATGTTGTCGAAGGCTAATCCACGGGGGTGGTTCAGTGCGGCTTGCGTGGCAGGTCCATCGTCGCCGGCAAAGCCCGCATCCCCCGTGCCCGCCACCGTGGTGATGACGCCGGTCCCCAGCGTCACTTTTCGCACGCGGTTGTTGTCCCGGTCGGCGATATACAAATCGCCCTTGCTGTCGAAGGCCATCCCGGTGGGGTAGTTCAATTGGGCGGCGGTCGCGGGGCCGCCGTCGCCGGAAAAGCCCGCCTTGCCGTTCCCCGCCACCGTGGTGATGATCTTCGTGCTGGCATCCACCCGGCGGATGACGTGGTTCTTCGAGTCGGCGATGTACAGGTTGTGGGCGCCGTCCACAATCACCCGTTCGGGGTAGTTCAACTTTGCGGAGGTCGCGGGGCCGCCGTCGCCGGAGTAGCCGTACGTGTCGCTGCCGGCCACGGTGGAGATCATCCCCGGCTCCTCGGCGCGCGCCGGCCCGCTGAGGCTGAGGAGGCTGAACAGCAGACCGACGCCCGCGAGACAGACGGGGCGGGCTGCGGCATAAATGGATGGACGGCGCATGGTGTTTCCCCCTGGGCGACCCGGCCTCGACTGTCTTCAACCGACAGTCCGACTGCCTCACCCCCATCATACACCTCTCAAAGGCCGTTGTCACTAACAAGTTTTGCTGTTTTTCGAGCTTTTTCGCCGCAATTTCCCTGCATGCCCCCCATTCCGGGCTGCGACGGCGTTTCTCGCCGCTCCCCCTGGCGTCGTCCGCCATACTAACGGCAGGTTTCTCCGGGACCGCTGGCGGCGATCCGGCGACCGACGGGGCTGGACAGGAGGCCATGATGAAGGCGTATACGGTTCTCTACGAGCGAGGCGAGACCAACTGGGGCGCCTCCGTCCCCGACCTGCCCGGCTGAGTCAGCGTGGGAGACACCTTCGAGGAGGTCGAAATCAATATTCAGGACGCGATGGAGTTGTATCTGGAGGTCCTCACCGAACGCGGCGAACCGATCCCCGAACCCCGGCATCAGGCCGAACGGGCGCCGGACGCCGCCTGAACGCTCGCCTGGGAAGGCCGCTCCCGAAACAGGGAACTTCGCTGGCCACGAGATCCAATGCGCCCCGCCCGCCGGGAGGATGCCCAGTGACCATGTACCCATGAGGGTTGTGGCGCGGATAAAACCTCCCGGCGCCGGAGTCGTCCGCGCAGGCGGACGCGCAGCCGAAGGCTCCGAGCGACAGAGTTCACTCTGTCGCTCGGCCTGGGGCGACCTGTACCTCACTCTTTCGCTCAACAGGGCGTCCATGGGACCTGTCGCTCGTCGCCACTCCCCCTCAGCCGTCGGGTAAACTAAGGGTATGTTCCGCCCGCCCCCCGTCGCCGACCCCGCCAATTCCACGCCTTCCGTCACCCTCGATGGCGTGGTGGAGCGCGTCACTTTCCACGCCGACGACTCCGGCTACACCGTGCTGCGCCTCTCCACCCGCGACTCCGACGAACCCGTCACCGTCGTCGGCGCCTTCCCCAACCCCAACCCCGGCGAATCCCTCCGTCTCTTCGGGCGGTGGACCCATCACCCCAAATTCGGAGCGCAGTTCGCCGCCGACCGCTTCCAGGTCGTCCAGCCCGCCACCGTCTTCGCCATCGAGAAGTATCTCGGCAGCGGCCTCATCAAGGGCGTCGGACCCGTCACCGCCAAACGGATTGTCGCCCAATTCGGCGAGGAGACCCTGCGCGTCATCGAGGAGACGCCCGGCCGTCTCATCGAAGCCGAGGGCATCGGCAAAAAGCGCGTGACGATGATCACCCGCGCGTGGGCCGGGCAGAAAGAGATTCAGAACATCATGCTCTTTCTCCAGGGCCACGGCGTCTCCGCCACCTTCGCCGTCAAAATCTGGAAGGCGTACGGCGACGCCGCCCTCGAAACCGTCACCCGGACCCCCTACCGCCTCGCCGAGGACATCTGGGGCGTCGGCTTCAAAACCGCCGACAAAATCGCGCAGGCGCTCGGCGTCGCCCCCGATGACCCCGCGCGCCTGGAGGCCGGGCTGCTCTACACCCTCAACCAGGCGCAGGACTCCGGCCACTGCTACCTCGTCGCCGAAGCCGCCACCACCTGGGCCGCCGAACTCCTCGCTGTGGACCCCGAAGCGATGATTGAGCCACGCGCCCGCCTCCTGGAGGAGGAGAAGGCCGTCTCCGAAACGCTCGACGACGGCTCCGAAGCCCTCTTCCACCCGGCGCTCTACCACACCGAGGTCGGCGCCGCGAACCTCCTCGCCCGGCTGCTCCGCCATCCTTCCCCCGACGACCTCACGCCCGAACGCGCCGCCCAGGGGGTCGCCAAAATCGCCGAGCGCGCCGGGATCGAACTCTCCGACGAGCAGAAGGACGCCGTCGTGAAGGGACTCCTGGAGCGAGCGCTCGTCATCACCGGCGGCCCCGGCACCGGTAAAACCACCACCACCCGCACCCTCGCGCAGGCCCTGAAACTCCGCCGCCGCCGCGTCCTCCTCGCCAGCCCCACCGGACGCGCCGCCCGCCGCCTCTCGGAGGTCGTCGGCGCCGAGGCGAAAACCCTCCATCGCCTCCTCGAATTCGACCCCTCCACGATGGGCTTCAAGCACAACGCCGATCACCGCCTCGACCTCGACACTCTCATTGTGGACGAGGCCAGCATGCTCGACACCCCCCTCTTCTATCAGCTCCTCAAGGCCCTGCCCGACCACGCCCAGCTCATCCTCGTCGGCGACGTGGACCAACTCCCCTCCGTCGGCGCGGGCAACGTCCTGCGGGACCTCATCGAGAGCGGTGTCATGCCCGTGGCGCGCCTCACTCAGGTCTTCCGGCAGGCGGCGGAGAGCCTCATCATCACCAACGCGCACCGCATCAACCGGGGCGAACTCCCCCGGCTGGTCCCGCCCGCCGAACGTGGCGCCGCCGACTGCCTCTTCGTGGAGGTGGAGGAGCCGCCGGAGATCGCGCGGATGATCGGCGGACTGGTCGCCCACAGCCTGCCCCGGATCGGCGTCCCCTCGCGCGACATCCAGGTTCTCTGTCCGATGAATCGCGGCGAAGTCGGCGCCCGCAACCTCAATCACCTCCTCCAGGAGCGCCTGAACCCGCCTCACCCGACGCTGCCCGACGTGACGCGCCTCAACCGCGTCTTTCGCGTCGGCGACCGGGTGATCCAGCTGCGGAACAATTACGATAAGGAGGTGTATAACGGCGAAATCGGAACCGTAAGCCGCATCGCGCCGGAGGACCAGAAGCTGGTGATGGAGTATCCCGATCAACGGGTGGAATACGACTTCAGCGAGCTGGACGAACTGCAACTCGCCTACGCGCTCTCCGTCCACAAAAGCCAGGGCAGCGAGTACCCGGCGGTCGTCCTCCCCCTCCACACGCAGCATTACGCCATGCTTCAGCGGAACCTGCTCTACACCGCGCTCACCCGCGCCCGGCGGCTGGCCGTGCTGGTCGGGACCCGCAAGGCGCTGGGGATGGCGGTGCGCAACGCGAAGGAGAGCCGCCGTAACACGCGATTGCAGGCGCGCCTTCAGGAGGCGTGGAGCGAAAGCGATGGCCCGCCGCCCCGACGGCCATCCGCTCCCGCCGGATTAGCGGATCAATCAATTGAAGTGAACCGCTAGCCTTTACGCTCCAGGATTTCGACTTCGTAGCCGTCCGGGTCCTCCAGAAACGCCATGCCGCCGCCGTTGGGGGAGAGATTCGGTCCCCAGCTCCACTCGATGCCCATCGCCTTCAGCCGCTCGCCCAGCGCCTCGATGGACTCCACCCCGATGGCGATGTGCCCGTACCCGTCGCCGCGCTCGTAGGGGGTTGTGCGGTCCCAGTTGTAGGTCAGTTCCAGTTCCGGGCCGTCCTCGCCGGGCATGCCGAGGAAGAGGAGGGAGAACTCCTTCGCCGGAAAGTCGTTGCGCCGCCGCAGTTCCATCCCCAAACCGTCGCGGTAGAAGGCGAGAGATTTGTCGGGATCAGCGACGCGAATCATCGTGTGCAGCAGTTTCAAGCGGGACCTTCCCTTCGGATTACGTTGCGTGTTGAGGACGACGGGCGCGCCGGATCGCGCGAGCCGCCTTCAGTATGTCCCCGCCGCCCGCTCCGCATCCACCGATTCCGACGCTCCACAGCCCCGCGTCGCTTGAACAGACTCGGCCTCCCCGGTCACGATGAGGGCGGGCGTCATGGGGACGCCGGCAGCGAGCGATCTGCGGCGAGGAGGCGGCATGACGGAGCGGGGCGAAGCGGGCGAGCGGGAGTTTGATTTTATCGTGGCGGGCGGCGGCATGGCGGGCGTCTGCGCGGCGCTGGCGGCGGCCCGTCACGGCCTGCGGGTGGCGCTGGTGGAGCAGAGCGCCCGGCTCGGCGGCGATTCCAATAGCCTCAGGCGCCGCCCTATCGTCGGGAGCGACGTGTGGGGAACCCGGCCGCACGGGCGCGAAACCGGCCTCCTTGAAGAACTCCGCCTGACGTACTTCGCTGAACATCCCGAACCGCGCTGGGAGGCGTGGGACGAATTCCTGGAGAGCGCCCTCCGCCGCCAGCCGACCCTCTCCCTCTTCCTCAACACCACGCTCCGCCGCGCCGATCGCGCCGGGGACGGCTCCCTCGCCGCCGTGACCGGGG
>JBBRGS010000200.1:0-6975 GCA_038240635.1 Armatimonadota bacterium
GGCTGGCTCCCTATGGCGACCGGGCGGCCCTGCGCCTCCATGACCTGTATGAACCGGACGCGACGGGCCTGCCGGACGCGGCGTTTGACGTGGCCCTCAATGTGCAGGCGCTCCACAACATGCGGTCGGACGCCCATCGCGAGGTCATGCGTCGGGTCCCGCGCTGGCTGCGGCCCGGCGGCCTCTTCTACAACGTGGAGCGGGTGGAACTGGCCGACCCCGCGCTGTTCGGCCAGTTCCGCACGCTGTGGGAACGGAGCCGCCGCGAGATCGGAACTGAAGCGCCCGCCGATTATGAGGCGTACCGGGACCAGCTGCGCGCCAGCGGCGACACCCCCCTCACGCTGGACGAGAGCCTCGCCTGCCTGCGGGAGGCCGGGATGCGCGCGGCCTGCCTCCACCTGGACGCCCACCGCGCCCTGATCGTGGCGAAGACGGAGGAGAAACCCCTAATACCGAACCTCACTCCGCGGTGACGCTTTTGACGAGGTGTCGCGGCGGGGCCATCTTGCAGCCCTGATCGCTGATGTTTCCGAGAACTTCAGGCGAAGCGCTTCCGTTAGGGGTCCTCCTCCTGATCCCTTGCCTGAGATGCCAGGGAATCGAGACTGACCTGCGCGCCATGCCGAACGCGAAGGATACGAACCAGGCCTCTCTCCTCGTTTTCAGGATCAAATATAATAAAGAGGATTCGATACTGAGTTCTTCCATGCGGATAGATCAACTGGCGAACGTCATGAGTAAATAAACCGTTTTCCGGGGCGAGCGCGCACCGGCGAGGCATTTGGGAAAGCGAACGAATGGCGTGAGCGATCCCTTCCCGAAATTGTTCAGCGGCCTCCGGAGATCGAAGCAGGAGATACTGAAAAACCGCGTCAATCTCCGCCTCTGCCGGTTCGGCGATCAGTAGTTGATACTCCGTCATTTCACCCACTGCTCACGCTGAAGTTCACGGTTTCAAGCGGTAAAGTGTTTGGTGTTCGGCTAAAAACGTCTCAAAAGGCCGCTCACGTCCTTCACTTACCGCTTTCAGCCCTTCCTGGAGTGCGATTGCAGTCTCCCAAAGAGCGCCGGGGGCTTCCTCCAGCGCCGACGACAGCAGAGCATTGGCGAGGGCGTTCACGTCCCAGCCTTCGCGCTGCGCCGCTTCCCGCAGCCGGGCTTCGGTTTCGGGTTCCAGGGTGATCGTCATGACGGCATCCTCCCTTACTCCACGGTGACGCTTTTGGCGAGGTTGCGCGGCTGGTCAATCTCGCGGCCCAGGTCGCGGGCGATGGTGTACGCCAGCAGTTGCAGCGGGATGACGCTGATCACCGGCATCAGCAGCTCGTGGGCCTTCGGCAGGCAGAGTGTCGTGTCCACCCCCTGCGGCGTCTGACCGTCGTCTTCGATGGACTCTACACAGATTCCTTGTCCGGCCGCGCTTCCACCGCCTGCCGCAACGTCAGCCAGGCTTCCTTCAGAGGGCTTCCCACGGCGCTCTCCGGTTGATCCAGGAGCAAGCGCGTCGCCGCACGATTCTGAAGATTCCCGGCGACCGTCTCCACGCGGGCGGCGATCACGGGATCGGCGATAACACCTTCGTAGGGCACCCTCTCGATTCGTTCAAGGGCTATGTCGAGAAGGTCTCGAATGGAAGAGGATAACACCGGAAGTTGATCTCCTACTGATCATATAAATGGAGTTGCCCATTCGCCTCCGCTTCCACCGGCGGCTTGTAGTTCATCCAAAGAATCTCCGTCCGTTCCTGTTTCACGCTGTGACAGAGTTTTGGATTCGCTTCCACGCGCCACCAGTCGCCGTAGAGACGATCATACAGGTCTCCGTGATAGCCGGAGAGGGCAACTTTCCCCTTTGTTTTGTGCAGCAGTCCAGCCAATTCCCTGTGATCCGCATCGGTCATTTCATGTCGGTACGCTTTGGCGTCTCCTCGCGTGGTGTGCACATAGGGAGGATCGCAGTAGAACAAAGTGTCCGGGCTATCGAATCGTTCGATCACTTCCAGCGAGGGCGCGTGCTCGATTTGCACCCGCAGCAACCGTTGCGCGATCATCGGAAGCGCTTCCACGCTCCCCAGCCATCGGGACACCGCTCCGGCCATCCCTGCGCGACTGGTCAGCAGGCAATGCGCCCAGCGCCCCGCGCTTGCGGTCTGGGCCAGGCCCGTCCGAACCTGTCGGGCGCGCACATAAAACCGGCGGGCCCTTTCCAGGTCGGATAACTCTGCGCCGGCCAACTCGCAGGCGAGGGCCAGTTCTTCCCGCGAGAACGGGGTGAGTCCAATCGCTTCCATCAGAGGCTCCCGCTGGTCTCTCAACACGCGGAAGAAATTAACGAGGTCTGAGTCGAGATCGTTATAGGTTTCCACCGGAGAGGGGTCCCGGTTGATCAGCACGGCGGCCGATCCCCCGAAGACATCGCAGAAGTGGCGAGTGGCCGGAAGAAGGGGCAGCAGCCAATCCAGATGGCTGAATTTCCCGCCATACCAACCAAACGCAATCAGTTTGCTTTTCTGTTCGATCACTTGAACACGCCTTTTCCTGAGAAACGCTGAGAGCCTGTTATCCCCGGTCAACCAGGGGAGTTACGGGCGCATTCCTCGACCCGGTGAGATACACCTCCGTCGCGCCGCTTCAGGCGGTCGGGAGTCGGTTTCGGGTTCCAGGGTGATCGTCATGACGGCATCCTCCCTTACTCCACGGTGACGCTTTTGGCGAGGTTGCGCGGCTGGTCTATCTCGCGGCCCAGGTCGCGGGCGATGTAGTACGCCAGCAGTTGCAGCGGGATGACGCTGATGACCGGCATCAGCAGCTCGTGGACCTTCGGCAGGCAGAGCGTCGTGTCCACCACCTGCGGCGTCTGGCTGTCATCTTCGAGGATGAGGCCGATGCACAGCCCCCCGCGCGCCTTCATCTCCTTGATGTTGGAGATCATCTTCTCCCGCAGCCGCTCCGACGTGACGAGGCAGAGGATCGGCACTTCCGGCGTGATCAGCGCGAGCGGGCCATGCTTCATCTCCCCGGCGGCGTACGCCTCCGCGTGGTGGTAGGTGATCTCCTTCAGCTTGAGCGCGCCTTCCAGCGATACCGCGTAGTCCATCCCGCGCCCCAGAAAGAAGAAGTCCCGCTTCTTGTACAGAGGCTCGGCGACCGCTTCCATCTCGGCGTCCCGGTCCATCAGGCGGGCGACCACCTCCGGGAGGTTCAGCAACTCCCCGGTGAGGGGGCCGGTCAGGTCGCGGGGGAGGGCGCGCGCCTCGGCGAAGTGCAGGCCCAGCAGGTACATCACGATGAGCTGCGTGGTGTACGCCTTGGTGGACGCGACGCAGATCTCCGGCCCGGCCCACGTGTACACCGCCACATCGGCCTCGCGGGCGATACTGCTCCCGACGACGTTCACCACGGCGATGACTTTGGCGCCTTTGCTCTTCATCTCGCGCAGCGCCGCCAGCGTGTCCGCCGTCTCGCCGGACTGGCTGATGACGATGCCCAGTGTCCGCTCGTTGACGATGGGGTCGCGGTACCGGAACTCGCTGGCGAGGTCCACTTCCACGGGGATGCCCAGCACCCGCTCCATGAAGAGGCGCCCCACGCACCCGGCGTGATAGGCGGTGCCGCACGCCGCCATCACGATCCGATCCATCCCCCGGATGGCGTCGGCGAGGGGTTCGAGCTCGTTCAGATGGATGACTCCGGCCTCAGTGGCGCGGGCGCGCAACGTGTTGCGGATCGCCTGCGGCTGCTCGTGGATCTCCTTGAGCATGAAGTGATCGTAGCCCGCTTTTTCGGCGGCGCCTTCGTCCCACGTCACTTCGAGGGTGGGCCGCTCCACGGATTGGCCGTCGTGGCGGACGCTCACGGCGTCGCGGGTGATGTGGGCGAGGTCCCCGTCTTCCAGGAGCAGGACCTGCCGAGTGTACGGCATGACGGCGGGGATGTCGCTGGCGATGAACATCTCCCCGTTGCCGAGGCCGATCACGAGAGGGCTTTGGTTGCGCGCCACGACGATCTGGTCCGGCGCGTGGCACGAGACGATGGCCATGGCGTAACTGCCATGCACGCGCCGGGTCGCCGCCTCCACCGCCGCCATGAGGTCGCCCTCAAACAGTTCCTCCACGAGATGAGGCAGGACCTCGGTGTCGGTTTCAGAGAGGAAGGTGTGGCCGCGCGATTCCAGTTCCTCCCGCAGGTCGAGATAATTCTCGATGATACCGTTATGGACCACCGCGAATTCGCCCTTGCAATCGGCGTGCGGGTGGGCGTTCCGGTCGCTGGGGGCGCCATGAGTGGCCCATCGGGTGTGGCCGATCCCGACGCCGCTCTGCGGGAAGAGGGATGCCACCTGCTGCTGGAGGGCGCTGATCTTGCCGACGGCCTTATGGATCTCCACCTTCCCGTCTTCCAGCAGCGCCACGCCGGAGGAGTCGTAGCCGCGATACTCCAGCCGCTTGAGTTGGTCCATCACGATGGGAAGACTTTGCCGCAGGCCGACGTAGCCCGTAATGCCGCACATGAACGCCTCGCAGTTCGGAAAACAGAATGAGGGGAGAGGGGAATCAGGATAAACAGTACAGGATAGCGGAATCACAACGCGCGGCGGGCGCTGAGGGAGTTCCGGGAGACGGTTCAGGGGCCAGTGAATCCGCCAGCGTCTTCCAGGCGGTCCAGGACACGCAGGCTCCATCGCCAGGCGAGCAGCGCGACCAGAAACGTGAGGATGAGGCCGGGATACGGCGCCTGGACCAGCGACGGACCGGCGCTTCCGACAGGATGTAAGGCGCGATGCAGCCCAAACTTAAAGAGGGCCATCGGATGCCAGGGCGCGAGCGTCCTCCCCACTCCTGACGAACCGACTCCCTCGGAGGAGGCCGACCAGGCGACCAGCGCCAGCGCCGCGCCCCCCCACCAGACGACCCCCGACGGCCGGTCGGCGAGGAGGAAAAGCGTCATGCCAAGGACAGCAAACGCCCATCCGTACGGCAGGACGATCAGCGCGCCGGTGAAGGCGGGCCGGATTCCCTGAGAGAGCAGGGCGCAGAAGCAGGCGGCGGCGGCGATCAGCGGCGCGGCGAACAGATGGGCCGCCAGCCAGGACCGCCGCGCGTGAGACGCCGCCAGAGCCGCGCGCAACGCCCCGGATTGCAGATCGTCGGCGGCCCACGCCAGCACGCTCCACGCGCCGAGCGCCGCGAAGACCGCCGTCACGTCGGCCAGCGCGGGGGACGGCGTGACCCATCCGAACCCGAACGCCGCCGCCAGAAACCCCAGGAGGGCGCGCCGTCGCAGGACGAGAGCGCGGCGGAGGTAGCGAAGGGTTAGTTCATCCACAGCGCGTTCACTTCTCCGGGAGGATAACGGGGCGGCGAGACTCAGGTCACGCGGGGCGCAGCGTGGGAGGCGCGGAAGACGACGGCGCTACAGGGGGCTTTCGGCCTCGGGAAGGGCATCTTCGGTGGGATCGGCGATGGTGCGGCCTTCCGCGATCCGCAGGAGGCCCGCCTGGAGCGTGGGACGGCGGACATAGACAGCGCGGGTTTGCGCCCCGAACGCGCCGATGAGGTCGGCGGCCACGGCGTCTCCCTGATTCACCTCCATGCGGAAGCCGTGGTCTTCCTCGGTAACGGTGACGTGCAGGCGCTCGTGAAGGCGGCGGGCGGAGATGCGCTCGTCCAGCGGCTGCACCGTCACCATGTCCTTCCCCGCCGCGCTTCGGATCAGGTCGGGCGTGTCGCACGCCATGAGGCGCCCCCGGTGGAGGACGGCGATGCGATGACACCGCTCGGCCATCTCGGCGCGAGAGACGCTGATCAGCATGGTGACGCGCTCCTGGGTCCGCAGCGAGAGGAGGTACTCCCAGACGCGCCGGGCGGTCTCGTCCTCCATCCCGGCGAACGGGTCATCGAGGAGGAGGAGGCGCGGCGTGGGGAGCAGCGCGGCGGCGACCTCCGCCCGGCGGCGCTGGGAGTGGGAGAGCCGGGCCACGGGGACGTTCGCCTGGTCTTCCAGGCCGACGAGGTGGAGCGTCTGGATGATGCGGTTCGCGCGCTGGACGCCGGGGACCGCGTGCATAAGGGCGCGCAGCTCCAGCCCGTCGTAGAGGCTGAAATCGGGGTCCAGCGTAGGCGTTTGAAAGCCGAGGCTGAGGAGCGCCCGCGCCCGCGATGCCCGCGTGGCGAGATCCACGGTATCGAGGGTGGCGCGGCCCTCGGAGGGGCGCAGGAGCGTGGCGAGCAGGTGCAGCAGCGTCGTTTTGCCGGAGCCACCGGCGCCCCACACGCCGATGATCTCCCCTTCCCGCACGGAGAGGTCCACGCCGCGCAACGCCCAGCGGCGGCCATACCGTCGGCCCAGGTTTTCGAGTTGAAGAGTGTCCACAGGCTCCGCGCCACAGGGTGAGGGGAGAGGAACAGAGCGTTCCGCAACCGATACCAGTTCACCATCCACCCCGGCGCTACCTGCCGCCGTTCCGATGTGAACGCCTTCGGTGGCCCCATGCTCCTTCATGGAGGAGACCGGGCGGTTGAAACTGCTGCAACGCCCCCACCTCACCCCGGCCTTCGGCCACCCCTCTCCCATAGGAGAGGGGTCGGTGAGATCATGGTCTCTCTACGGATACAGCCCTTCTACCTCACCCCGGCCTTCGGCCACCCCTCTCCCACAGGAGAGGGGCCAGTGGACGGCATGGTCTCTTCGGATACAGCCCTTCTACCTCACCCCGGCCTTCGGCCACCCCTCTCCCATAGGAGAGGGGCCGGTGGACGGCATGTTCTCGTTCCACATCACTCTGCTCTGGCCCCGCGCCGCAATCCCCGAACCCGCGAAAGCCGGGGTGAAGCCGGAGGGCTGTATCCGTAGAGACCATGATCTCACCGGCCCCTCTCCTGTGGGAGAGGGGTGGCCGAAGGCCGGGGTGAGGTAGGGCCGTCGCCCCAATCACTCGCGTTCGCAGTGCTATGGCGCAATGACGCGGATGCGT
>JBBRGS010000201.1:0-6938 GCA_038240635.1 Armatimonadota bacterium
AGGGAGATAGCGCCGAAGCCGGAGGAGTTCGTTGCGGGTTTCCGAGTTGTCGGGAGGGTAGACGAGGCTCAGGGCGACGATGCGCGCGTCCGTGGAGCGGGCCGCCGCCGCGATCTCTTCCGCCGGAAGGTTGGGTCCCAGATACATCGTGCGCCAGCCATCGGTCGCGGCGGTGAGGGCGACGAAGAGGGCGCCCATCTCGTGCAACTGGCCGGACGGCGTGGTGGAGATCAGCAATGGCGCCGTCGAAGGGGCCGCGGCGTACAGGCGCAACCGGCTTAGGAACGACCGGATCGCCGCCGATGCCAAATGCTCGTGATGGACGCGCAGATGACCTTCCAGCCAGGCATCCCCGATTCGCTCCATCAGAGGGGCCACGACCTTTTCCAGCAGCACGGGCAGGGAGTGACTCACCGAGGCGCGCTCCAGCGCCGAATCAAGCGCCTCCTCATTCAGGTCGAGGACCGCCTCGACGCCCTCTTCCACCAAATCCTCCGGAGAAATCGTCCCGCGCCGGGGCCGGGCCTCAACGGGAGACGAAAGTGGCGCGGGCGTGGAGACCAGGAGGTCGTGGACCGCTTCGGTGGAGAGGCGCGCCACATGACCAATGGGATAGCCGTCCTGCACCGCGCGATGGAGCAGCGAGAGGCGCGCGATGTCGGCCTCGGTGTATAAGCGGCGATTGGTCGGGGTGCGGGAAGGCGTCACCGCCTGATAGCGCCGTTCCCAGAGGCGGATCAAATGGGCGGACAAACCGGTCCGCCGGGCTACCGCATTGATGGGATGAAATATTTCCTCGTTCATATGTTAGATTACGAGATATATCGGACCTCCTCCTTCCCACCATCCGTGAGGGAAGAGGGAGGTCCGTCCGGTTCCACAAGTGCAGTGTAGCCGAAATATCTCGATATGTCAACAACCTCTGAATCAGTTTATTGTCACACGCCTGCAAGGGCAGCGAACCCGCCGGGAGACCCCTCTGCCCAGGGAGTGAATCCGCCGGAAGGCCCCTCTGCCCAGGGAGTGAATCCGTGGGAAGGTTCAGAGCGAGGGTGGGCCAGGCGCATACCGCCCCCATAGCCGGAAAGGGCCGAAAAGCGGTATTGTTAGGTGGATGGCGTTGGAGCGCCGCGCCGTAGGAACGGTTGTTACTCCCGATAAAGCGCTTTACCCCATCTTATCAGATAGAGAACTCTCCCTAACTTCATCACCTTCGCGTCAAATTCCCCTGAATTCCCCTCGTGAACGGAGCCGTCCCCGCTCCCTGCACGCCACCCGCATCCTCCTTTCATCCGGGGATGAGGCTTGAAACGAGAGGTCACTTTATGAAAGGCAAAACGATCACCCTCGACGGCAATGAGGCTGCCGCTTACATTGCGTTTAGAACCAACGAGGTCATCGGGATCTACCCCATCACCCCGTCCTCCCCGATGGGCGAGCTCTCCGACCAGTGGGCCGCCCTCGGAGACCGCAACCTCTGGGGCCAGGTCCCCCTCGTGCAGGAGATGCAGTCGGAAGGTGGCGTCGCCGGGTCGGTTCACGGCGCGCTGCAAACCGGTTCGCTCACCACCACGTTCACGGCCAGCCAGGGCCTCCTCCTGATGATCCCCAACATGTTTAAAATCGCGGGGGAATTGACCAGCACGGTGTTCCACATCGCCGCCCGGTCGGTCGCCACCCACGCGCTTTCGATCTTTGGGGACCACTCCGACGTGATGGCCGCCCGCTCCACCGGCTGGGCCATGACCTTCTCCAACTCGATCCAGGAAGTAATGGACTTCGCGCTGATCTCGCAGGCCGCCACCCTCGAATCGCGCGTCCCGTTCCTCCACTGCTTCGACGGCTTCCGCACCTCCCACGAAGTGATGAAGATTCAGGTCATCCCGGATGAGACGATCCGCGAGATGATCAACGACGACTGGGTGCATGCCCACCGCGCCCGCGCCCTCCGCCCCGAAGCCCCCGTTCTGCGCGGCACCGCCCAGAACCCGGATGTCTTCTTCCAGGCCCGCGAAGCATGCAACCCCTTCTACGACGCCGTGCCCGATATGGTGCAGGCGACGATGGACAAGTTCGCCCAGCTCACCGGGCGCCAGTATCGCCTCTTCGACTACGTGGGCGCCCCCGACGCCGAGCGCGTCGTCATCCTCATGGGCAGTGGCGTCGAAACCGCCGAGGAGACCGTGGACCACCTCACCGCGCAGGGCGAGAAGGTCGGCCTCCTGAAGGTGCATCTCTTCCGCCCGTTCAGCGTGAGCCACTTCCTGAAGTCGCTCCCCGCCACCGTGAAGGCACTGGCCGTGCTGGACCGCACGAAGGAGCCAGGCGGCGCGGGCGAACCGCTCTACCAGGATATCGTGACCGCCCTTAGCGAAGGGATGGCGGAAGGGAATCTCCCGATGGCCGCCTTCCCGAAGGTGATCGGCGGGCGGTACGGCCTCTCCTCCAAGGAGTTCACCCCGGCGATGGTCAAGGCCGTCTTCGACGAGCTGGCCAAACCGCAGATGAAGAACCATTTCACCGTCGGCATCAACGACGACGTGAGCCACACCAGTCTCGACTTCGACCGGGAATTCATCCTCGAACCGGAAGACGGCGTGCAGGCTCTCTTCTGGGGCCTCGGCGCGGACGGCACCGTCAGCGCGAACAAAAACTCGATCAAAATCATCGGCGAGGAGACCGACAACTTCGCGCAGGGGTACTTCGTCTACGACTCGAAGAAGTCCGGCTCCGTCACCACCAGCCACCTGCGCTTCGGGCCGCGACCCATCAAGGCGACCTACCTGCTGCAACGCCCGAAGTTCGTCGCCGTTCACCAGTTCGAGTTCTTCGAGCGTCTCGACCTGCTGGACACCATCGCGGAAGGCGGAACGCTCCTCATCAACAGCACCTGGACCGCTGACGAGGTCTTCGGCAAGCTGCCCCGGCTGGCGCAGGAACAGATCATCGCCAGGCGGCTGAAGATGTACGTGATTGACGGCTACACCGTCGCCAAAGAGACCGGCATGGGCGGCCGCATCAACACGATCATGCAGGCGTGTTTCTTCGCGCTCTCCGGCGTGCTGCCGCGCGACCAGGCCATCGCCAAAATCAAGGACGCGATCAAGAAGACGTACGGCAAGCGCGGCGAATCGGTCGTGCAGCGCAACTTTGCGGCGGTGGACGCGGCCCTCTCCCACATGAACGAAGTGATCGTTCCCGCCGAAGCGACCTCCAACCACAACCTGCGTCCGGCGGTGTCGGCGGGCGCGCCGGAGTTCGTACAGCGGGTGACGGCGCAGATGATCCTCAATCGCGGCGATCTGCTCCCGGTCTCCGCCATGCCGAACGATGGCACCTTCCCTGTGGGCACGGCCCAGTGGGAGAAGCGGAATATCGCGCAGGAAATCCCCGTTTGGGAAGAGGACCTCTGCATCCAGTGCGGCAAGTGCGTCCTCGTATGCCCGCACTCCGTCATCCGCGCCAAAATCTACGACGCCGACGCGCTGGAGACCGCCCCGGAAGGCTTCAAGTCCGCCGCTCCCAAGTGGCGCGAGCTGGCCGACCAGAAGTACACGTTGCAGGTTTCCGCCGAAGACTGCACCGGCTGCGCCCTCTGCGTGCAGGTGTGCCCCGCCAAGGACAAGAAGAACGTCAGCCGCAAGGCGATTAACATGGCCCCGGTGGAGACGGCCCGCCCCGCCGAACTGGCCAACTGGGACTTCTTCCTCGGCCTGCCGGACCTCCCGTCCAACGCCGCGTCGGTGAAGTTCAACAACGTGAAGAACGTGCAGCTCCTCCAGCCGCTCTTCGAGTTCTCCGGCGCCTGCTCCGGCTGCGGCGAAACGCCCTACGTCAAACTCCTCAGCCAGCTCTTCGGGGACCGCGCGATCATCGCCAACGCCACCGGCTGCTCCAGCATCTACGGCGGCAACCTCCCCACCACCCCCTGGACGACCAACAAGGACGGAAACGGCCCCGCGTGGAGCAACTCGCTCTTCGAGGACAACGCCGAGTTCGGCCTGGGCATGCGCCTTGCGGTGGACCACCAGACCGAGCACGCCCGGCGCCTGGCCGGGGAGATGAAGGACCGCCTCGGCGCAGACCTCGTGGAGGGCCTGCTCCACGTAGACATCCACGAAGCGGGCGCCATCGAGACCCAACGCGAGCGCGTCAAGGAGCTCAAGGCGAAACTCGACGGGGCTGGCGACCTCGCCGCAAAGGACCTGCTGGCCGTGGCCGACAACCTCGTCCCCCGCAGCATCTGGATCGTCGGCGGCGACGGCTGGGCCTACGACATCGGCTACGGCGGACTCGACCACGTGCTGGCGAGCGGCTACAACGTCAACGTCCTCGTGCTGGATACCGAGGTGTACTCCAACACCGGCGGGCAGGCGTCCAAGTCCACCGCGCGGGGAGCCGTGGCGAAGTTCGCCGCCGGAGGCAAGCCGCGCCCGAAGAAGGACCTGGGTCGCATGGCCATGACCTACGACTGCTACGTGGCGACCCTCGCCATGGGCGCGAGCGACACGCAGACCGTCAAGGCGTTCATCGAAGCCGAAAGCTACGACGGCCCCTCCATCCTCATCGCCTACAGCCACTGCATCGCGCACGGCATCGAGATGGTGAACGGCCTCAATCAGCAGAAACTGGCCGTGGAGTCGGGTTACTGGCCGCTCTACCGCTTCGATCCGCGCCGCACGGAGGAGGGGAAGAACCCGTTCCAGCTCGACAGCAAGGCGCCGGCGCTCGCGCTCAAGGAGTACATCTACACCGAAGGCCGCTACCAGATGCTCGTCCGCTCCGACCCGGAGGCCGCCGCAATCCTGCTGGAGGCCGCTCAGAAGGACGTGAAGGACCGCTGGGCCACCTACGAACGGATGGCAGCGACCGTCTGAGGTTCGTCAACGCCGCCTCACCGAAACGGAAAAACGGGAGCCGATCCTGCGCTCCTTCCGGCTTCGATGAGGCGGCGCGAGGACCGGGAAACCTTCGTTTCCCGCGAGGCGCACTCCCCTGTTTATAACCCCGCGCGTCGGATGGAATCTCTCCCGATGAAGCCTCTCGCCTCCTTCATCGAGCCGAACGCGCGGCCCAACTCTCCATAGCGTCAGCGCCTCTCACTCACCCTTGAGGGGGCGGCGAATGGCGCGGAGGAAACCCCGATGGACCTCAGCACCACATACCTGGGCATGAACCTGAAGAACCCGATTGTGCCCTCGGCGGCCAGCACGCTTTCCGGAAACCTCGACGCCCTCAAAAAGCTGGAGGATCACGGAGCGGCGGCGGTCGTGATGTACTCCCTCTTCGAGGAGCAGATACTGCTTGAAAGCTACGCCCTCGACGAGGTGCTTTCCGCCGGCGCCGACCGGTACGCCGAAGCCCTCGACTACTTCCCCGAAGTGGACCGCTACAACCTCGCCCCGGACGAGTACCTCGAACTCATCCGCAGGGCGAAGGAGGCGGTCCAGATGCCGATCATCGCCAGCCTCAACGGCATCTCCGTCGGCGGGTGGACCAGCTACGCGGCGCAGATGGAGCAGGCGGGCGCCGACGCGCTGGAACTCAACGTCTACTACATTCCCACCAACCTCGCCATGACCGGCGCCGAGGTCGAGCAGCAGTATGTGGACCTTGTGAAGGAAGTCAAGGCCGCGGTAAACCTGCCTGTGGCCGTGAAACTCAGCCCCTTCTTCAGCGCAACGGCCAACATGGCGAAGCGACTTGTGGACGCAGGCGCCGACGGCCTCGTCTTGTTCAACCGATTCTATCAACCTGACTTCGACCTGGAAGCCCTCGAAGTGAAGCCGCAACTCGTCCTCAGCCGCAGCTTCGAGATGCTGCTGCCCCTGCGCTGGATCGCCATCCTGTACGGGAAGGTGCAGGCGGACTTCGCGCTGACGAGTGGCATTCACACCTACAAGGAAGTCCTCAAGGCGATGATGGCGGGCGCAAACGTGGCGATGATGGCGTCCGAGCTGCTTCAAAATGGCCCTGGGCGCATCCCCGAAATCCTGGACGAGATGAAGTTCTGGATGGAAGAGCGCGGCTACGAGTCGGTGGCGGAGATGCGTGGCAGCATGAGCCAGCAGCACGTCTCGGACCCGCAGGCGTTTGAGCGGGCGAACTACATGAAGGTGCTGCAATCGTTCCGCCCGGAAGGGTACTGGCAGAAGGTATAGCGTGCTGAGAGGGGGGTCTCGCGCGGGGGCGCGGGACCTCCCCTCACGTTACCGGCTATCAGGGGATGCTCCACGCCGTCGCTGCGCAGGTTCGCCCATCCGGGGCCGCGTGGCGATGGCTTTCGCGCGCTGGAGCCATAAAAAAACCGTCGGAATCATCCGGCGGAGGTGGAGAGGGATACGCCCGGAGGGACTCGAACCCCCGACCCTCTGATCCGAAGTCAGATGCTCTAATCCACTGAGCTACGGGCGCGTGACGTTCCCCGTGAAACGAAACGCCTCGCGGGGACACTCCCATCATACGCTCCGAGGCGGGGGATCGTCAACCGGAGAAGGTGTGGTTCAAAGTTTTGCGAGCGGGAGAGAGGGAGCGTTTCCGCTGAGCGACAGACTGAAGTCCGTCGCTCGGAGCCTTCGGCTCAGCGTCCGCCTGCGCGGACGCCTGTCCTCCTCACAATCCTGACATTGCGGGAGTGCCCAGGACACGGGGAGTTACTGGTTCGGAGACGCAGAGGTCCGGGCGGTTGAAACCGCTGCAACGACCACACAAAGTCGGCCTTCGCCGACTCTCGCCCTGTCGAAGCCTTCCGTCCCTAAGCGACTCCCCCCCTTCCTCACCCCGGCCTTCGGCCCCCCCTCCCCCACTGGAGTGGGGGGGGGGATTTCGTGTGCGCGCGCCCCACCATTCCCCCCCTCACTCGCGCATCGTTCCCGTCCCCCGCGCTGGGGGGTTTCGTGTGTCTGTGGCCGCGTTTTCAACCGCCCGTCTCCTGCGGA
>JBBRGS010000202.1:0-6934 GCA_038240635.1 Armatimonadota bacterium
GATCCGATCCGGGGCGTGTTCCTCCAGCCGGACCCGCTGCCTAGCGGCGTGGGCCTGAGCGACTACGCTTACGCCGACGGCGATCCCGTCAGCCGCGCGGACCCCACGGGGGAGCAGGCGGGCGACATGGTGGGAGTGGGCGCCGGTCTTGCGGCGGGCGGCGGGGCGATGGTGGGCGGTGGGGCGGTGGGGCGGTGGTGGGCGGAGTGGCGGCAGCAGTTCCGCCGCCACTCCGCCATTGGAACCGAGATTGTCGGCGGGACGTATGGTCTCTACTGGATGGGGTATACATCTAGATAACGGGGAAAAGTAGACATTTGACGAAATATCCCTTGTCCCACAGTGAACGGATGGGCATAATGTTGCAGAGTTCCCCTCACCTGTTCCGAGCGTCGGTGTTGGGGCGCGAGGCCGCCGCCAGAAATGTTTTGATTCACGGGACCTGAACACGGGTAGGGGCGCTTTCGGGTGCCTTGTTCGGTTCCGGAATCGTTCGGCTGGCGGGCGTCTCATCGGGCGCTCACGAACCGGCGCACATGCCCCTCGTCTGAGTGGACGAGTCGCCGCTTTCCATCCTGACAGGGAACCGCTTGAGCGGACTTTGAAACCGCTTCAGGCGTAACCCAAACTCACACCGCCGTCAGCGACCCCTGCGCTCCATCGGTCGCGGGTGCAGGAGGTCTCCCCCGGAAAGGGAACTTCCCTCTTCTCCATACGTTCCATAACCATGAGGACGATTCGCTTTGCGGTCGGACCCCTGACGCTTCCCTCCAGTGCGACACTTGCCGGGGAGAACCGTTTCAAAGGAGGCCGCGGGTCCCCCACACCGATTCTCCTACCCTCTCACTTATGAAAGAAGACGAGTCATGTATCCTGAACCGCCCAACTACGAACCGGGCAACTGGCAGAGCGACGTCGCGCTCTTTATAGACTGGGAAAATCTCAAACTGAGTCTGCATACCGCAGAACGCACCCCCAATCTTTCCGCCCTCATGGAGACTGTCAATCGCTACGGCCGCCTGGTTGTCGCGCGGGCCTACGCCGACTGGGAAGACCCCTTCCACCTCGATTCCCGCGATCAGTTTCATCTGTATGAGGCCGGCATCGAACCGGTTTACGTCCCCTGCCGCGCCGATCCCAACCGCCCCGAACGTCGCAAAAACAGCGTGGACGTGAAGATGAGCGCCGATTGCATGGAGGTCAGCTTCACCAATCAGCACATCAACACCTATGTCCTCGTCTCCGGCGACGCCGACTTCATCCATCTCGCCAACTCGCTGCGTAGCCGAGGCAATCGCGTCACCCTGATCGGCGTCTCGTGGAGCACCTCCTCCCGCTTCGCCGAACGGGTTGATGAACTCCTGATTTACGACCGCGATATCGAGGACGGAGGCCGCCGCCCCGCTCCCGCCCCCGCATATCGCTCCACGCCGGTGCGCCCCCAGGAAGACCTGGATCAGAGCGTGGAAGCCCTCGCCACCCTCATCCGCGAGCAGCGCGAGGAGGGTCGCTACCCGCTCCTCTCATGGCTGGGGCACCAACTCCGCCGACAACTTCCCGGCTTCAACCCCCAGGTGTACGGCTTCGAAAAGTTCAAGGACTTCGTGCGATACGCCGAGCAAAACGGCTCTCTGCGAATCGTCACGCAGGGCCTGGTGGACTGGGCGCTCCTGCCCGATGAGGAAATCCCTGAATCGGTGCTGGAAGACCTCGCGCGCTACGGCGCCATGGGGCCGTCCGGTATCGGCGCTCCCGGCGCGGAACGACCGCCCCTCCACGCGGTGGACAATCCGCTCGAAGAATACGAAGACGTGTTTGAGGATGTCGTCCGCACCGCCCATGAGATCGAACTTGATGACCGATACGAGTTCATGACCCCTGGCTTCCTCGGTCAGTGCCTCTGGCGCAAAGGCCACTGGGACCCCGAAACGCTGCCTCCTGGAGCCGCCCCCGCATCCGACACCCTGAAGTCGCTGCGGGCCGGGCAAATCCGCAAGTTCGTGGATCACGCGACCGAAGCGGGCCTGCTCCGCCAATCGCTTCGCACCGATATGGTGACAGGGAAGAACTTCGCGGTGGTGAACCTCAACTTCTCGAATCCGTTTGTGGAAGACATTCTCGCGCGGCCCCAGCGGGAACCCGGCCAGCCCATGCCGGAGAGCGACGATCTTCCTGATGAGGAAACGGACGACGACGAGGCCGTCGAGGAGACGGTCGCCTGACACGCCGTCGCGCCGCTCATGGCGACATCGCCCTCTCCCTCGCCGGGGAGAGGGCTTTTTTTACGGCTGGCGCAGGCGATCCAGCACGGCGAGAGTCGCTTCCAGCGTGAGATAATTCCTCAGCGTGAAGCCGCTCTCCCGCAGTCCCGCCTCAGTCATATCTTTCTGAAACTCCGGGGGGAAGGTGGGATGCACCCCGTCCCCCATGATCAGCGTGCGATACCAATCGCGCGGGCGCCGTCGCATGATCGCGCCATGATAATCCACTAAAGGAACGGTGAGCGCGCGGGCCACCCGACGAATCACGTCGTTGTAGGCGGCCACCAGGGGGCCATACCCCTTTTTGGGCGGCAGCGTGGAGAGAATCGGGACCGTGCCGTTCTGCAATAATTGCTCCACGTAGCGGCGCAGGTTCGTCTCGTATCGCGTGGCGTCGGGCGGGCCGTCGTTCATGTCGTTGGTGCCAAACATCACGAACGCGATCTCCGGGTTGTCCCGGATTAGCGCTTCATCCAGTTTGGGCAGGCCGTTGGTGATGCGCCAGCCCCCCTGATTGCCATGAATCGCTGTTTTCCACTCTGCGATCTCCGGGGGCAGCGTCTGCCGAAAGCGGCGCAGATCGGCGATGGTTTTGGAGTCGGCGACGGCTCCGTTGGCGAAGAGCGGGGTGAAGAACTGATGGCCGTAGGTGATGCTGTCCCCCAGCAGGCCGACGGCGCCGGGGTCCCCCGTGAAATTCTGGTGGACGGCGCGCATCGGCTGAACCCAGTCGTCCTCCTTGAGGAGCGGCAGGTCGGCGAGCAGCCAGGGGTGATCGTTCAGCGCCATAAACTCGCGGTAGAGGCGCATGAGCGGCGCGCGGGAGAGAGCCTGCGGCGCGCGGTTGTCGGGCTGCGGCCCCCATTCGGGATTCCAGTCGCCAGAGTCGCGGTAACTCCAGAACGTCCAGTGCCAGCCCGCCTCCTCGAAGATCATCAGGAGGTCCTTCACGTACACGGCGTCGTCGGGGGCCGTGCGGCGGACTCCAAACTCGCCCACGTAGATCGGCGTGTTGTTCTTCCGGGCGAACTCCAGGGCGGGGAGCAGGTTTTGCATCAGGGCCGCCTTGTCCCAACGCCCTTCCGGCTCCACGTGGGCGGGTACAACTCCGGGGTAGCGAAGGTTCTCCCCAGGCTCCTGGTGGGTGTAGCGGTGCGGGGAGAAGATATGAAAGCTGTAGACGGTGTTCGGGTCGCCGGTGGGACGAAGCCAGGCGAATCCGCGCGCGTAGGCCCATGCGCCCGCCTCCACGATGAGCGGACGGTCGGGGTCCACGGCGCGCACGGCGAGGGTGAGGCGTTTGGCCAGCACGTTCCAGTCGGCGGTGGTGCCCGCGACCTCCGCCTCGCGGTGTTCGCTGTGGGTGACGAGTTCCGGGTTCGGCTCGCTCAGCAGGTCGTAGGCGGCCAGAGTGGCGTTGCCCTGATACCGTTTGGCGAGGTCTCCCCAGACGCGCGCAAAGGCGAGGTGAGCCTGGGGCTGCTCCCAGAGGCGGCGGTCGGTGGCGTCCCGGCGGCCCGGCGCGGCGGCGAGGGCGAGGACCACCTTCAGCCCGGCCTCTCTGGCGCCGTCGAGAATACGGTCGAAGCGGGCCATGCCTTCGCTGCGGAGGCCGTAGGGCGGATCGGGGTCCACCGATTCGGGGCCAAGGGTGATGCGGACGAGGTTGGCGCCAGAGCGGGCAAGGTCCGCCAGATCGTCGCGGGAGAGGTCCAGCGTTCCGTTGGCGCCCCGGAAGCGCCCCGCGCGCCACATCCGCATGAGGGACCCCGCTTCCTCCGGCGGCGCGTCTCCGGCGGGATCGGCCTGGGCGATGCGCGGTCGAATCGGAGGGGATGTCTTCGAGAAGTGAGGTGTGGGACGCTTTGCCCGGAAAGCGCGCGCGGCTCTCGGAGTCGGCGCGCGGCGGGTCGAACGCCAGGTCCTGGCGGCATTGGCCTGACCCCATGCTCCCCACAGAAGGAGCAGGAAGCCCAGCGCGAGCAGTATGGGCGTCCACCCGACCCTTCGATTCAGTGGAGGGGAGCATGACCGGACTGACAAGACAACCCCTTTCATCTCAGGGCGGAGAGGGCGCGCGGAAACAGCGGGCGCACCGCGAGGCAAACCGTTTCATTATACGGAAGTTCCACCGTTTCGCGGCAGGAGGACGCGAGCGCGGCGGGGAAGGCTCACGGTGGAGGCGCGCGGTCGCCGTCCCTTAGGCGCTCCATGAGGCGGCGTCCCCAACAGGCCAACAGGCGCGACCAATCCCGGCGGCAGGGTGACAGACTTCGAGGAGGCGAGCGATGGACAAATTGCGTGTGGGCATCATCGGCACCGGCGGCATGGGCATGGGCCACGTCAACATGGTCCCCCAGATCGAGGAATTGGAACTCACCTGCGTCTGCGACATCAGCCCGGAAGCCCTGAAGGATGCCACGGAGAAAGCCGACGTCAAAGGATTCGATAAGGCGGAAGACCTGATCCACAGCGGCCTGGCGGACATGGTGATCCTCGCCACGCCGCACTATTATCACCCCACCCTCGCGGTTCACGCCTTCGAGCATGGGCTGCACGTCCTCTCGGAGAAGCCGATCACCGTCACGGCGGGGCAGGCCGACACGATGATCGCGGCGGCGCAGGCGAGCGGCAAACAGTTCGGCGTGATGTATCAAATGCGGTCGCTGGGCCGCGCGCAGGCCGCCCGGAAGATTGTGGAAGAGGGGCGACTGGGCGAGATTTATCGCACGTCGCTGGTGATGGGCTGGTTCCGCAGCCAGGCGTACTACGATTCGGGCACGTGGCGCGCGACGTGGAAAGGCGAGGGCGGCGGCGTCCTCATCAATCAGGCGCCTCACTTCCTCGACCTGTTCACCTGGCTCGGCGGCCTGCCCTCCTCCGTGATGGGCGAGGTGCGGACCCGGCTTCACGACATCGAGGTGGAGGATGAGGCGTTCGCGCTGCTGGAGTACGCCAACGGCGCCAGCGGCTACCTGTACGCCAGCACCATGGAATCGCCCAGCGCCGAGCGAATCGAAATCTGCGGCGACCAGGGCAAACTCGTGATGGACGGTCACAACCTGCGGATGTGGGAACTGGACCACGGCATCCGCGACTACAGCGAGCATGTGGAAAACATGTGGGGCGGCCCCAAAGCCACCGAAGTCACGGTGGAACACGATGAAGGCGGCGGCGGCCATTCCGACATCACGCGCAACTTCGCGCGCAGCATCCTCCACGGGGAACCGCTCATCGCGCCCGGCGAAGAAGGCCTCAACGCTGTGGAACTGATCAACGGTGTCATCCTCTCCGGCAAGCGCGGCAAGCGAGTCAGCCTGCCGGTGGACCGCGCGGAGTATGACGCGCTGCTGGAAGAGCTGAAAGCATCCTCGCGCGAGAAAGGCCCCGTGAAGGAGCAGCGCGTCACCGATCCGAAGTTCGCCTGACGCCTGGGGGCATCACCCTCGCTCAACCGTTCGCCACGCCCTCGGCCCATGCCGCCGGGGGCGAGGTCCGTTTCCACGCCTCCCACGCGAACCAGGCCAGCACGGGCGCGTACTCCACGAACGGGACCCACGGGTTCAGCGTCGGGACCGGGTTGAGGTACGCCAGCGTAATGAGGCCGCTCCAGAGCAGCCAGCCCCCGGACGCCCCGAAGCAGACTCCCGGAACCAGCCACGCGGCGTACCACGGGTAGACTGTGTGGCTCAGAAGAAAGAACGCACCCATCGCGGCGGTGGCGCGAACCATCAGGTCGGCTTCGTCCTTCCACGGGCGCCACGCGAGCCTCAGCGCGATCAGGCCGAGCGCGGCGGTGGTAATCAGGCGCGTGAGGCGCAACGGGTCGCGCAGGAAGACGCTCAGGGCGCCATACACCCACGCGAAGACGCCCGCGTTCCGCAGCCGGTTCTGGAGATACTTGTTCATCCCCACGGCGATCTGGCTGTCGTGGCCGGTGTACGGAATCAGCAGGGCCGCCACCGTGACCGCGAACGCCAGCGTAAAGACTACGGGGCGCTTGCGGGCGAAGATCGGTAGGGCGGGCAGCAGGTACCCTTTCGCCATGAGCGAGAGTCCCGCCCCGAAGCCGCCCCACAATCCGCGGCGCGGCGTGTCGCTTCGCCCAATGAGGGCCACGGCGACCAGCATGAAGAAGATGCCCAGCACGTCCTGGTGGCCGCTGCCGCACAGTTCCATCACCACGAGCGGGTGCCACGCGTACCAGATGACGCGATGGCGCGGCAGGCCCAGGCGGGTCAGCAGCAGCAGGATCAGGCCGACGCAACTCATGTCCACCGCCGCGAAGACGGCCTTGAAGGCGTACGGACTATCGGCGCCCAGCCGCGCCAGCAGCGTGAAGATGCGCTGAGACAGCGGCGGGTACATCGTGACCCACGTCGGATGATTGAGGAGACGCCAGTACTCGGTATGCAGCGAGGTGAGCGCGGGGTCCGAGGGCGCGTAGCGGTACGGATTGAGGCCGCTCGCGCCGATGTGGCCGTCCCAGACGTAGCGCCAGATGTCGCTGGAGAGCGACGGCGGCTGCACGACCGCCAGCAGCCGAAACAGCGCCGCGAATCCCACAATCAGCCACACCGTCGCGCGGGTCGGCGCCCGGCGGGAGACCTGAACCGCTGTCCAGACGGCCAGCGCCAACGCGATCCCAAACACGGCGACGTACGGCCCCGGAT
>JBBRGS010000203.1:0-6887 GCA_038240635.1 Armatimonadota bacterium
TTTTGTTTGAGGCCCCGCGAGGCGTTGTTTCCACATCCTCCGCCTCGGCGTGGCCGGCGGTAAGACTGTGGAAGGGACCGACGGGGGGCTGTAGACATGAATGGCGATTTTATGGACGCTCTGCGACAACTGGAGCGCGAAAAAGAGATTCCTCTGGAATCTTTGGTTGAAACCGTTGAGAAAGCGCTCGCTTCCGCTTACAAAAAACACACCAAAGCGGGCGGCAACATTCGCGTGCAGATCGAGCCGGTTAAAGGGGTCGCCTTTAAGGTGTTCCGGGATCGTCATGTTGTGGAAAGCGAAGTGACCGATCAGGGCGACATCCTCCTGGCCGATGCGCTGCTCGAATACCCGGACGCCAAAGTGGGCGATCTGCTGACCGAAGAAGTCAACGCCGCCGATTTTGGACGCATCGCCGCGCAAACCGCCAAGCAGGTGGTGATGCAGGGCATTCGGGATGTGGAGCGCCAGCGCACCTTCGAGGAGTTTCTGGGCCGGGTCGGCGAGGTCGTCAGCGGGGTCATCCAGCGCCGCGATCAACGCAGTATCATCATGAATATCGGGAAAATCGAAGCCGTGCTGCCTCCCAGCGAACAGGTTCCAGGGGAACCTTATCATTTTAACGACCGCGTTAAAGTCATCATCCTTGACGTCCGCCACGAGACCAAAGGCCCCCAGGTGATCGTCTCCCGCTCCAGCCCACAACTGATTCTGCGCCTGTTTGAACTGGAAGTGCCCGAAATCGAGGACGGCGCCGTCACCATTCGCAGCATCGCCCGCGAACCGGGTAAGCGCACCAAGATCGCCGTCGCCTCGGAGGACGACAAAGTGGACCCCATCGGGGCCTGCGTGGGGCAGCGCGGTTCCCGCGTGCTGGCCGTGGTGAACGAACTCCACGAGGAGAAGATTGATATCGTGCGCTGGGATAACAAACTGGAGAAGTTCGTGGAGGCCGCCCTCAGCCCCGCGAAAGTCTCTCACATCACCCTCAGCGAAGACCACAACACGGCGATGGTCGTCGTTCCCGACAATCAGTCGTCGCTCGCCATCGGGATCAAGGGCCAGAACGTCCGACTCGCCGCCCGGCTGTGCGGGTTGAAAATAGAAATCCGCAACGAAACGCAAATCGCCGAACTCGAAGCCGCTCAGGACGACACCGAAGAGGCGGCGGCGGAAGAGCCAGCGACGATGGAAGCCCCCTTCCCTGCCGAACCGATGGGCGAGGAAGCGCAGCCCTCCATCACACAGGACGCGGAGATGAACCCCGCCTCGGAGAACCCCGCCTCGGAGAACCCCGCCTCGGAGAACGTCGCCGACACCCCTGGCGCGGAAGTCCCCTCCGCTCCCTCGGACGGCGCCGCCTCTCCTAACGACAGCGCCGATACCCGCGCCGAGCCTGCCCCTTCTGACACCGACAACGCCGCCGCTTCGGAGGCTGAAACGCCCACCCATGCGGCAGCCTGATTCCCCGTCCGCCCCCCCCCCTCACGAGGTCGCTCAGGCGGCCCTGCGAAAGGCGCGGGGAGCGGCGCCCCAACCGTCCTCTCCCCGGAAACTCCCCATGCGGACCTGTGTCGCGTGCCGGACGGAGCGGCCCAAGCAGGAGCTGGTGCGCGTGGTGCGAACCACCGACGGCGCCATTGCGCTGGACGCCACTGGCAAGGCGAACGGGCGCGGCGCCTACCTCTGCCCCAGGGTGGAGTGCCTGAAACTCGCTGTCAAGCGCGCGGCCCTGAAACGCGCGTTGGGCGACACCCTCCCCCCGGAGGCGCTGGCGGCTCTCGAAGAGGAAATGGGCGGTCTCGCGCCTGAGGCATGATGAGGAAGGCTCACCTTCGTAAGTTTCCGGCCTCCATATGTGTATAATTCATGCCTCCCCCGCGTCCCCCAACCGGCGCCGGAATTCGACCGAACCCGAAACGGCTTTCGGTTGTCTTCAATTGACTAAGACTCTCGGCGGTTGACCCCGCGCCCGTCTGTCGCGCGCGGCAGGCCCCGACTTCCTTCATTCTTCCCTACGCCGTTCAACTCATTCCTTCCGCAAGGTGAATTCCTAAAAAGAGGTGGTGTCTATTGGCTCTTCGTGTCTACGAACTCGCTCGCGAACTCCGCATCCGGAACAACGACCTGATGCGAACCCTCTCCGAGATGGGTATCCGCGTCAAAAACCAAAACGCGAACCTGGACCCCCGCACCGTTCAGGTCCTCCGGGAGCGCGCCCGCGCCTCCAACGCCGCCCGTGAAGCCGCTACCCCTGTGCGGCAGCGCGGCGCCCTCGCTGTGTACGACGGCATTCTGATTCGGGACCTCGCCGAGCGGATGACGGTCTCCTCCGCCGAAATTCAGAAGATTTTAATCAAGCACGGCATTCTGGCGAATTTGAACCAGCCCCTTAAACTTGATCTCGCTTTCCAGGTCGCCGAGCAACTCGGATTTCAGCCGGAGGAGCAGGCCGCGGACGACACCTCCACCGGCTCTGTGGGAACGAGCAAGGAAGGCAGCGCCCCCCGCCCGCCGGTCGTCACCATCCTCGGCCACGTGGACCACGGCAAGACCACCCTCCTTGACGCCATCCGCGAAACCAAGGTGGTGGACACTGAGTTTGGCGGCATCACCCAGCACATCGGCGCCTACCAGGTCGAAGTGGATGGCCGCAAGATCACCTTCCTCGACACGCCTGGCCACGCCGCCTTCACCGCCATGCGAGCGCGCGGCGCCCAGGTGACCGACATCGCCATCCTCGTCGTCGCCGCCGATGACGGCATCATGCCCCAGACCATCGAGGCGATCAGTCACGCCAGGGCCGCCGAAGTGCCGGTCATTGTCGCCGTCAACAAGGTGGACCGCGAAGGCGCCGATCCGCAGCGCGTCCGCCAGGAACTGACCGAGTACAACCTCGTCCCCGACGAATGGGGCGGCGACACCATGTTCGTGGATGTCTCCGCGCTCCAGAAAGAGGGCCTCGACGACCTCCTCACCGGAATCCTCGTCGCCGCCGAAGGTCTCACCCTGAAGGCCGACCCGTATCAAAAGGCGAGCGGCGTCGTGGTGGAGGCCGAGATGGACCGAGGGCGCGGCCCCGTCGCCACCCTGCTGGTGCAAAACGGCACCCTGCGCGCCGGGGAAGCCATCGTCGCCGGAGTGAGCTACGGACGCATCAAGGCGATGGTGGACGACGCCGGCCACAAATTGGGCAAAGCCGGTCCCGCTACCCCTGTGGAGGTGTTCGGCCTCTCCTCCGTGCCCCTTGCCGGGGAGCGATTCGAGGTCGTCGCCGATGACAAGACGGCGCGGCAGATCGCCCTCGCCCGCGAGATGTCCCGCCGGGAGCAGGACTTGGTCTCTCGTCAGCGGGTCAGCCTTCAGGACCTCTATTCGCAGGTGATGGAAGGCGGCCTGAAGGACCTGAATCTCGTCGTCAAAGGCGATGTCCAGGGGTCCGTGGAAGCCCTTCGCGGCCAGCTCGTCAGCCTCGCCAACGAAGAAGTGCAGGTGCAGATGGTGCACACGGGCGTCGGCCCCGTCACCGAGTCGGACGTGCTGCTGGCCGCCGCCTCCAACGCCATCGTCATCGCCTTCAACGTGCGCGTGGAGCCGGACGCCCGGCGCGCGGCGGATGTGGACGGCGTGGATGTGCGCGTCTACCGTGTCATCTACGACGTGCTGAACGAGATCAACGCCGCCATGACGGGGATGCTCGCGCCGGTCTTCGAGGAAGTCCAGCTCGGCTCCGCGACCGTGCGCGCCACGTTCCGCACGCCGCGCGGGATTATCGCCGGGTCGTACATCACGGAAGGCGTCATTCGCCGCAACGTCGACGTGCGCGTCCTCCGGGGCAAGGAGGTCATCCACACCGGCAAAATCGCCTCGCTGCGCCACGTGAAGGACGACGTTCGGGAACTGGCGGCCGGCTTCGAGTGCGGCATCCTGATTGACGGCTTCAACGACGCGCAGGAAGGCGACGTGCTCCAGGCCTTCACCATGGAAGAAGTGAAGCGCACCGAATAAACCGTTCGAGGACCGGGGCGTTCCGCGAGGTTCGCCCCCCCTTCGGCGAAGGGCGCCCCGATGATCGTCGGCCTCCTCGAAATAGACCTGTCGCTCCCCGAAAGCCACTCGCTCAAGGAAAAGCGCCAGATACTCCGCAGCCTGCTCGATGGACTGCGAAACCGTTTCAACATCTCCGCCGCTGAAGTGGAGCGGCAGGACGCATGGCAGCGCGCCGTCATCGGAATCGCCGTCGTCAGTAATGATACGAAGTTCTGCGTGCAGGTCCTTAACAAGGTGATGGACACGGTGCGCGCCAATCCTCGCGTCGTCGTGGTGGACTACTCCATCGAAACGTTGTAGCGCGACCCAGGGCCACTCGTGACGACGCGGCAGCGTCCCCGACGACGCGCGGGACGATTCCCCTCGTTGTCTCCAGAAAGGACTAAGAGCGTATGGCTCGACGCAAGGAACGGGTCAACGAACTGATCCGGGACATCCTGAGCGAATTGATCCGCCTGGAGGTGAAGGACCCCCGCGTCGGCCTCGTCTCCGTCACCGATGTGGAGGTCGCGCAAGACCTCAGCGTGGCCAAAGTGTTCATCAGCGCCATCGGCGATGAGACCGCCCAGAAGGAAGCTGTGCAGGCGTTGCAGCAGGCGAAGGGATTCCTCCGCTCCCTCCTCTCCCAGCGAATCCGGCAGCTCCGCCACACCCCCGAACTGATCTTCCGGGAGGACCCTTCGCTGAAGACCGGCGCCCGCGTCTTTGAACTGCTGGAACAGGTGAAGCGCGAGGAAGGTCCCTTCACGGACCCGGCGGCGGGAACCCAGAACCCTGACCCTGAGGCGATCCCGCCCAGCGGCGCCCCGGTCGCCGAATGAAGGCCCCGTTCACCGACGCGCTGGCGCTGCTGGACGCCGCTCGTGCCATCCTCATCACGGGGCACGTCAACCCTGACGGCGACGCCATTGGCTCGATGCTGGCGCTGGGCCACGCGCTGAACAGCCGGGGGAAGACGGTCACGCTCGCCCTGCAGGACCCGGTTCCACAGTCGTGTCGCTTCCTGCCTGGCGCCGATGCGATCCTTCAGCCGCCGGTGGAGGGAGACTTTGATCTCGCCGTCCTCCTCGATTGCGAGAATCCGAAACGGGCCGGAAGCCTCGCCGAGCAGGTGGAACGGACCCCCAAATCCCTTGTGGTGGACCATCACCTGAGCGAGGGAGGCTTCGGGACCGTGGAGGTGCGGGACACGACCGCCGCCGCCACCGGCGAAATCCTTGCGGAGATGCTCGAAGCGGGTGGCTACGCGATCACCCTGGACGTGGCGAACTGCCTCCTCACCGCCCTTATTCTGGACACCGGCGGCTTCCGGTACTCCAACACCTCCCCGAACACCCTCCGCTGGGCCGCCCGGATGGTCGAGGCGGGCGGACGGATCGCCCCCATCTACCGGGAACTGTTCGAGAATCGCGCCTTTTCCGCCACGCAATTGATGGGTCGCGCCCTTAGCAGCCTGAATGCCGTCGCCGGGGGACGGATCGTATACGCCGCGCTCACCCGCCAGGATTTTGCGGAGACCGGCGCCGATGAAAACGAGACCGAGGGCATCAACAATCAACTCATGAGCGTGCTCGGCGTGGAGGCGACGGCCCTCTTCCGAGAATCGTCCAAGGGCGTGCGGATCAGCCTGCGGAGCCGGTCCATCGTGAACTGCAACGCCGTGGCGCGGGAGTTCGGCGGCGGGGGACACCTGCGCGCCGCGGGCTGCACGGTGAACGCGCCCCTTCCCGAAGCCATCGGGCAGGTTGTGGCCGCGTTACAGGTCGCGCTTTCCGCCGAGGGTTAAGACGCTCGGAACGCCGTTGAAGTGTGACGCTGCGGAACGCCGTCCCCTGATCGCCGGGACGGCGTTCCGCCGAACTGTATCTCCTTCATCCGACGGGTTGCAGGCTCCGGCGGCGCGCGGGGCTTTTGTCTTTTCCCATCGCCTTCGCCATCGCTTCCTGTCGCTGGAACGGCACGCCGCACTCCAGGCAGATGACCCGTCGCGGCCCGTTGACTTCGCCGCACAGGGTGCATTCGCGCCAGTGGCTTTGGCGCTCGCATTCGCCGCACTCTTCCACGCGCACCGTGACGGAAGGATGAGACACGGTCACGGCGGCGCCACACTCGATGCAACACGAAAACTCTTTCATCAGCGCTTCCCTTCTCAATCGGTCCGGAGGAGAAGCGTCGCCGGTTGCGGCTGCCACCCTCGCCGAGCGGGTCGGCGTCTGACAGGGCGGCGGAGCGAGCGGTCTTCTCCTGAGTATTGGCGGAGGGAAGGTTTGGCGTTGCGTCTGTCCTCTTCCCTCACACTCGGTTACTCCACTCCTGGAGAAGGTCGCCCATGTGAGTTTGCTCACACCATGCGCCGCGCTGCAGGAGGCGCGGTTCTCTTGATATATCGAGCGGGTCGCCGACACCATGAGACAGTAGATCCGCGTATCTCCCTCCCGTATGCGTCATGCGAATCTCTGCCCCGCCAGCCTATGACAAACCTGACCCGAAGAGAGTGCCTTACGCTCCTCGCCGCCATGCTCAGCGCGGCGGATGCCTCCCCCGCCTGGGCCGCCGACTCCTCCAGGACGACGCGAGCGCCCGGAGAACCTCCCGTGACCGACTCTGTTGCCCCGCTCGCCTTCACCGGCCAGGCCGCGCCCCCGTCTCAACCGAATACCCTCTGGTACCGCGCCCCGGCGGAACGGTGGCTTCAGGCCCTGCCCCTCGGCAACGGGCCGCTCGCGGCGATGGTGTTCGGCGGCGTGCCGCGCGAACGCATCGGCCTGAACGAAGAATCGCTCTGGGCGGGTGGCCCTCACGACGCGCAAAATCCCGACGCGCTGAAGACGCTGCCC
>JBBRGS010000204.1:0-6836 GCA_038240635.1 Armatimonadota bacterium
AGCGCGAGGGACCGCGCCTGATACTGCCCCTGCCGGTCGCCCGTCTCGTGGTAAAACCGATAACGGAGGTCGAGCTGACGCACACTCTCCCGCGCCGCCGCCTCGTCCCTGAACCTCAGGACGCCGTTGAAGTCGTCGGCGTACCGGTTGCGAGGACGGCTGGGCGTGTACAAGTCCTGATACTCCACCGCGCGGCCCGCGCCAATGAGGCTCGTGGCGACGTAGGTCGGGTTCGCGCCCACCTCGTTCGCGAGGGCTTCCACATCCTGAAGACCCGCGTCGTAGAGAGTCAAACATCGTTCTTTCTTGGTCATCGTTCCCCCCATGAGTGAGGCGCTGTCACACCTGACAGGGCTGTTAGTCGCCCTTAATTCAGACCACTGATGGGAACATTCGTTCCCTTTGGTTTCGGGCGTCTTTGGCGGAGAGGGGCGCTTTCCGTTATATTAAAGGTGATGGAATCATGCGACTCTCCCTCGGTTTCCCGGTGTTGAGGATGAACGCATGACGCCGAGCGCTCACTCCCGTTTTACACTGTGAAGGGATTGTCATAGACGATGACTCTGGCTGAACCGGCGCCCCCCGTTGCGGCGCCCTCCGACGACCTGAAGGCTCTCGCCTTGCGGTGGGCCGCCGACGCGGCGTACCTGTACCTTGTCGAGGCGGAGGAACCGGTCGCCGGGCGCGAATTGCTGCCGGTCGTCAACGACATCCTTCGCATTGGTCCCAAGGCCCTCAAGCGCGCGCTGGAACTCGATCCCCGAATCGCGCGGCACGAACGCCGCTGGATCACCCACAACGAAGAGGTGGACCCCCGCCGCCCGCTCGAACGATCTGTCACCCAATTGATTGAGCGGATCGGACTCCCCCTGCTCCCCGAAGCCATCGCCCAGCAGCTCGCCGCCGGCTACTCCCGCGAAGAAACCGCCCTGATGAACCTGGTGGACCGCCTCGTGGAGACCCGTAACGACTTCATTGAGATGGATGACCAGCGCATCGCAGTCGCCTCATGGCTTATTGACCCTTCCGCCGGAGACCCTGCCGAAATCGAGTTTGAAAATTTTGAGGAAACTGACGAACTCGACCTCGTGCGCCCGTTCGCCGACGCTCTCACCTGGGAAGGCTCGACCCTTCAGGACGGCGCTGTCCGCCTCCTGGACGCGGTGAATGGCCCCATCTCCAACAAGGTTCTCCAGTTTTTTATGGTACGCGCCCGCCCGGAACGGTTTAATCCGCAGGCGCACCTGAAACTCCTCTTCACCCGCGACGACACCACCTTCCTCTCCCCCGCGATGTGGATCGGCCCAAAAACCCGCGCCACGTTGCAGCAAATGCTGGAGGACCTGGAATCGACGCTGCAGGATGTCGAGCTGACCAACGATGATGTGCCTCGGCCGATCACCGTCGAACCCGAAGACGTGGACGCGATGGTGGAACTCCTCAGCACGGTCCCCACCCGCTCCGCCGAATTGCTCTCCATGCAGTTCGCCGATCTCCGCGCCGATGATCCCAACTATCACACTACCTACAACTCTCTGGATAAGGCCCTCCGCTCCGATGAACGGTTCATGTGGGTCGGCTGGGACCGGTGGACCACTCCGCAGCCGATTCCCAACGCCCCCCACCAGTTTCCCGCCAGCCTCACGCCGATTGTGGTGGATGTCGAACTCTCCGCCGGGCAGCAGGAAGACGTGGAACTGGAGGACGAGGGCCTGGAAGGCAGCCTTGCGAAGGACCTGAACCACCCGCTCGTGAAAACCGGCGGCCAGATCACTCGCAACGACGACGGTACCCTGCGCGCCGTCACCACGAACGCCGTCCATGAGGCGGGCGTCTTCCCCATCGGCGAGGATGGCGCGATCTTCCCCCGACAGCCCGATTTTCTCCTCGTGACTCTCGTAGGAAAAGAAGGAACCATCCGCCAGCACTGGGTGAATAACCGCCTCGGCATGATGTTCAACATGGCCCCGTGGTACACCGAACTGAACCTGCCCCGCTCCGGAGCCATCTTCACGCTCACGCCGCAGTCCGGCCCCGGCCATTACCTCATCGAGACCGACGGCTCCACCGACCCCGAAACCTATCTGGACGCCAACCGGGTAAAGGACCTTCAGACGTTACGCGACCGCGCCCTCGCGCAGGAAACCTCTACCCGCGAGATCCTCCAGGAAATCCTTGGGCATCACAGCAAAGGGATCAGTTTCCCCGAATTGTACGCCGAAGTGATCGTCGCGCGGATGTCGAGCGGTCGAATGGTGGCGTCCATCCTCAGCGCCTATTACGAGTTTTACACCAAAGGCTCCCTGTGGCTGTTCAACGCGCGGGATGTAGGCAAAGGCTTCAAAAAAACTAGAAAGAAGTATCTCATTCGCCGTTAAGGCCGCTCCTCGCGCCCTGGCGCCCCGTCCTCCTGTCGCACTCCTGCCCAAAACTCCGCTGAAGCCACCTCATGCCCACGCCTACCGACCGGCCCGTCCGAACTCGTTTCGCGCCCAGCCCCACGGGACACCTTCACATCGGAGGCGTCCGCACGGCCCTGTTCGCCTGGGCGCTCGCCCGTCACTACGGCGGCCAGTTCCTCCTGCGTATCGAGGACACCGACAAGACCCGCGAGGTGGAGGGCGCCCTGGAGAGCATTCAGGCCGATCTGCGCTGGCTGGGCCTGGACTGGGATGAGGGGCCGAGCGTGGGAGGGCCGTTCGGGCCGTACATTCAGAGCGAGCGGTTACCGATTTATCAGGATTACGCCGAACGGCTCGTCGCCGAAGGAAAAGCGTACCGCTGCTACTGCTCCAAAGAGCGGCTGGATACGCTTCGGGCAGCGCAGACCGCCGCCAAACTGCCCCCCGGTTACGACCGCCATTGCCGCGACCTCTCCCCTGAAGAGCGCATCCGTCTGGCGACCGAAGCGACCAGCAGCGTCATCCGCATCGCCATGCCCCTGGAGGGCGAGACGACCTACCACGATGTCGTGCGCGGGGAGGTGACGTTCGAGAACCGCACGCTGGACGATTTCGTGGCGATCAAGAGCGACGCCTTTCCCACCTACAACTTCGCCAACGTGATTGACGACCACCTGATGGGCATCACGCACATCATTCGCGGCGAGGAATTCCTCTCCAGCACGCCGCGCTTCATCGTCCTGTACGATCATCTCGGCTGGGAGCCACCTGTGATGATCCACGTGCCGCTGGTGCTGGGTCCCAACCGCGCCAAACTCTCGAAGCGGCACGGCGACACCACGGTGCAGGAGTACGCCGAAGCGGGGTATCTACCCGAAGCCCTCGTCAATTTTCTCGCGCTGCTCGGCTGGTCGCCAGGAGAAGACCTCGAACTCCTGTCGCGGGAGGAGTTAATCGCGCGCTTCACCGAGGAACGCTTTCAGAAACATCCCGGCATCTTCGATTTAACCAAACTGGAGTGGATGAACGGGGTCTACCTGCGCGCGCTGCCCCCCGCCGAACTGGCGCAGCGGGTCCGGCCCTGGCTGGAGCGCGCGGGCCTGCTGGCGACGGACCCCTCGGTAGAGGAAATGGCGTATCTGGAGCGCCTCATCCCTCTGGTGCAGGAGCGGATGAAACGGCTCGCTGAAGCCCCCGAACTCCTCGACTTCCTGCTGAAAGATGAGATCGAATACGATCCGGCGGCGGTCAAAAAGCGGCTGAACGGTGAAAGGGTCGTGGAATTGCTCGCGGCCGTCGCTGAATCTCTCAAGATGGTGGACGATTTCGCGGACGAATCTCAGGTGGAAGCGGCGGCTCGGCGCGCGGGAGAAGCGTGCGAAATGTCCGGCGGCGCCTTCATTCACCCGGTGCGCGTGGCCGTCACGGGGCGCACCGTGGGGCCGGGCCTCTTTGAGACGATGAGCGCCCTGGGCCGGGAGCGGTGCCGGAAACGACTCCTCCACGCGGCGACGCTCTCTCGGTAAGGGGCCACGCCTGCGCGACGCCGGGGGGAGGTCACAGCGACGATGGAAGTGAAACTGGGCGTCATGGCGGACTTCGCCAATATCACGCAGGATAACAAGCTCAATATCCTGGGTATCTTCGGAGGTATCCGCGCGAAGGGGTTCCCCTGTGTCCATCCCTCTCTCCATCTGGTCCTCATCCTGTCAGGCGCCTCCTCGGAGCAGGGCAGGTTGTGCCATGTTCGCATTCGCCTGGCGCATCGGAACGCTGTTCTGTCAGAGAGTGATACTCAGCCGGTCCTCGACCTCAGCAACGAAGTACTGGTCCCCCCCGCTTTTGGCCCCAAAGTAGAAATGCAGCAAATATACGCGCTCAATTTGCTGCAATTTCCGACGCCAGGGGAGTATCTCTTTCACATCCTCCTGGATGGGCATTTGAAGGCGGAATTACCCCTCCTGCTTGAGGAGATGCCGCCTCTGGGACTGGAGCCGTAATGCCGCCTCTGAGACGAAAAAGGCGCCGCCCGGAGCAGGCCGCGCCTCATTCGCTCTGATGGGTTTCAGTTGATCGGTTTTAGGAGTTAACCGAGCTGTGGTGAGGCTCTGCTACCGGCTTCAGGGGTGTGACGACAGGAGAAGTCTCATTCACCTGGAAGTGACTTTCAACGGCGCCGAGAATCGTGGGATGAACCTGACAGGCGGAGCATTCGTTGTAGCGCATGCGAACGCCCGAGGCGGTGGTGTGATAGAATTGTCGGGTTCGGAGCCAGCGATGACAACGCCAGCAGTAGAAGAGTTGGCCCAGGCTGAGTAGATAGCCTGTCCAGGCTTTCACCCGTATAGACAGCATTGAGGCGAACCTTATCGTCAAAGGTGGGAAGTGGGGTGGGCTGTTGATGCCCTGATCTTCCCACCGAGTGGAGTGTCGGTTGACCGAAGGGGGTCATTCTGAAAGACACTTTCCCCTGATATTAGTTACGCAGAATCATCCGCAATCCAACGTAAAACCCTCAAAATCGGCAGAAATCCATCGAGTTCGACGCTTCCCGGCGCTCAGGGGGGCGGGGAGCGCTGTTGCAGCGCCGCGATTTGGTGAGAAAGATCACAAAACGCCGGGTAAAGGCGCTGGTAGAGGGAATACCACTCCTCATAGGCGGCGGCTTCCGTGGGGTTCGGCTCATAGGTCGCTTCCACTCGCACGAGGGCCTGCGCGGCCTCGGCCAGGGAAGTCCACGCGCCCACCCCCTGCCCCGCCAGGAGCGCCGCGCCGAAGCAGGGCGCCTCGCTCATTTGCATCGTTTGAACCGGGCGCCGGAAGACGTTCGCCTTGATCTGCGCCAGCGTGCGCGACCGGGCGCCGCCTCCCACCGCCCGCAGGGTATGAATGGCGACTCCCGCCGCCTCCAGGCGGTCGAGGTTCAGTCGCATCTCGAAGGTGATGCCGTCGAGCAGGCCCTGAAAGACCTCCTGCCGAGTGGTGGCAAGCGTCAGGCCAACGATGGCGCCGCGCGCGTCGGTGTCGAACCAGGGCGTGCCCGCCACCGTGAAGTGCGGCAGGACGAGGACCCCGGACGGTCGGGAAGTCGCCCTGGCCATGAGGATGTCGTAGGTGTCAAGGCCGGTGAGGGCGGCCTCTTCCACTTCCATGCGCCCGAATTGGTCCCGATACCAGCGGAGCAGCGCGCCACCAGTGAAGTTGAAGGCGATGGTGACGTACAGGCCCGGCGCCGCGTGCGGGTAGCAGCAGTAGTTTCCGGCCAGCATCTCCGGCGAGAGGATCGGCTCGGCGAAGGCGGGACAGACACATTCGACCGTGCCGGTGGCGTCCATCGCCAAGCCGTGGGTGGTGATCCCGGCGCCCAGCGCGCCCGCCGGCTGATCGTGCGCCCCGGTGACCAGGCGAACGGTCGGCGGCAGGCCGAGGTCACGGGCCACAGCGGCGTCAATGGTTCCCACCACCACGCCGGAAGGGTGAATGGCCGGGAGCAGAGTCTCCTCCACTTCCGCGTGATCGAGGAGTTCGGAGGACCATCGGCGGGCGGAGAGATCGAACGCCATCGTGCGGGCGGCCATGCTTTCGTCGGTGACGGAAGGCGCCCCCAGTCGCCGCAACACAAAGTCGCCAAACGGGAGGAAAACGGCGACCTGCCGGTACATCTCCGGCGTATGGGCGCGCAGCCACTGAATTTTCAGCAGGCTGTACATCGTGTGAAGCGGCATCCCGGTGATCTGAAATAGTCGCTCGGCGCCGTATGATTCGGCCCATTCATCCCGTTGCGCCGTGGTGCGCCCGTCGAAGGAGACAATGGCGGGACCGAGAACCCGGCCCCGCGCGTCGAGTGGGACCACCGCTTCCCCCTGTGAGGAGGTGGAGACGGCCCGCACCGGGTCCTCCGTACCCGCCTGGGCGGTGGCGGCGCGGACGCTGTCGGAGACTGCGCGCCAGACGCGCTCGGCATCGAGTTCCGCCCAGCCGGGTCGGGGATGAAAGAGAGGTATTCCTGGTACCCCGCGCCCAGGCAAACGCCCTCTTCCGAGAAGATCAGCGCCTTGCACCCCGTTGTCCCCACATCAATGCCGAGCAGACTCATCGTCTCATCCTCCAGGGTGTTGATGCGCGGGAGCGAATGGATCGTCCCGTACGGCTCGCCGATCCCACATGATCAGTGTGCCCACGCTACGCCGTTCCTCCCAACCGCTCCGCAGGAGGCTGTGGAGTTAGGGAATCCTGAAGACGGAAGGTTCCGACTAACGCGCCCCGGCCAGGGGTGCGGTTCAAAGTTTTGTACATGGTCAGGGAACCCCGCCGTCGCGGACGCCTCGGTTACCGGAGCGCTCCTGTTCGCCGTGAGGGAGTCCGCAGGAGACGGGCGGTTGAAACCGCTGCAACAGACACACGAAACCCGCCTGCGCGGGTTAAGGGATCGAT
>JBBRGS010000205.1:0-6792 GCA_038240635.1 Armatimonadota bacterium
TGAACCTCCGCGCCGATCTCCTCCCCCGCCTGGAGGGTCATCACCACGAGTTGGCAATGCTCCCCGGTGAACAGCGCCTCGCGGAAGTAGGTGTTCTCCAGCGTCTTCTGCTCGATATTGATGGCGTAGCCGGACAAGGGTCGCCTCCTTACAGTCATGTCGTCAGAGTGAACGCCCGGCGCATGAGATGAGCCGTTCCGCGCCGCAGGCGGGAAAGCCACGCGCCCGTCAAACCGTTGCGCCCTCTCCGGGAGGCGGCCTTCCATCTTTAGTTTACCCGGTTCCGCCACTTCTTCACGGCGCGGCGCCGCTCCTCTCGTTTGGACTCTCCGCCGAAAATGGGACAGCATTCTTACAGGCGGCGCGGCGCTCCCGACGCAGGCGAATGGCCGCTTTCGCTCCCTCACTCCTCAACGGGGCGCGCCCGCGCGCTCAGGGACCTCCTCGTATGCTGCGAACCTGCGTCATCGGCATGGGACCCATCGGCTCCCTGCACGCCACCCTCTACCAGGCCGATCCCCTGGCCGAACTTGTCGCCGTGTGCGACCGCGATCCCGACCGCGCCGAGGCCGCGAATCGCTTTGGAGTTCCCGTCTTCACTGTGGCCGAGGAGATGCTGGAAGAACTGCGCCCCGACGTGTGCAGCGTCGCCACGGGCGGCTACGAATACTCCAGCGACCATTACGCCCCCACCCTCGAAGCGTTGCGCGCGGGATGTCACGTCCTGTGCGAGAAGCCGATCTCCAACATCATCGCCAACGCGGAGGAGATGGTCCGCGTGGCCCGCGAGGAAGGCCGCTGCTTCGCGGTGGACTTCAATCACCGCTTCACACCCGCCGCCCGGATCGCCCAAACCTGGATGGACGAAGGCCGACTGGGTGACCTCCTCTTCGTGAACGTCGCGCTTTGGATCGGGCGGCCCGGCGGCTTCGATTCGCCGTTCTTCCATCTGAAGGCCCTCAATCCGCACTCCATAGACCTCATGCGCCACTTCTGCGGCGACATCACGGAGGTTCACTGCTTCGCCATGAAGGCGCCGGGCCGCAATTTTTGGTCGAGCGCGTCGTTCAACTTCCGGCTGAAAAACGGCATGGTGGGCCACCTGACCAGCAGCTACGACCTCGCGCGGGGCCATCCGATGGAGCGCGTGGAGGTGGCGGGGACCCAGGGTCGCTTCGTGCTGGAAGATATGTGGCGCCGTGCGACCCTCTATCCGGCGGACGACCTCGTGCGGCTCGATTACGCCAACCCTGTCTTCGGCGGCGTGCGCGACTTCGACGACACCTTCCGGGAACGCATCCACGCCTTCCTGAGCCACGTGAACGACGGCGGCTCCCCCGACACGGTGGACGGCTCCGGCGCCGACGGACTCGCCGCGCAAAAGGTGATCGCCGCCGCCATCGAGTCCATCGAGACGGGCCGCGTCGTCTCCATCGAATGAACCGCGCGGGCGCCACAGCGGACTTCGCGGTGATCGGGGGCGGCATCGTCGGCGTGACGGTGGCGCTCGACCTGTTGCGCCGGTTTCCGGGCGCCTCCGTAATCGTGCTGGAGAAGGAGAACGCGCCGGGCCTCCACGCGAGCGGGCGCAACAGCGGCGTGCTGCATGCGGGTTTCTACTACACCGCCGACAGCCTGAAGGCTCGCTTCTGCCGCGACGGCAACCGGGAACTGCGCACGTACTGCGAGGCGAAGGCTCTCCCGCTGAATCGGTGCGGCAAGCTGGTCGTCGCCCCTAACGCCGACGAACTGGACAGCCTGCGCGAACTGCTCCGCCGGGGCCGCGCGAACGGCGTGGAGCTGGAGGAAGTGACCGCCGCCGACGCCCGCCGGATCGAGCCGCGCGCCAAAACCCACGAAGCCGCCCTCTTCTCCCCCACCACCGCCACTGTGGACCCTCAGGCGGTCCTGCGCGCCCTCATCGCGGACCTGGTGGCCGAGGGGGGAGAGTATCGCCTGGGCGCGCCGGTCCTGAAACGCGCGGAGGGTGGCCTGCTCACCCCTGCGGGACTCCTCTCCGCCGGGTATGTGGTAAACGCGGCGGGGCTTCACGCCGACCGGGTGGCGCACTGGTACGGCTTCGGGGAGGAATACACCATTCTCCCGTTCAAGGGCCTCTACCTGTACTCGGAGGAGCCGCCGGGCGCGTTCCGCACCAACATCTATCCCGTGCCCAACCTGAAGAACCCGTTCCTCGGCGTTCATTTCACCGTGACGGTGGAGGGCCGCGCGAAGATCGGCCCCACGGCGGTCCCGGCGCTGTGGCGGGAGCAGTATGGCGGCGCGAAAGGCTTCCATCCGCGCGAGATGGCCAGGCTGATGGCCACGGAAGCGGGACTGTTGCTCCGCGCGGGCTTCGACTTTCGCGGCCTGGCGCTGGAGGAGACGCGGAAACGGTCCCGGCGTTGGCTGGTCCATCTGGCGGCGGAATTGGCCGAGGGAGTGCGCCCTGGCGATTATCGGCGCTGGGGGCCGCCGGGAATTCGAGCGCAACTCCTGAACGTGCGCGAGCGCCGCCTGGTCATGGATTTCCTTATGGAGGGGGATGAGCGGTCGTTTCACATCCTGAACGCGGTCTCGCCGGCCTTCACCTGTTCGCTGCCGTTCGCGCGATACGTGGGAGAGGAGATCGCCCGTCGGCTGGGGTGAGGAGATCACTCGTTTTTGGGTGGAGAAGGTCCTCCGACCGCGAAGGAGTTCCACGCCGCGCTGCGAAGGGAATCACGAACGCCGCTTCTTAATAGCGCCCTGTCACTCCCCCTATCCCACTCCCGCGAGGTCCCCCGTGCTGTTCTTCTCATGCCTCCCGTGCCTCCTCCTGCTCCTCGTCGGGGCCGCCGCGCTGGCCGTGGCGCCGCCCGCCCCCCTGGCTCCGCTGCCCACGCCGCAACAGTTGGAGTGGCAGGACCGCGAAACCACGCTGTTTGTGCACTTCACCGTGAACACCTTCACCAATAAGGAGTGGGGCGAAGGGACCGAAAGCCCGTCCATCTTCAATCCCACCCATCTCGACGCCCGGCAGTGGGCGAAGGCGGCCAAAGCGGGCGGCTTTAAGATGATGATCCTGACCGCCAAGCACCACGACGGTTTCTGCCTCTGGCCCAGCCGCTACACCGATCACTCCGTGAAGAGCAGTCCGTGGCGCGACGGCAAGGGCGATCTCGTCCGCGAGTTTGTGGACGCCACCCGCCACGAAGGGCTGAAGGTCGGCCTGTACCTCTCGCCGTGGGATCGCCATGAGCCGTCCTACGGCGATTCGCCCCGCTACAACGCCTTCTACCTCAATCAACTGACCGAGCTGCTGACCCAGTACGGCCCCCTCTCCGAAATCTGGTTCGACGGCGCGAACGGCGAAGGTCCCAACGGCAAAAAGCAGGTGTACGACTGGCCCGCAATCCTCGCCACGGTGAAGCGGCTGCAACCCGACGCCGTGGTCTTCTCCGACTCCGGCCCCGGCGTCCGCTGGATCGGCAACGAGAGCGGCGTCGCGGGCGATCCGTGCTGGGGCATGGTCGGCCCCCGCGCCCCGTCGTATCCCGGCGAATCGGGCGAAGGCATGACCGACGCCCTCCAGCATGGCGACGAACATGGCCAGGAGTGGCGGCCCGGCGAAAGCGATGTCTCCATCCGCCCCGGCTGGTTCTGGCATCCCGAAGAGGACGACAAAGTCCGCTCGGTGGACAACCTGGTGGACCTTTATTTCAAATCGGTTGGGCGCAACAGCCTGTTGCTGCTCAACGTGCCGCCCACCAACGAGGGCCTCTTCCACGAGACCGACGTGAAGCGCCTCGCCGAGTTCCGCAAGCGCCTCGACCAGCTCTTTCGACACGACCTCGCGCGGGGGAAATCCGCCACCGCCAGCGTCACGCGGGGCGGCGACCGGAAATACGGCCCAAAAGCCGCGCTGGACGGCAATCCGAAGACCTACTGGGCCACCGATGACGGCGTGACCCGCGGCTGGCTGGAAGTGGACCTCGGCGCGGAGACCCGTATCGGTATCGCCGAGATGCGCGAACCGATCGCCCTGGGTCAGCGCGTGCGCCGCTACCACCTCGACTACGAGGACGGCGGCGAATGGAAGCGCTTCTCCGAAGGGACGACCATCGGCCACAAGAAGCTCGACCGCTTCCCCGCGATCACGGCGCGCAAAGTCCGCCTCGTGATTGACGACGCCCGCGCCTGCCCGCTCATCTCCACCTTCGCGCTGTACCCCGGCGAATGAGACGAGGGAGCGGAATAAAGCGACGAGGAACCGCGCCGTGGCCGCCATGATCGCTGAGGACGCGGGCGAGGTCCCCCTGAGCGTCGCGCACGCCGCCGAACGGCTCCCGCAGGCGATGAGCGATCTCGGCTACGACCCGGCGGGCGAACGCCTCTGGAAGCGCCGGCGCCCCTCCGCGCTCCCGTTCCTCTCGCTGCCCGACCGGTGCCCAACGACCCTCCGCGTCACCCTCCACGACGCGACCCCGGCGGGGGAGGGAGCGGACCCGCGCGCCGGCGTCCGCCTCACGTACACCGCGCGGCTGCCGGGCCAGCTCCTCGCCCACAGTGACGCCGCCGCGCTGCAACTGGAGACCGACCGCCTCCTCGCGAGGCTGGCCGGTCATCCCCTCCCCGACACGGCGCGGGAGCGGCGGCGGCTGGCGCGCCTCACGGTCGTGGCGAACGTGCTGCTCTCCGCGATTCCGGCGGCGTTCATGGCGGGCGCGCTCTGGGCCGCGCGGGAGCGTCTCATGGCCCTGCCGGTGGAGCGGGCCGTCGGCATCACACTGCTGCTCGGCGTGGCCGTGTGGGGAGTGGCGATGGTCGTCACGGCGCGGGGGGTAGTGGGATGGCTCAACCGCCGCGTGACGACGCGCGTCCGCTACCGAAAGGCGTGACGACGCGCGTCCGCTACCGCCGGGGCTAACGCGCGCCCCCTCTTTTTGCGCCTGAACGTTCGCTCGATCCTGAGACGAGGCGATCAGGACCGCTCGATCATGGCGTCGCGGCGAGGGCCGATGGAGACCCACTTCACGGGCGTCTCGATCAGCTCCTCCACTCGCAGCACGTACCGCTGCGCGTTCGTCGGCAGGTCCTCGAAGTGGCGGATGGCGGTGATGTCGCTCCTCCAGCCGGGATGAGTCTCATACACCGGCGTGGCGGGGTCGAGTTTCGCGGAGACGGGGAACGCCTCCGTGCGCTCGCCCTTCAGGTCGTAGGCGACGCAGAGCGGAATCTCATCGAGGTAGCCCAGCACGTCCAGGTTGGTGAGGGCGACTTCCGTGGCCCCTTGCACCCGGCAGCCGTAGCGCGTGGCCACCGCGTCGAACCAGCCCATGCGGCGCGGTCGGCCGGTGGTGGCGCCGTACTCCCCGGCGTCGCCGCCCCGCTCGCGGAGTTCATCGCCCACCGGCCCGTGGAGCTCGGTGACGAATGGCCCGGCGCCCACGCAACTGGAGTACGCCTTCGTGACCGCCACGATGCGCGTGATGGCCTGCGGCGGCACTCCCGCGCCCACGGCCCCGAACCCGGCGAGCGGCGACGACGAGGTGGGATACGGATAGATGCCGTGATCCGGGTCGCGGAGGGCGCCGAGCTGGCCTTCAAGGAGGATGCGCTCGCCCCCCTTCAGCGCGCCGTGCATCATGTCCAGAACGTCGGCGACGTACGGCTCGATGGCTTCGGAGTGGCGGCGGAGTTCGGGCAGCAGGTCGTCGGGGTTCACGGTCGGCTTGCCGTAGAAGCGCTCAAACAGCACGTTTTTGGCCGCGAGCGACCGCTCCAGCCGCTCCCGCAGGCGCGCCTCGTCATACAGGTCCGCCACCTGCACGCCGATTTTGAGGTACTTGTCGGCGTAGAACGGGGCGATACCGGCCTTCGTGGAGCCGAAACTCCGGTGGGCGAGGCGCTCCTCCTCGTAGCCGTCGAGGAGGATGTGGTACGGCAGCACGACCTGCGCGCGGTCGGAAATGACGAGTTTCGGCTCCGGCACGCCTTTGGCCAGCAGGTCGTCGCGCTCCTTCAGCAGGCCGCCGATGTTCAGGGCGACTCCGGGGCCGAGGACGTTGGTGACGTGAGAGTAGAAGGCGCCCGACGGCAGCAGGTGCAGCGCGAACTTGCCGTACTCGTTGATGATGGTGTGCCCGGCGTTGTTCCCGCCTTGAAAGCGCGCCACAATGTCCGACTCGCGCGCGAGGTAGTCGGTGACTTTCCCCTTGCCCTCGTCGCCCCAGTTGGCGCCCACAACCGCTGTAACGCTCATGCTGTTCCCCTGATTCTCCTTCGGGGGCCGGGATGGAGAGAGAAAACGACGCCGAACCGCGCGCGTCCCTCATCGTGGCCCCTCAGCGTGGAGGGAATCGGCTTCCTCCCTCCGGTGCGGATGGCGTCTCCCCGGTCAGGCGGGAGGCCGTCCCCAAACTGCGATGTCGCGCGGGCCGTCGGGGGCGTTCAGGTGTCCCCGCAACGTCCCTTCGCGCTCAAATCCCGCCGATGCGAGGGCGGCTTCGATGGCTGTGTGTCCCGTCTCCATAAACATGATCAGCCGCTCGGAGCGCCCCGCCAGCGGCTCCAGGAGCGCGCCCGCTTCGGCCTCAAATCTCGGATGGATGAACAGGTCCAGTTGCAGGGTTGGCCCCGGCCACTGCGGCGCCGCCGTCGCTGAAGCGAACCCGACCGCCCTCCCCGCCTCGTTCGCCATGACCCACGCGCCGCACAGGTCCCCATGATCGCGGTCCCATTGCAGTTGCAGGCCCGGCCCCTCCATGTTGGACGAGCCGAACCGTTCGTAGGCGAGATTGCGGAGGTATG
>JBBRGS010000206.1:0-6745 GCA_038240635.1 Armatimonadota bacterium
CGAGGAGCGCGTGCGCCCGCAGTCGCAACTGTCCATTCTCTCGTTCCAGCGAGATTTCAGGCAGGGCGGGCTGACGGGAGACGTGCAGCAGTCGCTGGAGGGGATCGGCCTCCGTGCCCCGGAAGAGGATGTTGTCGGCCAAAAGAGGGAGGACACTCTCCACCGTTGAGGATTTATCGCTGTAGTAGTAGTAGGCCCGTTGAGTGAGGTAGATGAGTTGCGCCGCCGCCGCCGCCGACTCGGTGCCGTTGACGAACCGTCGCATATCGTAAGGGGGACGCACCTCGCGCGTCTCCCGCGAGAGGCCCTTCTCGCGCACTTCCCGCTCCAGCGTTTCAGGGTCGTTCCAGGCGCCTTCGCTGAACCGGGCGGTCGGCACGCTGCATGCCAATATCTGCCAGGTGGAGTACCGCTCCTGAAGGCTGAACAGGAGCGCCTGGCGATGGGTGGCGGCGCGGCGCGGCTTCACCTCCAGCGCGTCCTGAATCACATTCTCCCACGTGACGGGAGGGTGCCGTTGAAGGTGATCGTACAGCGCGTAGGTGGATGCCACCATATGCTTGCAGATCGCGCCGATCTCCCCCAGAAAACAGTCGCAACTGATGAGCGCCCGGTCTACCTTAAGTTGCATGCGCACGGTGTAGGGATTGACCTGACTGCCCTGAACCGTCAGCTGAGCGCGATTCCGTTCCAGCGATTTGATCTGGCAGCGCCCCTGATAAAAGAGATTCCGGCCCTTCATCATGGTGCGGTTGTCCACCCCTCCCAGAATTTCGGAAGGGATGAACGTTTCGGCGGTCAGCATGGGGAGAGTATCCGGCAACGTGGGGTCCTCAACGGGTCTCATCTGGGTGATGGAAGCGGAACGGCGGCGGTAAATGGGTCAGAAAACGGGCAGGGAAGGTCATGAGACCGGCGCCTCAGTCATCATCTCATGATGCATCCTGAATCCGGCAGGTTCAAATGGTTTGTCGTCACGAAAGGTTTCGCCATGTTTCCCCGATGGATGTTCTCTCCCTGGACCCTTGTCGCCGTCCTCGGAATGGCGGGCATGGGATGCGCCTGTGCGGTCAGCGCGCCCCGTGTAAACGCCTCTAAAGTCCCTCGCGCTGCCGGCAGGTCCGTTGCGAACTCTTTCGCCGCGCCGCGCTGGACGAAGATGCCCATGCTCACTCCCGCCGCGCGGAAGGCCGGAGTCTTCCCCGGCGGCGAAGGCGGCCAGTGGCCCCGCGACGCCCCCGCCATGAGCGATGCGGACCCGAATTTCCTCCTGCTGGCGATTGATGTCGGCGGCCTGTACCGCAGCCTGGATGGCGGAAACCATTGGGTCGCCGCCACCGTCGGCTGGGACGCGCGCGGCGCCAATGGGTTCGCCTTCGACCCCAAAAATCCGAAACGGGTGATTGGCATCGCCGGCAATTCGATGGATTATCAGGAAGGCTGGGGGCCGTCACCTCACGGCCTCTATTTGTCCGCCAACCAGGCGGCCAGTTGGAAGCACGTCCTCGCCCTGCGCGAAGGGATTGGCGGAGCGGTCGCCTTTGACCCCACGTCCTACAGCGCCGCGAAGAAGATGACCCTGCGCGCCTACTGCCTCTCCTCCCACTCCGGCCTCTTCCGCAGCGACGACGGCGGCGAAACGTGGCGCAAGGTCCACGGCGGCGCATCCAGCGGCGGCATCCAACGCGACTGGACCCAGGGCGGGACGATCCCGAACCATCTCCGTATTCACCCGAAAACCGGCGCTGCTTACATCGGGGGAGGCGCGGGCCTCTTCCGCAGCGACGACCGGGGGAAGACCTTCACCTCGCTGTACGACGAGCCGGTAGAAGGTGTGGATATAACGCGGGATGGCACGCTCTACGTGAGCGGCGCCCGCAAGGTCCAGGTCTCCCGCGACGGAGGGAAGACCTTCACGCCGCTCGCCTGCCGGGGACTGGAGACGTTCGGGAAGTCGGTCCAAAACATCCGGGTCAGCCCCGCCGATCCCCGCCGCATGCTCGCCTGGGTCGCCGGGGACAACTGGAAGTGGGTTCGCTCCATCAGCCACGACGGCGGCGCAAACTGGAAGCCGATCACGCTGGACAACACGCTGGCGACGTTGCCGTTCAATGTGCGGCAGGGGTACTTCCACTGGCACCCCACCAACCCGAACATCGTCTGGGGCATCGGCGGCGACTGGGCCACCCAATCCACCGACGGCGGCCTTACCTTCCACTGGAAGAACAACGGAAACAACGGCATCATGACCGGCGGCCTGTTCAACTTCAGCGTTCACGCGCCGAAGACCGTCTTCCTCGCCTTCCAGGACTACAACGGCGCCTTCACCACCGACGGCGGCGCGACGTGGAACTACCGTGATGTCTCCGGCAAAGGCTGGGGCGGCCAGTGCTACGGCGGCTTCGCGGTGGACAACAGCGTTATGTGGTACGGCGACGCCGAAGGCTGGGGCAGCCCCCGCACCCTCCGCATGACCCGCGACGGCGGCGCAACGTGGGCCTTTCCCACCGGCGCCGACGGCAAGCCATGCGTCTGGGAGGGCGCCGACGTGTCGTTCAGCGACCCGAAGGCGGAGCGCATCCTCTTCGCCTCCAACTGGCGCTCTCCCGATCAGGGCGCGACGTGGAGCCGCATGGCCGACTGCGAAGGCGTGTTCACCGCCGACCCAAAGACCGGCGCGCTGTACGGGAAGAAGGAAAACGCCGTCGTTCGCTCCACCGATCACGGGGAGACGTGGAGCGTCGTCGCCGAGGTTCCGGGCGGCTTCCGGGATGTGGCGGTGGACGGCGAGCGCTCGATCCTGTATGTCGCCAGCGAGGAGCGGCTGAAGCGGTTCGCCGAAGGTCATTGGACGACGCTGGAGGTCCCGAAGGACCAGTACGGCGCCGCGCGCGTGCAGACCGTGGCGTGCGACCCGAAGGACCCGCGCATCCTGTACGAAGGCGGAACGCGCGACATCTACGCGAGCCATGCGACGATCTGCCGCTCCACCGATGGAGGGAAGACGTGGCGCAATCTCATCGTCACGGCGCCGCTTCACCCCGGCGCCCCCGATGGCCCGAAGGAGGTTGGCGTCGTGCGGGTTCACCCGGTGACGCGGGAGGCGTGGGTGGCGGGGCAATGCTACGGGATGTGGCGCATCGCTCCGCCCGCGCCTGGCGAGACCGGCGTGTCGGCGGAAGCGGCCTCCGCCCCAAAGGCGCTTCTCCCGCCGAACGGTGACGCAATGATCGTCTCGCCCTGAGGCTCATTCGCGCCCGACCAGCCCTTTTACGACTCGCTTTCCGGCAGGGGCGGGGGCGGCGGTGTTGAAGAGGAGGAAGGGGAAGACGGCGAGGGCCATTCGCCAGGTTGACATCACCTCATCGCATCGAATCTGACTCAGGAGAGCCGCTTGACTCTGCGCCGCCCATCGCTCCTTCGCCTGCCGCTCCTGCTACCACTCCTCGCAACTGTGGCGCTGGCCTCCCCCGGAGCGCTCGCCGCTTCCGATCCCGCGCCGACCTCCAACTTCCCATCCGTTCGCCTGCCCGCCGAAGCCGCGTCCCCTGACGCCTTCGGATACGGCTCCGTGGCGGCCCTGCGCGCGACAGCTCCGGCGGCGGCCGCCTCTCCGGCGTTTCCCCTCATCGCGCGGGCGGGCGGCGCCGACGCCTCCGAGCGCAACGTCGTGGGGCGGAAGTTTTCGCCGCTCTGGATCGCCCTGGGCGGCCTCCTCCTCGCCACCGATAAACAGACGACGCGCTGGCTCGACCCGGACCTGAACAAGTCTCACCGCCGCGACGGGTTCGCCGTCAGCGTCTCCAAAGCGGCGGAACCGCAATACCTCGCCATCCCGTTCGCGCTGCTCTACTTCAGCAACGCGAAGAACCGGGAGACGGCTAAAGCGACCGCCACCGCTGTCGCCGACGCCTCCATCCTCACCTACGGCCTAAAACTCCTCGCCGGGCGGGAGCGCCCCCGCGAGTCTCACGGCGAAACGCGCTTCCACGGCCCTTCCACGAACCATTCCAGCTTCCCGTCCGGTCACAGCACGGTCGCATGGGCGGCGGCCACCGTCATGGGGGACCGGTATCCGCACGCGAAAGGCGCCTTCTACGCGCTGGCGGCGCTGGTGAGCTGGTCGCGCATCAACTCCAGCAAGCATTTCCTGTCGGATGTGGTGGCGGGCGGAGCGATTGGCGTGATGTCGGGCCGACGGGTCCTGCGAAACGGCCACGGCCTGCTCGGTTTTAGTTTTTAGCCGCTCTCGCCCACTCCCTCCGCCCGAAGGGTCCCCTTCAGGCTTTCCCGGCCAGCCCGCCGCCGTACCCGGTCAGTTCCACGTAGCCGCGTCCGCGCAGGGGCTGGCCGTTGCGCGTTCCTTCCACGTCCACGGCGCCCTCCCAGTAGGTGACGCCGGTGCTTTTCGCGGTGGTCAGTTCCTGGTCGGCGAGGAGCGGCGTGAGGGTAAGGTCCAGCCCTCGTCGGGGGAGGGCGACTCGCCACTTTGCTGGGTAAGTTGTCCCGGTGCGGGGGCTGGTCCACCGCCCCAATTCCTCAATCTGATAGTCGGAGAGCGCGAGCCGCGAGGAGGTCCCGTCCGCCTCCACCCAGGTCCCGCCGGAGTACGGATCGGTCGAGCCGTCCTGGCGCCGCATCCGGTACAGCATCACGTCTTCCCCGGTGGCGAGCTGGAGGCTGAACCAGTCCCATCCCGCTTCGTTGGGCGCGAGGGACTGCGACGCGAACTCGTGGTCCATCCAGCTCTCCCCGGTGACGGCGAGGGGGGCGCCGTTCAGGGTGAGGGTTCCCGCTGACTTCATCCGCGTGTACGAAGTGTACTGCGAGGCGTGTTCGCGGCCCTCGCCCTTCTGGCTGTACCCGTTCTCGCCGTGGAGGACGGGGGGCTTGACCGGCGTGTTGCGGAGTTCCAGCCGCGCCCCGCCCCCCTCGGCGAAGAGGCGCTGGACGTTCCCTTCCCGCCGCGCGAACCAGCGCCGCAGCCAGACGTTCTGGCCGGTCGTGGAGGCGCCCGCGAGGCCGAGCGCGCCCCGCGCCGCCGCATCGGTGAAGAGGAAGCGACGCCCCCCCGCGTCGGTGACGGCGAAGTGCGCGAAGTACAGTTGATTCATGGCCCACGCGGAGGCGCGCGGCGACGCCTGAGGTGACAGCGCGTATCGGAAGAAGGTGAGCTCGTAGCCGAACCGCTCGCCCTGGGGACCCACGAGATGCCCGGTGTAGTACCACCATTCGGTTTGGTAACGCGGGTGGGCGCCGGTGTCGCGCGGGAAACTCCAGGGGTAATCGGGTCGCGCCGCAGCGTATCCGGCGGAGGATGCGGGGGTCAGACCCGGTTCCGCGCTTCCGGTGGTGGTCGGTTGCACTATGGGAGCGGGTTTCGGCTCCTCCGGCGGCGTGCGCGGCTGCGACCCCATCCGCCAGAAGAGCCAGGCCGCTCCGGCGAACAGCAGCAGGCCGATGAGGGCCTGAATGATGCGGTCGCGCATCTCCGTCGAGTTGGTTTTCCTCTTACTCATTTCGTACCGCCTCCGCCATCGGCGTCCGAGCCGCCATACGCGCCGGAATCAGAGCGGCGAGCAGGGCCGCCCCCATCACCAGAAGGTAACTCAGGACGAACGGCCCCGGCGTCACCACGAATTGCAGCGTCCAGCCGAAGAATTGCCGGTTGATGACATAGACCAGGTGGAGCGCGAGGAAGACGCCGCTCACGCTGCCGATGAGATGTCCCCACGTCGCCAGCAGGCTCGCCTCCAGCAGGGAGATGCGGACGATCTGCGCCCGCGACGCGCCCAGCGCCCGCAAAATCCCGATCTCCCGCCGCCGCTGGATGAGGATGGCGACCAGCGCGTTCCCGATGCCGAGCATGGCGACCAGCACGGCGATGATCTCCAGCGCGTAAGTGATGGCGAAGGTCTGATCGAAGATGTCGAGGATGTTCTCGCGCAGCTCCCGGTTGCTGGAGACCTGCAACTCGTACCGGTTGTTCAGGCCCCGCAGGAGCGACTCGCGGAAGGCGGTCGAGGTTTGACCCGGCTGTAGGTACACCCCGATATTACTCACCGAGGAGTCGCGCCACAGCCTGGCGTAGACGGCGCGATCCATCACCAGCGTGCCGAGGTCGGTGGTGTAATCATAATAGACACCGATGATGGGGAAGCGCGCGGGGCCGGACGGCGTTTCCAGCGTCACGGCATCGCCTTCGGCCACGTGGAAGCGGGACGTGAAACTCTCGCTCACGACGGCGGCATTGGTGGTCGCCACGCGCGCGAGCAGATCGCGGGAGCGGCCTTTGCGGAACTGAAACTGCCCATACCGGCTGAGGACGGCGGCGTCCGGCGCGGAGACGCGCGTCTGCCTCCCCTGAAGCATGATCGGGCGAGTGCGGTACAGGTCCACCGCCGCCACTTTAGGCATCGCCTTCACCGCCGCGATGACCGGCGGCGGCACGACCGACTCCGCGCCGGTGACGCCCTGCCCCTGCGGACTGATGTACACGTCGGCGAGCAGCGACTGCCCAACCCAAATCTCCACGGTGCGGCGGAAGCCCGTCACCATGATCGCCAGCCCCACGAGCATCGCCACCGCCACGCCCAGCGCCGCTACCACCGCCGCCGAACGGTCCAGCGCGGCGCGGACTTCGTGGGCGGCGAGCTCCCCCTCCACGCCGAAGAGCCGGAGGTACGCCGCCTGCATCCCCCCGCCGAGGTAGACGATGAGCGCCGGAGTCGTGAGGGCCACGCCG
>JBBRGS010000207.1:0-6743 GCA_038240635.1 Armatimonadota bacterium
CGAGCGATGCTTCTGTCGCTTGAAGCAATGGCGGCGGATCGCCACTCGCTATGATAAACACGCCGAGACCTATCTTGCTTTCGTGACTTTGGCCAGTATTATCCTCTGGATAGGCGCATAATTGTCGGACACTCCCTAATCCCTTGGGTCTTGAGCCAATCCGAAAGCATCCGCGCATCTCGCACTGTGAGTGTGTATATAATTCCGCTTCCCGATAATTGAGGAAGGCGTTCCGCGATCCAGGCCAGTCGCGCGGCCTTTTTGGGAAGATGGATGTTTTGCAACTTCAGACTTTCCCGAACCAGCGGCCCGCGAATGATCTTTAGCGTCTCCCCCAATTGCGCCATAACATCCTCAATCACCCGATTATTGGCGGTCGCCGTGGTCGCTAAAACGGGAACTGTCCTCGGAAGGGCTTGCAGCACCCGGACGATGCGCCCGTAATCGGGCCGAAAGTCGTGGCCCCAGTCCGAGATGCAATGGGCTTCATCCACAATCATCAAACCAATCCGGTTAGCGATCGGTAACAGATACTCATCCTGAAATCGGTGATTCGCTAGTTTTTCCGGTGAAACCATTAACAGGTCCACCTGATTGGAACGCAACAGGATCTGAATTTCATCCCATTCCTCCATATTGCCAGAATGAATAGCGCACGCTCTGAGGCGATATTTGGCCGCCGCTTCGATTTGGTTTCTCATCAGCGCAATCAGGGGGGAGATGAGAAGAGAGGGACCGTAACCCTCCTGCCGCAACAGCGCCGTTGCGATGAAATAGACCAGACTCTTCCCCCAGCCGGTGCGTTGAACGACCATAAGGCGGGATCGGTTGAGCACGAGCGCTTCAATCGCTTCCCATTGACCCTCTCGAAAGATCGCCTGAGGATCGTTTAATGCGGATTTGAGGAGCGCTTCAGCTCTACTTCTCACGGCTCTACCTTTTTACTCTTCAAAAGCGCGGCCTCCTTCTTACAATGGCGCGTCCATCTTCCCGCGCAGGAAGACCGCCGACTCCACCAGTTGCTCCATGCCGTCCACGCCGTCCTCGATGGAGACCCAGCCGTCGAAGCCGACCGAGCGGAGGGTGGCGAAGATGCGGTCGTAGTCGTTCAGGCCCTGGCCGATCACCCCGTGGGAGAGCAGCGGCGAGTACCCCAGCGTCCCGTCCGACTGCCGCAGGTCGTCCAGCGTTCCCCCCTTGAGCGAGCGGTCACTGGCGTGCATGCTCACCACGCGGTCCTTCACGGCGTCGAGCAGCGCGAGTGGGTCGTCTCCGGCGACGAGGGCGTTGGAGGGATCGAAGTTGACGCCGAACCAGGGGCTGTTGATGCGGTTCACGATGTCGAGGAAGACCTCCGCCTTCTGCGCGAACTCCGGATACTTCCAGAAGCCGTCCTTGTAATGGTTCTCCATCGCCAGAAGGACGCGCCGCTCCTCCGCGAACGGCAGCAGCTCCGTGATCGCCTCCACCACCCAGCGAACGCCGTCCTCCCGCGTGACGCCGGGCCGCCGCTGGCCGGAGAGGACGCGGCACGTGACGCCGCCCAGGTCCGCCGTGAGGGCGATGACCTGGCGCTGCTTCTCCACCTCGGCCTGGCGGAAGTCGGGGTCCGGGTGGGTGAAGTCGGGGGAGACGCACATCATTGGCATGGCGAACCCGGCCCGTGACAGCGCGGCGTTGAGACGGTTCACGCCCAGCGGCGAGAGGTCGGGGAGGAAACGGTTGTAAAACTCCAGCCCCTCCACGCCAACAGGCTTCAGGTATTCCTCGGCGAGGGCGATCCAGTCGAACACGTCCATGCCGCCGGGGGCGCACAGTTCATCGAGGTACCCTTTGGGAAACGCGGCCAGGCGCATGGGGGGCGCTCTCCTTCCTCGGAGCCATCGGCTCTAATGAGCGCCGCGCGCGCTGGGGAGGGCGGGCTTGGCGGTCCACGCCTGATAGCGGGCCATGCGGGCGACGTTCTTTCCCTCGAAGGCGGGCGGGAAGACGGTCCATGTGCCTTTGAAGTTGAGGCCCGTCATCGGCGGCGTGAAGGCAAAGCGGGGCAGTTCCACACCGGTGTCCAGAGTGAGTCGGTCGGTGGGGCGGTACGGCGCCTCCGGCTCGCGCGCGAGGCGGGCCAGCGCCTTCAGCAGCGAACCGGGGCCGACGTTCGCCCGCCCCAGCAGCGCCGACGCGGGAACGCGCCCTCGTTCCCGCACAAACTCGTACGCCTGCGCGAGGGCGGCCTGAAGAGCGCCGCGGGTGGCCTCCAGTCCGGTATCAGGACGCTCCAGGGACGCCTCCTTGGGGCCGAGCAGGCGGCGCAGGGGAACCATGTCCGGGAGGCGTTCCGGCGCGCCGTCTCCGGCGAAGAGGCTGACGCCGAGGCCGAAAATCTCCGCCGGGGAGAATGATTCGCCTTCGAGGACGACCGCGTCGAGGGCTTCGTGCTGGCGGCGGAGGAGTTCCAGGACAGTGGCGCGGGGGAGAATTCGGGCGGCGTGTTCGCGGTAATCGGCGCTCAGACTGTGCCAGGTGGCCGGTTCCACGCCGGGCAGGGTCGCCACCCAGGCGAGGAAGGCGTCGAAGTCGCGCTTCATCCCCTCGATCTCCTCCGGCGGGCGGAGGGGGGCGGGGCGCCATTGGGCGCGCGGCGGGTTGCGGCCGTCGCTGAAGTTGACGGCGTCCCAGAAGTCGGCGGTGACGAGTCGGCACGGGTGGGTGTACATCACGAGGTAGCCGCCGTCGTGGCGCGCCAGCCGCTCCTCGAAGTCGGCCTTCATCCGGTCGAGTCGGCCTTCGGGGGCGTCGAAGTAGCCGTCAAAGTGGCAATGGTAGCTCGTGAGGAGTTGCCCGGCGTACCACATGGGCCGCGTGGGGTCGTCGTCCCAGAGGAAGGGGCTGTCGCAGAAGACGGGGATGCCCATGCGGGCCATGGCGACGCACGCCTGCGGCCCCCAGCTGTTCCCCGGCTTGCAGAAGGCGCTCGGATGCTGGCCGGTCAGCGCCGCCAGGTCGTGGACGCCCTTGGCCTCGCGCCGCAGGAACTCGGTGATGCCGTCGTCCCAGCCGTAGCCATCGAGGTACTGGGCCGGGGTGGGCGGTCGGGAGTGGAAATCGGTATGGTAAGCAATCTCGTGCGCCTGCCATGCGGTGAGGAGATCGGTGCGGCCCCGCTCGTGGAGGGCGCGGGCGAGTTCAGCCACGACGCAGACGCAGGCGGTGAAGCCGTGGCGCGTCATCGCTTCCGCCCACCAGAGTTCGGCGTCGGCGGCTTCGGGCGTGATATAGTCTTCGGAGTCGAACGAGAAGATGAGTTTCGTGGCCATCGGACTCCCCTGCGGCGGGCGGCGCGGCGCGAGACGGATCGGGTGGGCGAGACGCCGGAGCGCCTACGGGACCTGTTTCGCCTCATCGCCCCCGTTCCCTGTCGCTACACGGCCTTCGGCGCGCGACTCCGCGCAGGTTGAGGCCCCCCGCAGAGGGAATCTTCCTGTGAGGCTTCACGGTGAAACCTCAGCGCCGTGACTGAGTGAGGAGTGGGTATGGACCGGCTCAGCTGGAACGAGATTCGCGCCAACGCCGCGCAGTTCGCTCGCGACTGGAGCGCCGCCCGCTACGAGCGCGGCGAGACCCAGAGCTTCTACAACGACTTCTTCGAGGTCTTCGGCGTGAAGCGGCGCCGGGTCGCCTCCTTCGAGGAACCCGTCCGCAAACTCGGCGACAGGCGCGGATTTATGGACCTCTTCTGGAAGGGCGTCCTCCTCGTGGAGCAGAAGAGCGCCGGGCGCGATCTCCTCCTCGCCAAACAACAGGCTCTCGACTACTTCCCCGGCCTGAAGGAGTGCGAACTCCCTCGCTACATCCTCCTGTGCGACTTCCAGCGCTTTGAACTCCACGACCTGGACGAAGGGACCGACCTCGTCTTCGCCCTCGCCGACCTGCCCCGGCACGTCGAAGCGTTTGGCTTCATCCTCGGAGTCCAGCGCCGCGCCTTCCGCGATCAGGACCCCGTCAACATCCAGGCGTCGGAACTCATGGGGCGCCTCCACGACGCGCTGAAAGCCTCCGGCTACCGGGGCCACGACCTCGAACGCCTCCTCGTGCGGCTCGTCTTCCTCCTCTTCGCCGACGACACCGGCATCTTCCCCCGCGACTCTTTCGACGCCTTCATCCGCGAGCGCACCCGCGACGATGGCGCCGATCTGGGCGCTCAACTCACCAGCCTCTTTGAAACCCTCAACGAGCCGGAAGCCGAGCGCCAGCTCAACCTCGATGAGGACCTCGCCGCCTTCCCTTACGTCAACGGGGACCTGTTCGCCGACCGCCTCCGCGCGCCCGCCTTCAACCGCGAGATGCGCGACCGCCTCCTCGAAGCCTGCGATTTCAGCTGGGACGCCATCTCTCCCGCCATCTTCGGCGCCCTCTTCCAAAGTGTCATGGAGACCGCCGAGCGCCGCGCTCAGGGCGCGCACTACACCACTGAGAGGAACATCCTCAAGGTGATCGAGCCGCTCTTCCTCGACGACCTGCGCGCCGAACTCACCCGCCTCGCCGCTCGCCGCGACACCGGCCGCCGTGCCGCCCTCGAAGCGTTCCACGACCGGCTGGCGGCCCTGCGCTTCTTCGACCCGGCGTGCGGCTGCGGCAACTTCCTCATCATCGCCTACCGGGAACTGCGCGAACTGGAACTCCGGCTGCTCAAAGCCCTCGGCCACGGCGAACAGCGCGTGATGAACGTGGCCGACCTCATCCGGCTGAACGTCAGCCAATTTTTCGGCATCGAACTCGGCGAATTCCCCGCTCGCATCGCCGAAGTCGCCCTCTGGATGACCGACCATATCGCCAACAATCGGGCTTCGCTGGAGTTTGGGCAGGTGTTCGCCCGCATTCCCCTCACCGCGTCGCCCCACATCCTTCAGGCGGACGCGCTGGAGGCCGACTGGGACGCCCTCCTCCCCCCGGAGGCGTGCGATTACCTGTTCGGCAACCCCCCGTTCATTGGAGTAAGCTATCAGACCGCCAGTCAACGTGAACAAATACGTCGTCTTGCCGGGCAATTCGGAAGCGGCGCGAATCTGGATTATGTTTGCGCGTGGTTTCTCAAAGCAGGCGATTACGCCCGGAGAGGTGGCGCGCGGATCGGCTTCGTTGCGACGAGCTCGATCACCCAGGGCGAGCAACCCGCTCAATACTGGCCGGTATTGTTTGAAGTCTTCGGGCTGGAAATCGCCTTCGCCCACCGCACTTTCGCGTGGGGCAGCGACGCGCGCGGCATGGCGCACGTACACGTCGTGGCGCTGGGACTAACACGGCGGGAAGACGAGCCGCCCGTTAAACGCCTCTTCTCCTACCCCGACCTGAAGGGCGATCCGCTGGAGAGCATCCACTCGAAGCTCTCCCCATATCTGATGGACGCGAGTCGATTGGAAAACCCGCACGTGGTGGTGCGAAAGGCGGGCAACCCAACTCAGAATGTCCCATTGCTCATAATGGGGACCAAACCCGTTGAAGGGGGCCATCTGATTTTCACCAACCTGGAAAGGGCGGAGTTTTTAAGTCAGGAACCAACGGCAAAGCCCTATCTGCGGCCATATATCGGTGCGGAGGAGCTGATCAACGGGGGTGACCGGTGGATACTGGCGCTTCAGGACGTGGCGCCGGGGGAACTGCGCCGGATGCCCCACGTGATGGAACGATTGGAGCGAGTGCGGCAGTCTCGGCTGGCGAGTAAGAAGAAACCAACCCGTGAGTTAGCCGCAACGCCTACTCTTTTTGAAGTGACAGTGATCCCGGATTGCCCATTCCTCGCCATCCCGGAGGTGAGTTCGGAGCGGCGCGAGTATATCCCGATGGGGTACCTTCAGCCGCCGGTTGTGCCGAGCAATAAAATCCGCGTGATGCTGGACGCTGACCTGTGGCAATTCGGAGTTTTGACCTCTCGCATGCATATGGACTGGCTGAGATCTATCGGAGGACGTTTGGAAAGCCGGTTCAATTACTCGACTGATGTGGTGTACCATACGTTCCCGTGGCCGGACGCCGACGACGCCGCAAAGAGCCAGGTGCGCGCCCTCGCGCAGGCCGTCCTCGACGCCCGCGACGCGCACCCCGCCGCCACCCTCGCCGACCTGTACGACCCGCTCGTGATGCCCGACGCGCTCGTCCACGCCCATCACGCCCTCGATGCGGCGGTGGAGCGGCTCTATCGCCCGCAGCCGTTCGCCGAAGACCGCGAGCGCGTGGAGCATCTGCTGATGCGGTATGAGCGGATGATCGCCCCGCTGCTGACCGCGACGGTCGCGGGAAAGCGACGGCGGTCGGGGCGGTGAGGCCGCAACGTCGAGCGGCGGAGGGAGGGCAGCCGGCCCATGACAAGCCTTACCGGCGCGCGAGCGTAAGGCGAACCCGCGTCCCCTGCCCCGCGTCCCGGAGGAAGAACGCGAGGGTGACGCGGCGCCCGTCCCACCCCTGGGGAGCGAGACGCTTCAGGTCCGCCGACTCTCCGTCGCTCTTCTCCGGGCTGGAGTGGGAGGAGGCCAGCGATGCCAGGTGAAGTGAGCGATGCCCGGTGAAGTGAGCGATGCCAGGTGAAGTGAGCGATGCCCGGTGAAGTGAGCGATGCCCGGTGAAGTGAGCGATGCCCGGTGAAGTGAGAAAGGAGCGCGGGAGATGTGTGGGCGATTCGCTTTAAGGAGTGGCCATTCGGAGTTGCAACGACTGTTTCAGGCTGATTTTTCGCGGTTCGATGAGGCGCC
>JBBRGS010000208.1:0-6714 GCA_038240635.1 Armatimonadota bacterium
CAATTTAACGGTGGGCGGCACGGGGAAGACCGGCCTCGCGCTGACGGTGGCGCGGCTGCTTCAGGCCAACGGCTGGGCGCCCGCCCTCCTCAACTACGGCTACCGGGCCACGGTTGGCTCCGGAGCAACGGTGGTGAGCGACGGCGAGACGGTTCTCCTGTCGCCGGACGAAGCGGGCGATGAAGCGGCTTTACTGGCGGAGAGTCTGCCCGGCGTCCCTGTCCTCATCGGCAAACGGCGCGTTGAGAGCGGGCGCATGGCCGTGGAGACGTTTCAGCCCGATGTGTTACTGCTGGATGACGCCGCTCAGTACTGGCGCCTCCACCGCGACGTGAACCTCGCACTGCTCGACGCACGCAACCCGTGGGGGTACGGCGCGCTGCTGCCGCGCGGCCTCTTGCGGGAACTCCCCTCGGCCCTCTCGCGCGCCACAGCGGTCATGCTCACTCATACCACGCGGGTCTCGGCCCGGCGGCTGGACGCCCTGCGGAATGAAGTGGCGCGGCTGGCTCCCCGGCGTCCCGTCTTCCTCGGCGACTATCACGCCGTCGGCCTGCGACCGTTAAGCGGAGGCCTGGCGCAGGAAACCCCGTCGCTTCAAGGCTGCCGGGTCGGGGCGGTGAGCGCATTGGGCGCCCCCGAAGGCTTCGAGGCGACCCTGCGCGACCTCGGCGCGGCGGAGGTGACGCCGTACCGCTTCCCCGATCATCACCCGTACCGCCCGGAGGAGTGGGCCGCCGTGCAGGCCGACGCCGCTTCCCGCCGCCTCGACGCGCTGGTAACGACGGCCAAGGACGCCGTGAAACTCGTGAGACTCCCGCTCCAGGGGAGGGTGAAGGCGGAGGGAGGGGTGCCCGCGCTCGCGCTGGACGTGGAGATGCGCGTGACGCCGGAAGTCGAGTTCCGCGATTACCTCATGAGTAGCCTGGAGGCCGCGCGGGGTAAGACGTGAGCGAGAGGTTCTTCCACCCCTCCACTCCTCACTCACTCTGGAGATACACCGCCCATGAAGCGCTTCTGCCGCGAAAACGGCCTCACCCTTGCCATGCTCGCCTTTTTCCTCGTCTCCTTCGCTGGGCAAACATTCAGCGGCCTCAAGGTCTACAACGAGAACCTGAAGCAGGACCACGAGCTGCCGGTGGCGCTGAAAAATTATCTTACGACGGGCCACTTCATGGAGGCGACCTTTGAGAATTGGGAGAGCGAATACCTCCAGATGGGCCTCTTCGTGCTGCTGACCGCGTTTCTGTATCAGAAGGGATCGCCCGACTCCAGGAAACTGTTCGGCGGGAACGCCGTGGATGAAGACCCGGAGGCAGCGCGCGACCGCCCCGACGCCCCCGGCCCGGTGAAGCGCGGCGGCGCAGCGTTGGCGCTGTATCAGTACTCCCTCACCCTCACGCTGCTGTCTCTGTTCGCCGTCTGCTTTCTGCTGCACGCTGCGGGGGGCCGGATGGAGTTCAACCGCGAGGCGGCCCTTCACCACGAGCCAACCCTCTCCTACGGCCGGTTTCTGGTGTCGCCCGACTTCTGGTTTCAGTCGTTCCAGAACTGGCAGAGCGAATTCCTCTCCATCGCCTCGCTCACGGTCCTCTCCATCTTCCTGCGGCACAAGGGATCGCCGCAGTCAAAGCCGGTCGCCGAGAGCAACGCGAAGACGGGGGAGTGACGCCGAAGCGCCGAGAAGTTACGGCAGCAGGACGATCTTGCCCTGCGAGCCGGGGGCCATCACCGCCTCGTGTGCGCGCGGGGCGTCGGCCAGCGCAAACTTTTGGCCGATGACGGGCCGCAGGGTTCTCTGGGACAACCCGGCGAAGAGGGCGGCGTAACTCTCCCGCATAGCATCCTCCGGCGCGTTGAAGAGGAGCATCCCGGTGATCGTGGCGTCCCGGCGCATCGCATCGCGGGCGTTGAACTCCAGCGTCCCCCGGTTGCCCACCACGATGATCCGACCGCCTTTCGCCACCACGGAGAGGTCCTTCATCAGATTGACGTTCGCCAGCATCTCGATGATGACGGTGAAACCTGAGCCTCCGGTGAGTTCCAGTCCCTTGTCCAGATAACCCGCTTCAGTGTGGTTGAGGACGTGATGCGCGCCCAACTCCGCGACCAGTTTCCGGCCGTTCTCCGTTCCCGCCGTGCCGAACACCTCGCAGCCCGCCGCCGCCGCCCACTGGACCGCCGCCGTGCCGACCCCGCCGCTTGCGCCGTGGATGAGGACCGCGTCTCCGGGGCGCGCATGGCCGAGTTGAAACAGCGCCCGGTACGCGGTGCAGTACGGCACATACAACGCCGCGCCCTGGGTGAAGTCGCAGGCGTCCGGCAGCGGATGAACCTGCGTCTCCTGACACAGCGCGAGCTCGGCGTAGGTCCCCGTCAGCGAGCCGGTGGTGTACACCCGGTCGCCCGGCTTCACGCTCGTCACGCCGTCGCCGACCGCCGCCACCTCGCCCGCCCCGTCGGAGCCGGGGGTGTACGGGTAGGTGACGGGCATATACCCGCCCGCGCGGATGTAGGTCTCCACGGGGTTCACGCCCGCCGCCTTCATTCGCACGAGGACCTCGCCGGGACCGACCGAAGGGTCGCCAACCTCTTCGAGCCGCAGGACTTCGGGGCCGCCGCCCTCGTGAACCCGTATCGCCTTCATCGTTCGCCTCCTGTAATCACCAACAGAGTGGGGTAATCATCGCTTCGGCAGGACCTGACCCGCCTCCCCTGAACAGGATACTGAATCCTGTCCCCTTCTCCCGAATGACCCCATGCCCGATTCGCCTCAACCCGCTGCGCCAACGCCTCCTCCTCGCCAACGACGCCGATTTCAGCCGCCTGGCCCCTGGTGGGCGTGGCTGATTATCGGGGCGCCGGCGCTCTGGCTGGTGGCGTGGGGCGCGGCGATCCTCCTGCAGCAACGCCTCATCTACCCCGGCCAGTGGACGCGGGGAACCGCGCTGGCCAACATCGAGCCGCCGCCGGGCGCCCGGCTGGTGAAAAGTAAGACGAATGGGCAGCCCTTCGTCGCCTTGTATGGCGGCGCCCTCACCGCTCAGGGCCGCCCGATGCCCGCCGGAACGCGGCCCGCGCTTCTCTTCTTCTACGGCAACGGGGATTGTCTCGCGTTTGAGCGCGACCATTTTGAGGCGCTAAGGCGGATGGGCGTTCACGTCCTCATCCCGGAGTATCCCGGCTACGGCCTCAATGAGGGTTCGCCTTCCGAAGCCGGGCTGTACGCCACCGCCGACGCCGCCCTGGAGTATCTGCTCTCGCGTCCGGAAGTGGACACGCGGCGGATTGTGGTCGTCGGCTGGTCGCTGGGGGGCGCGGTGGCGATTGACCTGGCGGCGCGGAAGCGAGTGGCGGGGCTGGCGGCCTTCAGTACCTTCACGAGCATGGAGGAGATGGCTCAGCGGATGTTTCCGCTGCTGCCGGCCAGCTGGTTTCTCCGCAACCATTTTTCGAGCGAGGCGAAGATGCCCGCCGTTCGCTGCCCCATTTTGCTCGGTCACGGAGACGAGGACCGTCGCGTGCCGTATGCGATGATGGAGCGGCTGGCGGCGGCGGCGGAAGCCCCCGTCACGCGCTTCACGGCGCATGGCGCGGGACACAACGACTTTTTCGCCGGGGAGGACGGCAAGGCCATGCGGGAACTGGCCGCATTCATCCGTCGGTTGCCTCCAATGAAGGAAATCGGAGAAGAGCCCTGATCGGCAGAGCCTGCCGAGGGAGACACGCCAATGGAGGCCCCGGCATCCGCGCCGAGACCTCCGAAGGGATAAGGGGTGGACCGGTTTCCCCAGTGGTGCGGAAAACCAGACGGTTGTCTAGTAGGCGGCGTTCTTGCCCGCGATCATCTTCCAGACGAACAGGAAGATAATCGAGCCGATGGTCGCCACGAGGATACTGTACAGATTGACGCCGCTCGCGCCCGCTTTCCCCATCATGTTCCAGATCAGCCCGCCGACGATGGCGCCCACGATTCCGATGACCATCGTCATGATGAAGCCGCCCGGTTCCCGCCCCGGCACGATCATCTTGGCCAGCCATCCGGCGATCAGACCCACCACGATCCATGCGATGAAAGACATATGTTCCTCCGAGACCTCGGTTACGCTCCGAGACGTGAAGGCGACTCTGTTTCCGGCGGGGGTTGGGAGTGTTGCGCCCGATGGTTCCGCCAGGGAGCCGTCTTCGTTGACATCCGATTCCTACCCCAAAAGGGGTTGGGCTAATCCTCTCTGGGTGGCCAGACCGTTCGCTTCCTTACCACCGAGCGCGAAGAGGGGCCAGGGCGTCTCTTCCCGCGGTCATCCCGCCGCGTTGCAGGAGTGAGGGGCGCCGCAGGTGGAAGTGAGAGGAGGGAGCGCGGCGCAGCGCCGATCTCTTTTCAACGATCTCATTCCCCTTCCCGGCACGCCTGAGACGCCCGATCCGCCTGTCCGTCCCTGGCCGAGCGGGGGTCTCCCTCGAAAGGACACTCCAATGCCCGAAACCCCCGAAGACCTGACCTCCATCCCTGCCCTGCGCGAGATTCTCAACCGCACCGACCTATGCACCGTCGCTGATTACCCGCCCCGCGAGTGCGGGATCGCTACCTACTCGCGGGATTTAATTGACGCCATCCACCAATTCACGCCGTACTCCCAGCCGACGGTCATCGCCGTGAATGAGCCGGGCGGCATCCACCGGTACGACCGCGAGCGCGTTAAGTTCCAGATCTATCAGGATGTGCCGGAGAGTTACATCCACGCCGCCGAGTGGATCAACGACTCCGATTTTGATGGCGTCAGCGTGCAGCACGAACACGGCATCTACGGCGGTCCGGCGGGGATCATGCTCACCGAACTGCTGAAGAACGTGAAGAAGCCGATAGTCACCACGCTGCACACGGTGCTGAGGAAGCCGAGCGATGACGAAAAGCGAGCGATTCAGGACGTGTTCCAGTATTCGGACAAGGTGGTGGCTCACGTTGGAGCCGCGCGCGAATTGCTGCGCGATTCGTATGAAGTGGATGTGCGCAAACTGGCGATCATTCCGCACGGTGTGCCCAACATCCGCCGCCTCCCCACTGATGTGGCGAAGGCTGATTTCGGGTTGAACGGGCGCACGATTATGTCGACGTTTGGGCTGCTGTCGCGCGGCAAGGGCATCGAGTACGCCATCGAGGCGGTCGGCCAGCTCGCGCCGAAGTATCCCGATCTGCTCTACCTCGTGCTGGGCCAGACGCACCCGACGGTTCGGCGCCATCAGGGCGAGGAGTACCGCAACTTCCTTCAGGAGCGGGTGCGCGAACTCGGCATTGAGAACAACGTCGTCTTCGAGAATCGATACCTCTCCCTCGAAGAGATCATTGATTACATGAACGCGACTGATGTTTTCGTGACGCCATACCTCAATCCCGACCAGATCATCAGCGGCGTCCTCTCCTACGCGCTCGGCTGTGGGAAAGCCATCGTCTCCACGAAGTACTTGTACGCTGAAAGCGTGCTGGAAGGCCGGGGCGTGCTGGTGGACTTCCGCAGCGGCGACGCCATGGCCGCTGGGATTGACTCGCTGCTGCGGGACCCTGAGTATCGCCACCAGATCGAAGAAGAATCGTACCGGTACGGGCGCCGCACCACGTGGCACAACGTGGCGGTGGACTACCTGTATCTCTATTACCAGCTGACCGGCCGCTCCACCGAAGAGGTCGGCTTCACCCAGAAAGCCGTGGAATCTGTCACGGAATAATTCCTCTACCTCAGCAAAGGAGTCACATGCCCCACACTCAACCCGCAACGCTGACCCAGCAGTCGCTGGGCGCCGACGGCCCGCGCGTCAGCCGCATCGCCCTGGGCTGCATGGGCCTCACCGGCACGTGGAACCCCGCCGACATGAACGCCGAGCGGGTGAAGCGCGCCGTGGCCGCCTTTGAAGCCGCGTATGAGGCGGGCATCACCCTGTATGACCACGCCGACATCTACGGCGGCGGCACCTGCGAGGAGGTGTTTAAGGCGTGCCTCGCGGCGGTCCCCGGCGCGCGCGAGCGGATCTTCATCGCCACGAAGGGCGGCATCCGGAGCGGCCATTACAACCTGTCGGCGCCGTACCTGCGGGAGTGCATCGAGCGGAGCCTCACCCGGATGGGAATCGAGGCGATTGACCTGTATCAACTCCACCGGCCCGATCCGTACACGCACCCTTCCGAGACGGCGTTGGCGCTCAATGAAGCGTTGAAGCAGGGCAAAATCCTCGCGGTCGGCGTGAGCAACTATTACCCGGAGCAGGTCCGCGCCCTCCAGCGGTATCTCGACGCGCCGATCCGCAGCAACCAGATCAGCATCAGCCTCACCCGGCTCGATCCCTTCTATGAGGGCCTCGATACGGGCGCTGGGCGCGTCGGCGACGGGACGCTGGATCAGTGCATGGCCCTCGGCATGACCCCCCTGGCGTACAGCCCCCTGGGCGGCGGGCGCCTGGCGCGGGGAGAGGGCGGTGACGAGCGACGGCAAGCGATCCAGGCCGCGCTGGAAGACCTGGCCGGGAAGTACCACCGCACGCCGACGCAGGTCGCGCTGGGATGGCTGCTCAGTCACCCGTCGGGCATCGCGCCGCTGGTGGGCAGCGCCAATCCCGACCATATCCGGGAGGCCGCCGGGGCCGCCGATCTCACCCTCGAACGCGAGGACTGGTATCGGCTCTGGGTCGCCGCGTGGGGCCGCCACGTCCCCTAAACCCGGA
>JBBRGS010000209.1:0-6705 GCA_038240635.1 Armatimonadota bacterium
TGTGCGGCGCTTCCTCCACACCGCGCCGATCAATAAGTTGTTCGGCTTTGGCGGCGATACATGCTGGCCCACCAACACCGTGGCGTACGCGCGGCAGGCGCGCAGGGGTCTCACCCGCGCGCTTCAGGCCGAAGTGGACGAAGGCGATCTCACCGAGGCGGAAGCCCTCGAAGTGGCGACGCGGATCATGCGCGACAACGCTTACGCCTGCTTCGACATCGAGGGCCATCGCGCCCGGCTGGCCGCAGCGCATCAAACCGCCGGACAACTGAACGCCGCCGGACAACTGAACGCCGCCTGACACACCGAGCACCGACCGAACACACCGAGCTGGATTTCAGACAGAAAGGGAAGGGGAACAGATGGGGCGGCCTCGAAGGAGTTGCGGCTGCGCGCTCGGCTGCCTGGGCCTGGCCGCGCTGCCGGTCCTGATCGTCCTCAAGGGTCTAAATCTCGCCACTGCGCCGCCGGAAGAGGCGCGCCCGGCGAAGGTGTTCGCCCCCGCTCAGGTGAAACAGGCGGAGCGTCACATCGAGGCCGCGCAGCAAACGGCGAAGCGGGCCGCCGCCCACGCGAAAGCCGGTCGCCGCGAGCCGTTCACGATTACCCTCACCGAAGACGACCTGAACGCCTATATCACCAGCGACCCCGCCACCCGCGATCAACTGACCGCCAAAGGCGTGGAGGGCGCTCACGTGACCCTGGGCGACGGCGACGTGGCGTTCGAGGGGAGCGTGCCCATCTGGAACCGCCGCATTTGGGTGCAGGCGCTGGGTCCCCTGCGAGCCGGTCCCCGTGGACAAATCTACTTCGATCCGCAACGGATGCAATTGGGGCGGCTGAAGTGGGCCTTACCCGCCTCCGTGCAGGAGCGGTTCGCCGCACAGGTGAAGTCGCAGGCGAAAGGCCGGGTCTTCCACATCCCTGGCGAGATTGAGTCGCTGAAGGTGACGCCAGGGAAACTGGAAGTAAAGGCGCACTCCGACCCCGCCGCGCTCGAAGCGGGTCCCTCACAGGACGCGGCGCCGACGAGGGACGCCCTTCCGGGAGCGGCCCCGAAGAGTGACGTTTCTCCAGGGGCGCCGCCGAACGGAGGTCCGCCTTCCCCCGGCGGCTGAATCGGCCTCCGACGCCTTACGGTTTCCCGTTACGGTTTCCCGTTACGGTTTCTCGTCCAGGCGGCGCTCCAGGGCGGTCAGTCGCGCGTCGGCTTGTGCGGCGGCGGCGCGGAGGGCGCGGTTCTCCTCCTCCAGCGCGCGGATGCGGCCGCGGATGCGGCGGTCGTCGGCGTCGTGAAGGCGGCGCAGTTCGTCCGCGCGAACCTCCTGCCGCTGAAGGAGCGCGTAGAGGCCCTGAATCCCGGCGAGGGCCACCCCGTCGGCGTCCACGGCGCTGATGTGGGTCTCGTCCTCTCCCACGCCGAACGCGGCTTTGAAGTCCTGCGCGATGGGGCCGATGTGGCGGATGGACGACGACTGCGCGTTGTAACTCCAGGACTGGATGGGGATGGCGGCGAGGCGGCGAAGCAGGTCCACGGCGTTCACGGGCGCGAAGCCGTTCTTGCTCTTCCGGTCGCTCAGCGTACTCCATGACCCGGCGCCGGGCGCGAGCTGGACCCCGCTGGTGGCGGCGTCATCGGTGAAGAGGCGGAAGCCGCCGGACGCCCGCGCGGTGAACTGATCCTCGGCGGTCGAATCGAGGGAAGCGGCGGGATTGGCGGCGTTGTAATCCGCCCAGACGAAGGCGCCCCGGTGCAGCGCGTGCGCCTGATACCCTCCGGCGAAGGCGTAGTCTCCCGTGGCCTGAGAGTTCAGTCCACCGGGGATCATCGCCGCGTTCCCGCTCGCCGCGTTGCCTTTGCCGCCGGAGACGACCGCATTGTCCCCGGTAGCGCTATTCGTCGCTCCGCCGCTCACGGTGGCGGCGACCCCTTTGGCGGCGTTGTGGTCTCCCCCGGCAAGGGTGGCGGCGTACCCCTCCGCCTGGCCGCCCGCGCCGCCGCCGATGAAACCGTAGACTCCCGTGACTCGATTGCCCACCCCGCCTGTGATCGCTGAACCGGAACCGGTCGCCTGATTGCCCTGCCCCCCCGTGATGGCGGAGTAAGGGGCGTTGGCGGCGTTGCCGTCTCCCCCGCCGACCGTGGCGTACGGAGCGTTGGAAGTGTCGTTGTCGGCGTTGCCCGCCGTGTTGGAGCCGCCGCCGCCCACAAAGCCGAAGTTATCGCTCACGCGGTTGAAGGTGGTGAGAGCGAATCCCCCGCCGCCCGCGATGGTCCCGCCGTGAACATTCGGATCGGCGAAGTTGGCTTCCCAACCGCCGATCAGGTTGGGCGGCGCCGGTTCGCCCTGGAACGTCGTCGGCTCGATGAGCAACGCCGTATGGTGATTAGCGCCGATTCGCAGCTTCGTGTTATCCAGAGTGCCGAGGAACGCCTGGTTGGGGTCCGATCCGGTGTTGCCCGCCAGGTTCCAAAAGGTGGTATGGGTATGATCGCCGTGCGCCACAGCGGGAGACGATCCGGTGCCTCCGAAGTTCACGCTCAACTGAGTTCCGTTGAGGAGCAATCCCGGCCCGGCGGAGTAGACGGTGTCGTTGTCCACTCCATCGGCGAACCCGGCCGGAAGCCCTGTGATGCCGCTCCATGGGACCGCGCCGGCGACGAGCGCGTTCGGGGTGGCGGTAATCCGCTGACGAGGGGTCAGAAGCGTGTAGTCCCCGGTGGAGGCCCCGGTTCGCACCGCGATCTCCAGCCAGCGGTCCTCGCCGGTGAAGGCGCCGGGGCCAAAGTCGAGTTCAACCGCCATCAGGCCATCCCCGACCATTAGGTCTTCTTTGGCGAGCGGCGCTCCCAACGGAGTTCCTCCGGTATCAGCGGAGTAGAGGCTGAACTGGAAATCATACGGTCCATCGGCGAGGGCGTTGTTCACCTTCAGGCGGCCCTGATAGGTGATCGCGGTGGACGCCGACCAGGCGGGGGACCTCGCGCCTCCCAACAGCAGCGCTCCCAGGAGGCAGGCGCCGACGAACAACTTGAACGATTTCAATCGGGACTCCTTTACGCAGATTCAGCAGGAGAGAGGACGATCAGGCGGGGGACAAACGGGGTGAGCTGAAGGGTGACGCGGCCGGGCGGGATCAAAATCCGCAGGGCGGCTCGGCGCGGACGATGATTCGTAACAGGCGGATCGAATCCGCGATATCAATCACGTTATCGCGCCTCACATCGGCCCGTATCTTCTCGGAAGGCGTTAAGGGTTGCAGGCGCACGACGGCGCGCAATATCCGAATCGAATCGGAGATATTGACCACGCCGTTGCCGTCCACATCACCGCATACGCCGAGTGGGAGACCGCCGGAACTCCAGAATCCGCTGTTGAGCGCGAAGTATCCCCCAGAGGCCGCGCCCGCCATCGGCTGGCCCACTGACCCGCTGATGCTGAACACCCCGCCGACGCTCCTCCCGCCCCCGGAGGAGAACGCCCCACGGCTGTGTTCGTACGTTTGAGCCAGCGCGGGAGGAACGGCGCCCAGAAGCCCCAGGGCGAGCAGCGCGCCCAGCAAAATCTTCATGGATTTTCCTTTGGTCGTACGCAACAGGATCACGCGAGGCGCCTGGCCCCCCCCCTGTGTATCGGAAGGATCGCAGCCGGAGTCAAGCGGCTTCCTCTCGTTGAAGCCGGCGCTCTGTCCTAAAGCGGCGCAGAGGTATGGCATCAGCCGGAACGATATTGTTCCATAAATTCGCGCTGATATGCGCTGTACCGGTCTTCCCGTATGGCGACGCGGGCGCCCTCCACCAGTTGGGCGTAAAAGTGAAGGTTATGATGGGTGAGCAGCATCGCCGCCAGCATCTCGTCGCTGCGATAGAGATGACGCAGGTACGCCGCGCTGTACCGGCGGCAGACCCGACAGTCGCAGTTGGGGTCCAGAGGCCCAAAAGCGCGCGTATACGGACTCGCCTTGATGTTGATCCGGCCCACGGAGGTGTAGGCCGAGCCGTTGCGGCCCAGGCGGGTGGGCAGCACGCAGTCCATCATGTCCACGCCGCGCGCAATGGCGTCCAGCACATCCTCCGGCGTGCCCAGGCCCATCAGGTAGCGCGGCTTGCCTTCCGGCAGGAGGGGAACCGTCCAGTCCATCACGGCCATCACGGCGTCCTTGCCCTCGCCAACGGAGACGCCCCCGACAGCGTTGCCCGGAAAGTCGAGCGCGGAGATGAAGGCGGCGCTCTCCTCCCGCAGGTCCTGATACGTGCTGCCCTGGACGATGCCGAACAGCAACGGGTCCGGGTTCGGCCAGACTTCGGCGTCCCGGAGGCGTTCAAAGGCGACTTTGCACCGTTCGGCCCAGCGGTGGGTGCGGTCCAGCGACTCGCGGGCGTACTCACGAGGGCACGGGTTGCCGGGGCACTCATCGAACGCCATGATCACGTCCGCGCCAAGGCCCAGTTCGGTCTCCATCACCGATTCCGGCGTGAAGAGATGCGTGGAGCCGTCAATGTACGACTTGAACTGCACGCCGTCCTCCCCGACGCGGCGGATGTGCTCCAGGCTGAAGACCTGAAACCCGCCGCTGTCGGTGAGCATGGCGTGCGGCCACGAGATGAAATCATGCAGGCCACCCGCCTCGCGGATGAGGGGGACGCCGGGCCGCAGATAGAGGTGATACGTGTTGCCCAGAATGATGCGGTAGCCGAGCGCCTCCAGGTCCTCCTGGGTGGTGGCCTTGACCGTGCCCTTGGTGCCCACCGGCATGAAGACCGGGGTCTCCACTTCACCGTGCGCGGTACGGAGGACGCCACAGCGCGCCTCGCAGTCCGACGCGCGGGCCGTGAGGCGGAAGTGCGAACTGGAGGGAAGAGGCGTCGGGGGAGACACGCTTTCGGAGGGTCCTACTTCGGGACCTCCCCGACGATGTAGAAGGTGCCGGTGACGCAAACCACGTCGTCCGGGGCGGCCTTCGCCTGCGCGGCCTTCACCGCTTCCGGGACCGACGGCGCCACTTCCACGCCGGGCATGGTCTTTCGGAGGGCTTCCGCCACATCTTCGGCGGGCACGGCGCGCTCGTTGGCGGTTTGCGTGGCAATGACCGACGCGGCCAGGGGGAGAACCTTCGCCAGCGACTCCTCGAAGTGATGCCCGCGCACGGCCCCCACCACGAAATGGTAGTTGCGTCCGGGGTATTCGTCCTGGAGCGTCTTCAGGAAGGCGTCCATCTTTGCGGGATTGTGCGCCCCGTCCAACACGAGAGGCGGCTGACCGTCGCGCACCTCGAAGCGGCCCGGCAGCGTCGCATTGGCCAGCCCCGCGCGAATGGCGGAGTCGGCGATGGGGATATGCTCGCGGATGAGCTGGTCAATGGCGGCCACGGCGAGGGCGGCGTTGGCGTACTGGTGCTCGCCCTTCAGCTGGAGGGTGAGGCCATCGTAGGTGTGGCGCCCGACGTGGACCGCGAGCTGGCCGTCGCTGACCTCGTAGGTGACCTCTTCGCCCAGCCGCCACAGGTTGGCGTCGTGATCGTGGCACTCCTGCGCGATGACGCGGAGGGCATCGCCGGTCGCGCTGGTGACGCAGGGGATTTTATCCTTGATGATCCCCGCCTTCTCCCCGGCGATCTCGGCGAGGGTGTGTCCCAGGCGGTCGGTGTGGTCCAGCGAGATATTCGTGATGACGGAGACTTCGGGGAAGATGACATTCGTGGCGTCGAAGCGACCGCCGAGGCCGACTTCGATGACGGCGAGCTCGCACTCCTGCTCGGCGAAGTAGAGGAAGCCGAGCAGCGTCTTCACCTCGAACTCGGTGGGGTGCCCCACGCCCGGCATGGCGGCGACTTCCTCCACGGCGGGCTTGATGCGGGTCATCAGCCGCGCAAACTCGGACTGCGGGATCATGCCGCCGTTCACCTGGATGCGTTCGCGAACATCGTACACGTAAGGCGAGAGGTAGAGGCCCGTGCGGTGCCCCGCCTCCTGAAAGATGGAGGCGATCATGGTGGCGGTGGAGCCTTTTCCGTTGCTCCCCGCGACGTGTACGCTGCGGAATTTACGCTCCGGGTGCCCAAAGTGGGCGCACAACGCCTGAATGCGGTCCAGGCTCAACTTCCAGCCATGGCGGCCCAGGCCGGACATGTATTCGACGGCTTCCCCAAACTCCATAGTGTCGCCCTTCCTTCGGTCGGATGCGTCGCGCGGCGAGGCGCAGGTCAACGGTTGCGATGATGGCATGGCGGAAGGCGCTCTCCTCCCCTCCGCAATCACCATAGTTTGACACAATTGGGTTCGCCCCCCGGCGGTTGTTTTTCCTGCCAGGCGCCAAAGCCATGGGCGACTGAAGTCGCGGCAACAAGAACACAAAGTCGGCCTGCGCCGACTCCCTTCCTGCCCAGGGGAGCGGGCCGAGGACGACTTTATCCCGCGAACGTTGGTTTCGTCACTGCCGACGAGACTTCAGTCGCCCGGGTGTGGTTCAAAGTTTTGCACATGGTCAGGGAACCCCGCCGTCGCGGACGCCTCGGTTACCGGAGCGCTCCTGTTCGCCGTGAGGGAGTCCGCTGGAGACGGGCGGTTGAAACCGCTGCAACAGACACACGAAACCCGCCTGCGCGGGTTAGGGGATCGATGCGCGAGTTCGGGGAGGAATGATGGGGCGCGAGCTCACGATCTCCCCAGCCCCTCTCCTGTGGGAGAGGGGTGGCCGAAGGCCG
>JBBRGS010000210.1:0-6599 GCA_038240635.1 Armatimonadota bacterium
TTCGGCGATCCCCTCCGACTCGACCTCCACGCTGGAACGGAAGATGGTGGAGAGGTTGTTCGTCAGGCCGCGCGCGCAACTGGTGTAGATCAGTTCGAGCGCCCGGAGCTGCTCCTTGGAGAATTTGTCCGGCGAGGCGAAGTCGTACACCTTCACCTGGCGGTCGGAATCGCCCCGCCCCGGTGTGGCGCCGCCGACGGCCTGGAGCAGGGCGTCTATTTCCTCGTTGGTGATCGGGTTTGCCGGCATACGGACCTGCTTTAGCCTGGGGCCAGAAGAAGGGGCGATTCGCCTCATGGCATCGCGCTGACCTTATGACTGCAATCGGCGTGCCAGACCCCTGTTCAAGGGGCAAACCCCATCGTTTCCTGCCCAATGCGCTTCAGTCCCGGCCGGACAGCGCGCGCTGAACGTCCCGCTGCCGTTCGCGGTCGGCGATGGCTTCCCGCTTATCGTACAACTTTTTCCCTTTCCCGATGCCGAGTTCCAGTTTGGCGAACCCGTTCTTCAGGTACAGGGCCATTGGAACCAGCGTCAGGCCGCGCTGCTGCACCTTGCCGTACAGCCGTTGAATCTCGCTTTTGTGCAGCAGGAGCTTTCGCGTGCGGCGCGGCTCCGCGTTGAACTGATTCGCCTGCTCATACGGGGCGATGTGAAGGTTGTAGACCCACGCTTCCCCCTTCTCGATGGTGGCGTAAGCGTCCTGGAGGTTCACTTTCCCCGCCCGAACCGACTTGATCTCGGCGCCGGTGAGGGCCATGCCCGCCTCAATGGAGTCTTCAATGGCGTAATTGTGCCGCGCCTTGCGATTGAGGCTGATCATTTTGCGCCCTTCGGCCATGGTTTCCTCGTTTCATCGGATCTTCGCAGCGGGGCCGCCTCATCGGCGCGGCGCGCGGAAGGGGGTCGCGGCGCGCGGAAGGGGGTCGCGGCGCGCGGAAGGGGGTCGCGGCGCGCGGAAGGGGGTCGCGGCGCGCGGAAGGGGGTTTGTGAGGTGACCGGACGGCGCGCCTCGAATCAGTCCGCCTCCTTCACGGTCGCGGATGAGGCGGCCTTCATCACGGTATGGATGGCGGTGAGCAGGGCCCGCATGGTCACCGGCTTGCCCACAATCATATCGGCGCCGAGGCTGGATTCGTCGGCGGCTTTCATGAACTCCCCGAAGCCGGTCATGAGAATAATGGGCTGCCCTGGGTTGATCTTCTTGATGGCCAGGGCCAGCTGTTCTCCATTCATGGCGGGCATCGCCTTATCGGTGATGACGAGGTCGGCCGGGTCCTTGCGGTACAGTTCCAGGGCCTGCGCGCCGTCCACCGCGAGTTCCACGGTATGGCCTTCACTGTGGAGAAATTCCTGAATGACTTCGCGCACCAGCGGCTCATCGTCCACCAGCAGCACGCGCAGAGGGGGCGATTTGCCAGGCTCTGAGGGAGGAGGAGGAGTCACGGTCGCTCCTGGTGTGGGAAGAGGCAGCGCAATTCGAAAGGTGGAGCCGGCGCCCAGTTTCGTCTCTATGTCAATAATACCGTCATGGCGGCGAACGATACCATACACCATGGAGAGGCCGAGGCCGGTGCCGCCGTCTTCCTTCGTGGTGAAGAACGGCTCCAGGCACCGCTTCCGGGCTTCGGGGGTCATGCCGACGCCGGTGTCCTGAACCTCCAGGAGCACGCGGCGTTTGCGCGGGTCGTGGCGGGTTCGCAGGACGATGGCGCCCTGTTCCCGGATGGCGTCCACCGCATTGAAGATCAGGTTGGCGAGGGCTTCCCGCAGGGCGGCTTCATTGCCCAGGACGGGGGGGAGATCGCCCAGGTCGGTGTCCACCTGAATCGTCACGCCGTTGCCCTGCGCCTGGTCCTTCCACTTGGGGCGGGTGAGTTCCACCGACTGCGTGACGAGGCGATTGAGGTCCACCGGGTGAAACACTTCGCCCGATTTACGGTGTCGGTAGAATTCGCGGAGGCGGCTGATGGTGCTGCTCGCGTCGCGCGTGGCGGTGAGGATGAGCGAGAGGTACCGCTGCACGCGCTCCGTGTCCTTCAGATACTCCGGGCGAAGGAGGAGGAGTTCGGTGAAGCCGTGGATCGGGGTCAGGGCGTTGTTCACATCATGCGCGATCCCGCTGGCCATTTCGCCGACCGCTCGGAGGCGTTCCTGCTGGATCACCTGCTGCTGGGTCTGTTCCAACTGCATCAGGGCCTGCCCCAGGGCTTCATTGCTTTCGCGGAGCGTCTCCTCCATCTCCTTCCACTCGGTTACATCGCGGTAATTGACGACGATGGCCTGCACCACGGGGTCTGTCAGCAGGTTGCTCGCCAGCGACTCCACCCAATGCCAGGAGCCGTCGACGTGGCGCACGCGGTAGGTCGCTGAGACCGATTCTTCGGGATGTTGGATCAGATGCGTCAGTCGTTCCAATACGGCGGGCTGATCGTCCGGGTGAAGGAACTGGAACCCGTTGAGGCCCATCAGCTCTTCGTTGGGCCGTCCCAGCAGTGGCCGGGTGTTGGGGGGCGCGTAGAGCACATAGCCTTGCGCGTCAATCAGCCCAATCGTGCTGAAACTGTGCCCCATCATGGCGGCGAACCGGCGTTCACTCCGCAGCCACTCCGCTTCGGCTCGTTTTCGCTCTCGAATATCCGTGAAGATCAGGAAGCGCCCGGTGGCCTCTCCCGTGGCGTCGCAGCAGGGGGCGGCGGAGAGGATCACGTCCACCGGCTGGCCATCCCGGCCCCACCGCCGAGTCTCGCCTGGCTGATAACGATCCTGCGAGTCTCCGCGCGTGAAGTCGGCGGGTAAAGGCTGGCCCAGGAGCTCTTCGGCCCGGTAACCGAAGACCGTTTCGGCAGCAGCGTTCCAGGAATGAACCCGGTCGTCGAGGTCGAGCATCGCCACCGGGAGCGGGCAGGCCGTCATGAGCTGACTCAGCCGGTCATTCGCAAGGCGCAGGGCGTCCTCGGTCTGCTTCTGTTGCGTGATGTCCACACAGACGCCGACCGCCTTCCAGCGCCCCGAACTGATCGCCTCAAGGGTCACTTCCTCGAAGAGCCAGACGAGATCGCCATGCCGGTTGACACAACGGAACTCCTGCCGGTAGCCGAGCTGGCCGGAGCGAAGGGCGTCAGCCGTCTTCGCATCGCACCGCTGGCGGTCTTCGGGGACCCGGCTCAGATGCCAGGCGTTCGACCAGGCGCGGCCCGGTTCAATATCGAGGGGGAGAATCTGCTGCGCGGCGTCCATGTTGGCGATGCGTATCAGCCACTCCATGCCACTGTCGCACCGCTCATCCAGACGGATGTCGGCGGTCCACAGAATGCAACGGGCGCGGTCAGTCAGATAGGACAATTCGCTTCGTTCCAGGGAGGAGGATTCAGTGCGGGCGGCCCGGTAAGAGACGGAGTGAACAGCGTCCCCCGGAGGGGCTTCCCCATCGCAACCCTGCTCATGGGGGCCATGAGGGGGGTTGGGGAGCAGGGAACTCCGGGGGTTGAATCGCTTCACGGCATCACATCCTGTGTTGTGCGAATTGCTTTCGGCATCCTGCCGAGGCGATGAAGGGGTTCCACCCGTGGGAGCTGTGGGGCGTAACGGTTAGCCTTCCTGGACTAAGCAGGAGTAGGCCTCACCTGAGGGGTCCAAAGGGAAAATAATAGAAACGGCCACTACAGGACACTATAGGAGGCTTGTCAGCATGGCCCGGCGGCGGTTAGCCATAACCTGAATATGATACTGTTCTACCCCATTAAAACCTGCCTTAACCCAGGGGTGGAGGGTAACGCTTTTGACACAGGCCGGGCGCCGTTCGGCGGAGCGCCTCCGGTCATCTTCCCTCCTCACCGCTCCGTGATGGAGTGGGGCGACTGAAACGTCTCCACCGCTTCAAGGACATCCTCCACCAGGATGGCGTCCATGCGGCCCCCGCCTTCCGCTGAAGGATTGGGATGATGGAGGACCACGGCGCGGGAGGTGTACGGGCCGGTGCGCCGGGGGTCCGTGGGGCCATACAACCCGACGACCGGGGTATCCGCCGCCACCGCCACGTGAAGCGGCCCGGAGTCGGCGCTGACGAGAACGGCGCAACGCGTGAAGGCCGCGGCCAGCCCTCCAAGGCTCAACTGGCCCACGAGGGAAGGCAGGGCTGAATGGCAGTGGGCCTGTATCCGTCCCCCTTTCTCCCGATCCTCCGGCCCGCCAAACAGGATCGGCTGCCAGCCCGCTTCGGTCAAACGGTCGGACAGAGCGGCCCATCGGTCTTCGGGCCACTGCTTGATCTCGCGGGTGGCGCCGGGGTTGAGGCCCACCCAGGGTGGATCCGACGCGGCGGCAAGGGATGGGATTGAAGCGAATCCCCGCTCGCTCTCCGCGATCCACTCCGGCCGGATGCGGACCTTCAGCGGCGCGGGACCAGGGGGGAGCGGGGCGGCCAGGCGCGCGAGGTCCAGCATATCGTCCACATAGGGGCGATCCTCGCGCAGAGGGGCGCGGTGGTTGAACAGGGCATGAACCGCGCCGTGATGCTGGAAGCCGATGCGCCGGGGGGCGCCGCTCGCCCAGGCGGCCCCGCTCCAGAGGTGAGAACTGAACGAGAAGCTAATCACTGTGTCGAATCGCGCCCGTCGCACGCGGGCCAGCCATGCGGCGTTGGCGGCGACGCCTATGGGCCGGAGATGATGCTCGCTGAGGGCGGGATGATCGTCGAACCAGGGGCCGGCGCTGGCGGGCGCGACGTTGACGATCCAGGCGTCCGGGAGGGCGGCGCGCAACACCGTGATGGCGGGCAGGGTAAAGAGCGCGTCCCCAATATGATTGCGATTAAGGAGCAGGATGCGACGAGCGCCGGAGGAGTTCATCCCTTCCATCATAAGCCAGGAGGCGGCGTTTGGGAATTACTTCACCGCCAGGACCTCGGAGAGCGGATGCTCCTTCCCGGCGATCACCAGCGAGGGAACGCCATCAGTGATGTTGACCTTCTCCACCACGCCGGAGAGGGGCGCTTCGCCATCGGGAGTCTTCAGTTCCACCGTGTGACCCACGAGGGAGATCGCCTGCGCGAACCCCTGCCCCTGATTGAGCGAAGCCAGCCCGGAGCTGACGTTCGTCATCTGCTCCAGCGAGGAGAATTGCGCCAGCTGCGAGATGAACTCCCGGTCTTCCATCGGCTTGGTGGGGTCCTGATACCGCAATTGCGTGACCAGCAGGCGCAGGAAGGCGTCCTTGTCCAGCGCGTTAGGGGCGGCGGCCGGTTTCGCGGGGGGCTGAGAGTTAACGGCGGCGGATTCGGCGCTTTTCACACTGCTCATTACGGTCTCCTCCATCGGTTCAGTGATCGGTTCAGGCGCGGTAATCCAGGATACGGGAAGGACGGCGAGCCGGAAGAGACGCCTCCAGCGCGTTGAGCGTCGGTTGGGACTCAATCAGGGGGGAGCGCGACGGCGCAGGGTCGCGTTCCGGCGCCGGTTGACGCCCCTGGCCGGAGGAATCGGAGAACCCGCCTGTGGGATCGGACAGCCCGAAGGCGCCAGCGTCTCCAGGATGAACCCCGACCGGCGCCGGTCCTCCCGGCAGGTCCAGTGTTCCCACGGAGATGCCCGCCGCCGCGAGGGATCGGCGCAATTCCGGCAGATTCGCCTCCAGCAACTGGCGCGTGGTGTCGGTGTCGGCGTGGAAGCGGGCGGAAAGGTCGCCGGAGTCGGTCGTGATGTGAATCCGCAGATGCCCCAGGTCCGGTGGGTCAAGCCGCAGGACGATCTCCTGGCGGCCACGAGGGGCTTCCGCGCGGACCACCCTCACCACCTGTTCGAGGACAGCGGCGGGGTCCACCGAAGGCGCCGGTGCGGCGGCATGAGTCGGGGCGGCGGGAGCAGGCCCGTGAGCGGGAGAGGGGACGACAGCGGCTTCAGCGCCCGACAGCGCACCGGAGGGCGACGGCGCCCCTTCGAGAGAGCCATTGAAGGCAGAGGGCGAGCGTCGGCGACTGGCGGCCTCCCCCGTGGGGAGGATGGCCTGATCCCGTGGCGCCGATTCCCCGGTAACGACTTCGGTAACGACCCCGGCGCCGTTCCCGGAAGCGACGCCGGACACCGTCATCGTGAGAGACGGCGCCGGGGGGACGCTCGCGCGAGTCGGCGGAGAGAGGGATGAGGACGGCGGCGAGGGAGCGCCCTCGGCCTCAGAGGAGGCTTTCGGAGGCGCGGACGCTACAGGGTTGGCGTCGGAAGAGGCCGCGCCATCTCCCGCCGACATGGCGACGACGGTCTCCTGAAGCGAAGACGACGCGGCGGAGGCCAGCGACATGGCGGGAGCGTGATCCGAGGCAACGAGAGGCGAAGGTGGGACGGCGGGCGTTGCCGCCTCTGGAGCCCTGCTCTCTGCGTGAGGGAGCGTCTGCGGCGGGGTGTCGCTGCGCCCCATCGGGGAGGAGGGGCCGCTTACGGCGATTGTGCGATCCGCTCCGGCGGAAGCCTTCTGCGGGGAGTCGGGCGGGGGCGGCGGGAGAGGGGGCGGAGCGAAACCCGTCACCGGTCGGGGCGCGTCAACCCATGCCATCAGAGTCGCATCGGCGGAGGCGACGGGTGGCTTTTCGGCCGCTCCGGGAGACT
>JBBRGS010000211.1:0-6472 GCA_038240635.1 Armatimonadota bacterium
GCCTACGCGGACGCCTCGTTTGTTCAAGGCTGCCTCTCCGATATGAACGCCTCCCGTGCCCCCATGGCGTTTCGAGGACACGGGCGGTTGAACCCGCTGCAACACCCACACGAAACCCGCCTGCGCGGGTTGGGGGAGGAATGATCGGGTGCGAGACCATGATCTCACCAGCCCCTCTCCTGTGGGAGAGGGGTGGCCGAAGGCCGGGGTGAGGTAGGGGGGTGCGCTTATTGACGAACTTCTTCGGCAGGGCAGGAGACGGCGAAGGCCGACTTTGCGTGGGGTGTTGCAGCGATTTCAACCGCCCGACCCTCTGAGCCTCCACGACTTGCCGCCCAGCGTGTAGCCTCACCCGGACGCTCGGAACGCCCCCACGCTCTCCGTGCGCCGTCATACGGCCTTCCCCGTTGAGGCGGCGGATCCCGCGGCCCCGGCTACTGAGTCTCGGTTTGAGGCGTTTCGGTGATCGGCTCCATCGTGCGAGACGACTCTTCCTCCGGCGGGAGCATGCCCAGCTGGCGCTTGTACTCATCCAGTTTGGAGTCCACCGCCGACGACTCCGCCGAGCGCTGGATGTCTCTCATCCGGCTGTCCACGTTGTCCGTCGCCAGTTCCATGCGAGCCTGCGCTTTAGCGGCGCGCTCGTCAATTTTCTCGGTCATGCGTTCCAGGGTGTCGCTCTGATCGCCGGTCTGAAAGGTCATCATCATGCTGGAGAGTTGCTCCTGCATTTGAGCCTGCTTCACGCGGCTCATGGCGCTTTGGGCTTCCTGAATCTTCAGCTGCATCTGGCGCATGTAGTCGTCGCGGGCCAGTTTTGCCTTCCCCGACGCCGAGCGGGCCGTCTCCAGCATGGACTGCGTCCGCGTTAAATCGGCCTTGGCCTGCTCCATTTTGGAGATGAGGAGTTTGGCGTCCTCTTCATACTTCGGCCCCGCCTTAATCGCCGCGATCACCTGGCGGTCCATTTCGCCCACCTGCTTCTGAAGGCGTTCAGTCTGCCCCTGAAGCATATACTCCTGCTTCATCACCTCCGCCACGGTGTCGTTCATGCGGGGGACCTGCGCCTTCATGTCGTCCATATACTGCTGAAGCATCAGTTCCGGGTTCTCCATGCCGCGCACGAACAGGCCGAAGAACGAGCGGAACACCATCATCATGCGGCGGAACATCGGGATGGACCTCCTTGGAGAGACCGGAGCGGACCACAGCGGCGGCGTACCCTGCGCCTCCGAACGAGGATGCCGAAGACGAGATGAAAGACGCGACCTCGCCCTGAGGCGAAGCCGCTTCTCTTTTCAATGAGTTTACTGAAAATCCTTCCCTCTGCGGCGCCTATTACCCTGGCCACATAAGTTTATCGCGTGATGACTACCGGGGTGCCGACTTCCGCCCAGGCGTACACTGCTTCAATATCCTCGTTTCGCAGGCCGACGCACCCGCGCGTCCATCCCGCCAGGCGCGGCTGGCCGTCGTCGCCGTCCTTCAGAGTGTTGCTGCCGCCGTGAATCTCCACGTCGCAGCCCAGACGGGTATCTTGTGGTGGCAGAAAGCCTTTCGCGTTGGCGGATTTGATCGCCTTCGCTTCGGACGGGGAGATGATGCCCATTTTCAGCCCGCGTTCCGCGTCGGTGTCGTTCGGATAATTGATGTGGAGGGCCATGTAGTACTTGCTGTCGGGCTTCTTCTTCCCCACGCGATACAGCCCCTCCGGCGTGGCCCAGTCCCCCAGTTTCACCTTCGACTTCGCTTCGTTGCGGCCCACTGTCGCCAGGAAGGTCTTCACCACCTCCCCCTTCTCGTAGAGCGACAGGCGCCGCGCCGACTTCTGCACCAGGATCGCCTTATCGCTCGTCAGGACCACGTCCAGGTACTCCGGGCGGACATACCGAAACGCGCCACGTGAGGCGAGAGCCTGAGGCCGGGAAAGAGGCGGAGGCATCGTTTCAGAGGCCGAGGGGTCGGATTGGGCCGAGAGCGTTGCGGCAAACAGACCGGCCAGAGCGATGCCGAGCGGCAGGGAGCGAAAAAAGGGGGGAACCGAGGTCAAAATAAGTCTCCATGGAGATCAATAAGGCTTTTGGGGAATGGGGATGCGCGCAGCGGGGCGACTGAGGTAAACTATCCGACGGCGGACGCGAGCGTGCTCCTCACGAACTGCGGGAAGCCCCAGCCGACGCCCCCATCCTACCATGCAGGCCGCAGCGCATCCACCCCAACAGCCGTATCACAAAGGGTCTCTTCATTCAAGTTCCTGAGTATCCAGGCGGTTGAAACCGCTGCAACGACCGCACGAATTCGGCCTTCGCCGACTCCTGCCATGCCGAGGCGTTCCGGCCTTGAGCGACCCCTTCATCCGCACAGCGATCCCCTAACCCGCGAAGGCGGGTTTCGTGTGTCTGTTGAAGCGGTTTCAACCGCCCGGTTCCTCAATGAAAAGCCCCTGCCGTATCGCATTCATCCCCCCACCACTCTTCGTAACAGACTCAGGATCGCCTTGTGAGAGAACCGAACTCCCCCCGTGAACCCGGCATCACCCGCCTCACCCGCATCCCCATCCGCGACAACGGCGAGCCGCTGGTTGACCTGTGCGCCGCCTGCCCCGAACTCCTCGTGACGGCCAGCCCGACGTATGTCCGCGAGCGGGTGGCGGAGATGATGCAGACGGCCCAACGCCTGCTGCCGGAGGGGATGCGGCTGAAGGTCCACACCGCCCTCCGCACCACCGAGATGCAGACGAACGGATATTGGAACCATTACCGCAGCCTGGAGGAGAAGCATCCGACGTGGCCCAAAGCCATCGTGCGGCGCGAGGCAAACCGATTCTGGCACCCGCCCGACGTGCCGAAAGCCCCTCCCGGCCACTGCACCGGCGGCGCCGTGGACGTGGGGCTGGTGGACGCCGAAGGGAACGCGGTGGATGTGACCAGCGTGACAAAGAAGGGCGCCAGCGCTCAGGCGACCTATGCGCTCCACCTGACGCCGGAAGCCAAAGCCAACCGCCATCTGCTCATTCGCGTGATGACAGAGTCCGGCTTCAGCAACTGTTACGATGAATGGTGGCACTGGAGCTACGGCGATTGCGCCTGGGCCGTCCGCCACAGTCAGCCCGAAGCCTGCTACGGGTGGGTGACGGACCTCCCGCCCGGCGTATATGAGCAGCTGGAGGAGGCGCGGCTTCGGCGGGAAGAGGAGGAGCGTCGCAGGGAGGCGGAGGCTCAGGAGAAGGTGAAGGGGGAAACGACGGAAGCTCAGGCGCCGGCGCCGGTGGAAGCGGCCTCAGAGCCGTCCGCGTAGGGCGTGGGGGAGACCGCCAGAGAAGCGGCGCGTTTCCACGGCCATTTGGTCCGTTTCGGCGTATGAACGGGCTTCCGGTGCGGCGCGGCAGGGTGTACACTCTTATTACTCAGAGAGACGACACGGGGCGCACCGGGCAACCTTTTGGCCCCAATCGAACCTCCGACCGCTTTCTGAGAGGAAGGGTCAGGCCCCGAACTCAGGCCGGGTTCGGGGCCTTTTTGTGACTCAGACTGGCCGGGATCAGTGGGCGCCTGAGGGTTCTTTCCTTCATGGGGCGCCGTTTGAGTCAGCTCTTCTCCCCAATCCCGAACACCTGCCGAACCTATCGCCGCTTCCCGCGCGAGAGGTCACGCAGGAGTCGCCACGTTTTCGCCTCGCGCCACGTCTCGGCGGGCAGCTGCGCGTCCCACAGCGCGACCCCCATCGCCCCGTCCTTCCGAATCCACTCCAGCTGTTCCAGGGCGGTATTCCCCCGCCATGACTCCTTGTCGGTCGGCATCCCCTGAAGGAGGTGGTCGGCATGCGCTCCGGCGGCCTTACGCTGGGCGGCGTACGAGCGCCACTCCGGCGCGGTCTGGCCGTTGTCTTCGTACCCCATGCTCGTCAGCGCGTTCACCAGCGGGAAGAGGTCCGGCCACCAGGACTGATTCGGCGTATTCCACCGGTCGGCGGAGAAGGTGTCCACCGTGAGTTGTTTGCCTCGGCGGCGCAGTTCGGCGGAGAGTCGCGTCATGAAGGCGAGGAACGCGGTCATGTCCCTGGGAAACTCCCCCGGCCCTTCGAGGTCCACATCCACGCCGTCGAGATCGTATCGTTCCATCTCGCTCACGAGGCTCTGAATGAAGGCGTCCCGATGGTCGGCGAAGGCGGCCCGGGCGAGCGGCCAATCCCACTTCTCGGCGCCGTTGTAGACGCACAGCAGCGCCCGAACCCCATGCGCGTGCGCCCAGTCGCGCAGCCCGGCGATGGCGGCGGGAGTCGCTTCCTCCATCCCGACGAGCCGGGCGGCGCCGTCGGGTGTGGGGACCCAGAACTGAAGCGCCAGATGAGTGAGGGCGTCTCCCGGCCCCGCGCCGTCCCTGCGATCCTTCAGGCGCGAGAGAGAGGCGGCCACGGCGTACGGCGGAACCCAGGTCATCACCGGGCGGCGATACGCGCGAAACGCGACCGCCCTGCGCGGCGACGCCTTCGGGGCTGTATTTGATGGGGCGCCCCTCACATCGCATCCGATAAGGAGCGCCAGCCCGGCGATCAACAAAGAGCGCCAATGGATCATCCTCACGCCTCCCATGGTCGCAACCGCCGCGCTTTGGGGGAAGGCGCCGCGCTTGGGGCGAAGGCGCCGCGAAACTGAAAGGGCACGCCGCCCGTTCCTCACAGTGTGACACCTCTCCGGGCATGAATCTCTGATGGGAATTGCGCCGCCTCATCACGAACAATTAGAGACGTGACGCAATGGGCGGCGCGAGACGCAGGGGAGGTATGGCATGTTCAAACGAGGGATGCGCGTTGGGGCGGCGCTGGTCATGATATTCGTCGGGTGCGGGAGCGGTGGAGGGACCCTTCAGGCGGCGACCTCGAAGCCAACCCCTGCGGCGCCGCGCGTCGCCCTCTTCGCTGAACCGACCTTCCCGCACTTCAATGTTCCCGCCACCACGTCGCCGCAACGGGTGAAGGTCGCCCTGGCGACGGCGGGGGTCCCGGCGGACCTCCTCGACGCCGCCGCGCTCGCCGACCCGCAACGCTTCAACCGGCGACGGTACGCCGCGCTGGTCATGCCGTACGGCAACGTGTATCCGGAGGCCGCGTTCGCCAACCTGCGAGCGTTCCATCACGCGGGCGGGAACCTCATCCTCAGCGCCGTCCCGTTCACGCACGCTGTCCGTCGCACGGAGAATGAAGGCTGGCGGGACGTTGGCCACAACGCCGACACGGCGCTCTTTGGGTCAGAAGGCATCGGCGTGGGCGGCTTCCTCCCCAGCGCCTCGGGCAAAGCCGTCATCGCGCCCGGCGACCCCCTGGGCCTCAAAGGGATGAAGATAGACTGGGGCGGCGGCGACCGCGTGCAACCCCTCGACACGAAAACCCTGCCCCCCACCGTTGCCGTGGAACCGGCCCTCGTCGTCGGAACGCAGCCCCTCGCCACCCTGCTCGTCCACAATGGGGGCCCGTTCAAGGGCGCGGTGGATGTCTGGACCACCCAGGGCGCGGCGGGCAGCGATAAAGTGAACGCCTGGCTCACCGAGCAGCTCCTCGCGCGGGGGACACTCGCCAGCCTCGCCCGCAGCGGCCAGCTCCCCAGGGCACAAATGGCGAAGGCGTGGAACGCCCTCAACCGGCTGCCGCGCCCGCACCTCTACGCCAATCTCACGCTGCCAAAGATGAAGCGGCCTTACCCCACCCTGCAACCGAAGCAGAACCCTCCAGCCCGCCATCTCCTCGTCGCCGACGCGCAGAAACTCTCCCACGACGAGCAGCTCCTGCTGGCGACGCTTCAGGGGCTGGTCAACCGCACGCAACCGCGCATCTACCTCATCTGGCGGGAGGATGACCGCTTCTGGCTCGATGAGATGGTGAAGCGCGGCCAGACCGACGCGCCGACGCCCGTCGCCGACCCACTATCGCTCCTGAAGACGTTTCGTTCCTCTTATCAGGGCGCCGTTGTCCCCGACCCGAAGGTGAATTTCAGCCCTGCCCTCGCCGCGAATATCGCCGCCGTGGACAACCTTCTCATCGCAACGCCGAAACTCGCCAAACGGCTCGACATCCCCGTGAAGGAGGACCTGCGCGGACGATTTAAGGACAACGCGGAGGCCCTGCGCTACCTCCGCACAACGCTGCTCCCCCGGCTCAACCCGTTCCTCGCCATCTGCCTCGATCCGCCGCTGCTGGGCGCGCAGATGGACTACATCATCGCCAACAAAGGCGTCACTTTCTGGATCACGGGTCCCCGCGCGCAGGACCGCCCCGGCGCAAATATGCAGGACGAGCTGGAGGAGGTGGAGGCGTTGCTCGCCGCGATGCCGCTGAACGCTGTTGTGCATGGCTTCTGGTGGCACGGCGAGGGCATCGGGCTGGATGAAGGTCCCGGCGTGGCCCTCGGCTCGCGGTTCGGCAAAATCACCACCGTGAGCGATTACGTGGCGAACTACTCCGTGACAAGCGGCGTCCC
>JBBRGS010000212.1:0-6411 GCA_038240635.1 Armatimonadota bacterium
GCCTAAAACCGGCCTCATCATTCGCAACGAGGAGGCCGGGGGTTCGAATCCCCCCAGCTCCATTCGATTTCATGTGAGTACCTGCATTCCACTGCGCCATGCCTCGCTTCTGTTTTGCGACGATCTACGCATGGCTCATCGGGAGGTCCCTTCCTTCAGCAGACCCACCGCGTGCGCCGCTTTGGGCGCCACCACCGCCGTGATGCGATCCCCGGCGTGCAGCGTGGTGTCGGCGGTGGGCACCCGGTTCTCCATCCCATGATGAATGGAGACGAGGATGCAGCCCGGCGGCAGGCCCAGTTCCCGCACCGTTTTCCCTTCAAACGGGCAGCCGGGGTACAGCGTCAAATCCAGCAGCAGCGTCTCATCCAATTGAGGTCGAGCGCGGCCTCGCAGCAGGTCTCGTTCCAGCAGCGCCTCGTAGATCGGCTCATCGCGCAGCAGGTCGGCGACACCGTACGCGCAGACGCCCGCAACGATTAACGGGAACAGCAGATTGTAATTTCCCGTCATCTCCAGAATCAGCACGATGCCCGTGAGCGGCGCGCGCACAATGGCGATAAAGTAACTCGCCATGCCGACGATAGCGTACGCCTCCGGCTGGAGGACGATATTCGGAAACCCCCGCTGGGCCAGCTCCCCCACCCCCAGGCCAAGCTGTGCGCCCAGCGCCAGCAGCGGCGCGAAGATGCCCCCCGGCGCGCCACACCCATAACTGAACATATTCGCGGCGAACCGCAGCACGAACAGCAGCGGGATCGCTTCAAGAAGGAGGCGACCTTCCATCGTCCGCTCCGCGAGGAGGTGGCCACCGCCCAGGGCTTCAGGATAAAACCATCCGACCATGCCAATGCTCGCGCCCACCAGCGCCCCCGTGGCGCCGGGGACCCACTTGCGCGCTTTGGCGAACAGGTTGAGGCTGCCCAGCAGGCACCGGTTATACAACACGCCGAAGACCCCCGCCACCACCCCCAGCACGATGAAGATCGGCAACTCGATCAGCGACGGGATGGCCGAACTGCTGACGTGAAACACCGGCAGCTGCCCCAGCATCATGCGGCAGACCACATCCGCCGTGACGCACGAGATAAACGACGCCGTGAGCACGTTCGGGCTGAAGTCGCGCTGCAACTCCTCCAGCACGAACATCACCCCCGCCAGCGGGGCGTTGAACGCGGCGGCCAGTCCTGCACCGGCCCCGGCGGCGATGAGCGTCTGCCGCTCGCGGGGGGTCGTCTTCAGCCACTGGCCCACGATCTGGCCGACCGCGCCGCCCATCTGCACCGTCGGCCCCTCGCGGCCCAGCGCCAGCCCCGCGCCGATGCCAAAGAGTCCCCCCGCGAACTTCACTGGAAGGATACGCCGGCCGTCCATGAGGCGCAGGTGATGAAGCGCTCCCTTGATCTGGGGGATGCCGCTCCCCGATGTCTCGGGGGCGAACCGCTGCACCAGCATGACTGCGAGGCCCGCTCCCAGGGCCGCGTACGCCATCGGCAGGAGAATGCCCCACAATCCCTGCGCGTGCGCGTAGACATACAGCCGTTCCCGAAACCGATCCCCCACCAACAGGGCGCCCCGGAAGAGCACCGCCGCCAGCCCCGCCATCACGCCCACGAGGATGGCGCGAGGGAGCTGCCGCCGTCGTTGTTCATGGGTTCGCTGGAAATCGCTGATCTCCCTGCGTATGGCCTGCCCGGAGAGACTCTCCGGGTCCACCTGAGTCTCAAGGGGATCGAGAAGATCATCGGGTTGGGGCAGCGGGTCCCGCGACGGGATATTCGGCGATACGTTGTCATCCATATGGTGAGGCGGGCTTTCTCTGGCTGCGAAGGTGGGAGTCCATTCTATTATGTACCGGAATCGCCTCGCGCCTCTGCGGCAAGCGCCTAACGTTAAGGTATTTCCCCTGCCTGAAATGCAACATCCCACTCGTTACCCCGACTCTCTTCAGGCCGTCTTTGCCGGACTCGCGCCATCCTCTGAAGAACGGTAGACTACATGGCGACCGTAGGCGCCGCCGCCGCGCATCGCTTCCCGGCCTGCCGCTCCCCTGCTCCGCCGCCCAGGAGTCCCCTTTGTCCGTCGCTCCACCTCCCTCCCCCGGCCCCGCCTCGTCGGGGAACACCACCGCTTCCGTGCGGCACGTCGCCTCCGCCACCGGGCTGGTCAGCCTCATGGTCCTCCTCAGCCGGGGCCTGGGCTTCGTGCGAGACGCCATCATCGCCGCGCTGTACGGCCAGGGGTCCATGGTGGACGCCTACCGCTACGGCTTCCAGATTCCCGATATGCTCTGGATGCTGGTCGCGGGCGGTGTGATGTACGCGGCGTACGTGCCGGTGATCACCGCCTACATGACGCGCGGCGAGGACGAGGAGGCGTGGGACACGTTCAGTATCCTCCTGACGTTTCTCTTTATCGTCCTGTCGGCGGTGATTCCGCTCTGCTGGCTGTTCGCGCGACCGTTGCTGTCCCACTTTCTGGCGCCGGGTCTTGCGGAGGCGCCGCTCACGCTGGCGGTGAAACTCACACGGATTGTGCTGCCCGCGCAGTACTGCTTCTTCCTCGGCTCCCTGATGATGGGGATGCTGCAATCGAAGAAGCGATTTCTCATCCCGGCGCTGGGGCCGGTCATTTACAACGTCGGCATCATCGTGTTTGGCCTGGCGCTCCACTCGCGGATGGGCATCGCGGGCTTCTCGTGGGGCGCCCTGATTGGCGCGATTTTGGGCAACCTGGTCCTTCAGGTCTTCGCGCTCAAAGGGATTGGCGGGCGGTTTCAGCCCAGCCTGAACCTCCGTCACCCCGGCGTGAAACGGTGTGGGCGTCTCGCGTTGCCGGTCATCTTCGGGATTTCGCTCCCCCAGGTGGACAGCACCATCAACGGCATCTTCATCGCATCGGTGGCGGGCGGGCGGGCCATCCTGGAGAACACGAATCGCCTCATGCAGCTGCCGCTGGGCATCGTCGGGCAGGCGCTGGGGATCGCCATCCTGCCGACGTTGTCGCAGCAGGCCGCCGAAAACGATCTCCCCCGCTTCCGCGATATGGTGAACTTCGGCGTGCGGATGTCGCTGTTCCTCACGCTGCCGCTGGCCACTCTGCTGGCGACGCTCGCGCGGCCCATCATCGCGGTGGTATTCCAGCGTGGGCAGTTCACGGCGGTGGACACGGGTCACGCGGTCCCGGCCCTGGTCTGTTACGCCATAGGGATTGGGGCGTACTCCGCGCAGGCGATTGTGGCGCGCGCCTTCTACGCCCGGCACGACACATGGACGCCGGTGCTGGGCGGGATGTTCGTGGCGTTTGGCATCTTCATCCCGCTCAACTGGCTCCTCATCCGCGTGATGAGCGATCCGCTCGCTCCGTGGCAGGCGACTCGCGGCCCGGCGCTGGCGACCTCCATCGGCGCGACGCTCAACTTTCTTCTGCTATTCGTCCTGCTTCAGCGGAAACTGGGCGGCCTGAACGTCGCCCGGATCGGCGTATCCCTGGGGCGCACGCTGGCGGGCTGCGCGGCGATGGCGCTGGTCGCGTGGGGCCTTTCCTGGGTCATCACGCATGACCTGCGCCCGGCGCGGCTGGGGTCGGCGCTGGAAGTCGTCGGGGGCGGGGGCCTGAGCGTGCTGGTCTACGTGGCGATCACCTTCGCGCTGGGCAGCGAGGAGGCGCGGCAGGTCGGCGACCTCTTCCGAGGCCGCTTCAGCCGCAAAGCGCGGGCCAGCTAAGTTGGAAGCGGTCACGTTTTGTGAAGGCGAGGATGTCAACGGGTAAGGACTATTGGAAAAAATATCTGTCAATGAGGTCGTGCAGTTCCTGAGCGTTTCGTATCGCATCCGTTGCGGCGATCCTCCAGTCGCCAAGCCAATCAGGAGTGTAATCCGCGCGATGCCTGACTCGTTTCAGAGCATCCCCGCGCACGCCGACCTCCTGCAATTGAGGGGCCTCGTGCGCCTTTAAGAGTCCCCAAACTCGCTCATGTGATCCTCCTCGCTGGCGAGAGAGTTCATTGAAGCGTCCTGGATGGCTATTGATCCATTGTTGAGCTCGACAGAAGACCGAATAGTAGGCGCGCCCAATCACTGTTCGCAAAATTGCTTCTTCCAAAGGCGAGTCTTCACTTTCGCGCTCCAATCTCTCGGCAAGTTTGAAGAAGTCATGCCAGTCAAACATCAGGTATAGTCACGATTGATGGTCAACCACCCCCAGGCGGCGGGATGAGAGGTCATAAACGTATTTCGAAACGCGTTCACCGCCTGACGAACCTGATCTCCTTCTCCCGGGGGGCGAATTAATACCTCAAACCCTTCCATATCCTCCTCCGGGTAAACGTACGCCTCAAGGCGAGCCGGTACATTCTGATGAAATGAGCCATACAGCGTATCTTTGAGATGAAGCAGTATTTGATACAATTGGATATTTGCGTTCAAAATTCTGTTGATCGCAATGCAATTTTCCGGGGTCTCCATTCCCAGATACAATTCGCGCAGTTTCGCCATCCGAAGATTCAACAGGTATTGCCTGTCATCCAGAATCTCCATCTCCCCGGAATGGGTGATAAACTGAGGGAAACAATTTTTCCGGCTTCTAAATACAGGTGTATTGTTCGTCATGATCCGCTCCTATGAAACGCCCGAAGCCGAGCCTTGCCCAGTTGAACACCCGCCGTCCATACCTCTATAAGGTAATCTCCCGCCTCTCCCAGGACCAGTGTGACAGGGGCGACCATTACAAAATCTGTGGAATCCTGCTGAAGGAACTGAGGAGTAAACCCCATCGTTGCAAAATTGTTTCCTTTCGGGTCTATAAAACGAACCTCCACTGCGGGATTATCCGCATCAAGGTCCAGTATCCTGACGTAGACCAGCATCGGCGTTGTGACCGGGTAGGCCAGTGAGACTACTTCATCAAACACGCTGAGCAGGTTATACATTCCATCCGCTGTTTGATTAGCGTACTGGCAGAGCAGCAGGGATTGAAAGGCAGGCATAGAAGATCCGATTCCGAAATGAAATAACTTATGCATTCAAGAAAAAAACTCAGGTATCTTCATACTACAACGGAGCCTGATAAGTTTCCAATAGGGTTCTGGTGTTGAGTCTGAACAAAGTCGAACAGAGCCGCCCACCCCTGGGCAGGAGTCGGCGGCTTGGGTTATCTACGGTAAGGTCCGGGCGTTGTGGTGTGGAACGTTGGCGTTACGGGCCGGGAGGAGGACCAGGATTGGCGCCACCAGGTCCTCCGCCGCCAGGGCCGCCGTTACGGTTGCCACGGCGTCCGCCACCGAAGCCGCCCGCGCCGGGGTTCTGCTGCTGATACGTCTGCCACTTCGCCTGCTGGTCGGCGGTCAGGATGCCGTTGAGCTGCGTCTGGTTGGCCTGCCGCATCGCCTGCATCTGGGTGCGCATCGCCTGCCGATCCGCGTTGGGGTCCTGCATTTTGGCGCGGAGGTCCTGCATTTTGGTCTGCTGATCGGCCATCAGGGCGGTGATTTTCGCCTGCTGATCGGTCGTCAGGTTCAGCCCGGCGGTGTTCATGGTCGAGATCACGGCCGTCGGATCACCCATCATACCCCGTCCGCCCGCCTGCCCGCCGGGACCACCCGCTGCGCCAGGTCCGCCGGGGCCTCCCTGGCCGCGATTGGCCATCATCGCTTTGTACTGCGTCTGCTGTTCGGGGGTGAGCATAGCGAGGACGCTCTGATCGTGGGCGTCCTGGAGTTTCTTCATCTCCGCCTGGAACGCGGCGTCTTCCGCGTCCCACTTCGCCTGCTGATCAGCCGTGAGGTTGAGCATGCGCCCCATGTTGGGGCCAGCGTTGGCGTTGCGTCGGAAGCGACGGTTGGCGCCGGGAGCGTTGGGGTCCGGGGGAGCAGGCGCCGCGGCGGGATCGGGAGGCGGAGGAGGCAGCGGCGCGGCGGCGAAGGTCGGGAGCGTGAGGGCCAGGCCAAGGCCGAGCAACCCGGCAAGAGTGTAAGCGCTCTGTTTCATTGAGAGTTCTCCCACTTGCGGTGTCATCCCATGGGGATGCGGTGCGAGGTCCTCGTGGAGGCGGGACGATGCCAACACTCTCCACGAGGATGCAATCGATGATCGAAAGGCAAGGAGGGCTTGAACTATCTCCTCACCTCCTTCAAACTTCCAGAGATTCAGCGCTCTGTTTCGCAGGCGCTTCATCTCATTCGTTGGTTTAGACGGAGCGGCGTATCGGGGGTTGCAGGCGCCGCTCCATACCATATCGGCTGATGAATCCATCTCGCCAGCGCGGAGGATGAAGCGCCTTCCCAGCCCTCTCTTCCGAGTGCGGTTTGGCGCCAGGCGCAGGCTTAAAGCGGGCCGCCTCCGGGGCCACCAGCCCCACCAGGTCCTCCGCCGGGGCCACCAGCGCCACCAGGTCCTCCGCCGGGACCACGCC
>JBBRGS010000213.1:0-6364 GCA_038240635.1 Armatimonadota bacterium
AGGCTGACCGGGAGAAGCGCATGACCGTTCCTTTAGTTCCACCTCTCGAACCGCCCCTCGACGACGCCTCTTCCGCTCCCCGCGAGGAATTTGCGGCGGTGACGGCCCGGTATCGCGCCGCGCTGGACATTCTGGTGAAGCGCCTGGAGGCCGACCGATACGTCATCGCGGCGATTCTGTGCGGCAGCCTCTCCCACGATCAGGTCTGGGAGAAGAGCGACATTGACCTGCTGATCATCGGCACGGAAGAGTTCAAGAAATCGAAGGATTACAGCCTCGTGGAGGACGGGATCAACATCCACGCCATGATTCGGCCCCGCAGCGAGTTCAGGCAATCACTGGAGAGCGCGCTGCAAAGCTCCTTCCACCACTCCCTCTTCTCCAAAAGCGCCCTGCTCTTCTCCAAAGACGAAACGATCACCGAGTATTACCACAATGTGAACCGTATCGGCGCGCGCGACCGCGAGATTCAGCTCCTTGTTGCGGGGAGCGGTGTCCTGCCCGTCCTCGCCAAGGCGGAGAAGTGGCATTACGTGAAGCGCGATGTCGCCTACACCTTCAAGTGGCTGCTGTACTGCGTGGACCCCCTCGCCTCCATCGAGGCCCTGCTCCACGGTGAAGTGACGGGCCGCGAGGTCATCCTTCAGGCCCTGCGCCTCAATCCCGACTTCTTCCACCGTATCTACACCGACCTGATCCACGGCGAGAAGACCCCTCAAACGCTTCAGGCCGCGCTGGACGCCGTGAACGAGTATCTCGACGAGAAGCGATTCATCTTCAATCCGGTGCTCGATTACCTGAGCAAGGCGGGGGGCCTCCGCTCCACCACCGAACTGGATGCGCACTTCCAGAAGGTGGCGGGGGTCGGCTACCTCGCCTTCGTGTATGAATGGCTGGCGGACAAGGAGATCATCCAGAAGGTCCCCGCGCCGCTGCGACTGACGGAGAAGAGCCGCGTCACGGTGAACGAGGCGGCCTACTATTACGACGGCGATGAGAGGGGTCCGGCCTGACAAACTGCGGCGGGCTTTTGACGTTAGTTCGGCTGGACGCGCGCGTGCATGGAGGCGAGGCGACCGATGCGAGACACCATTCTGATCCAGGGCGCCAAGGAGAACAATCTCAAAAACATCACGGTGGAGCTGCCGCGCGACCAGCTCGTCGTCTTCACCGGCCTCTCCGGGTCCGGCAAGTCGTCGCTGGCGTTCGACACGCTGTACGCCGAGGGGCAGCGCCGCTTCATGGAATCGGTCTCCGCGTACGCCCGGCGGCGCATGGAGCAGATCAAAAAGGCGGACGTGGACTTCGTCTTCGGCCTGTCGCCGGTGGTCTCCATCGAGCAGAAGACGGTGAGCAAAAACCCGCGCTCCACCGTCGGCACCATGACCGACATCTATGACTATCTCCGCCTCCTCTTCTGTACCGTCGGCGAGCCGCGCTGCCTGATGTGCGACCGCGAAGTCCCCATGAAGACGGCGTATCAGATGGCGGAGAAGGTCCTGTCGCTGCCGAGCGGCTCGGTGGTGGAGTTGTGCGCGCCCGTGTTCAAAATCTACGGGGAGGAGTACGCTTACCTCCTGGGCGAGATTCGGAGCAAGGGCCACCGCCGCATCCGCGTGAACGGCGAAATTATCGACATCAGCGACGCTCTCGAGATGGACGAAGATACCGCTTACGACCTCGAAGTCATCGTGGACAAGTTCGTGGTGCGGCCCGACATCGAGAAGCAGCTGCTGCATTCCATCGAGCATGGCGTGCGCCTCGGCGAAGGGTATCTCCGATTCCGCGTCCTGGAGCCGGAGCGCATCCCCGGCGGCTGGAAGAAATGGTACGCCGGATTCGCCTGCCCGGAGCATCACCTGACGATGGGGGAGATGCTACCGTACTACTTCTCGTTCAACGAGCCGGAGAGCGCCTGCGTCACCTGTTCCGGCCTGGGCACGTACCTGAAGGTGCATCCCGGCCTGCTCGTGCCGGACCCGTCGCGCAGCATCAAGAAAGGCGCGTTCGTCCGCGAAGCCTTCAACTACGACAAAAACAACTGGGGCGGGCGCATGGTGTACAGCCTGAGCCGCCATCTCGGCTTCAGCCTCGACGCGCCGTTCGCCGACCTGCCGCCGAACGTGGTGGACATCCTGTTCCACGGCGGGCGCGGCGAACGGTACGAGATGCTTCAGCACGAGGATGTGGCCGAGGCCGACCGTCACGTGGGGACCATGTTCCGCTTCAACGGCATCCTCAACGACATTGAGCGGCGGTATCGCCATTACCGGCGGCAGGGCGTCGCCAACACCGGCATGGAAGATTACCTCCGCAAGGTGATGGTGGAGTACCCCTGCCCCGACTGTGAAGGCCGCCGCCTGAAGCGCCAGCGCCTGAACGTCACCCTGATGGGCCGCAACATCCACGAAGTCGGCGAGACGAACCTGTCGGAGTTACAGGCGTTCCTTGAGGCGGCGCGCCCGGTTGTAGCCTCGCATGGGCGCGGCGTGGCGGGACTGCAAATCCTCAACGAGGTGCTGTCGCGGGTGGAACTGCTCGTCGGCATCGGGGTGGACTACCTCAACCTGAACCGGAAGGCCGCCACCCTCTCCGGCGGCGAGGGGCAGCGGATCCGCCTCTCCACGCAGATCAGTTCCGGCCTGATGGGCATGCTCTATGTGCTGGACGAGCCGAGCATCGGCCTGCACCCGAAGGACAACGTGAAACTGATCGCCACCCTGAAGCGACTCCGCGACATCGGCAACACCGTCATCGTGGTGGAGCACGACGAGGACACCATCCGCGCGGCGGACCACGTGGTGGAGATCGGCCCCGGCCCCGGCGTTCACGGCGGCGAGGTGGTAGCGCAGGGCACGGTGGACGACCTGATGGCGAATGAAGCGTCGCTGACGGGCGCGTACCTCTCAGGTCGCGCGACGATCCCGCTGCCCCTGAAGCGCCGCCGGTCGAAGGGCGGGTCGCTGTGGGTGCGGGGCGCGCGGGAGAACAACCTGAAGAACGTGGACGTGGAGTTCCCTTTAGGTGTCTTCACCTGCGTGACGGGCGCGAGCGGCAGCGGGAAGAGCACCCTCATCAACGAGATTTTGTATAAGAAGCTGCAATCGCTCTTCCATGACAGCCGGGTGCTGTCCGGCGCGCACGACGGCCTGGAGGGGGCGCATCTCATCACCGACGTGATCAACATAGACCAGTCGCCCATCGGTCGCACGCCGCGCTCCAATCCCGCGACGTATATCGGCTTCTACGACGACATTCGGCGGCTGTTCGCGGCGACGGACGAGGCGCAGGCGCGGGGGTACACACCGAGCCGGTTCAGTTTCAATGTGAAGGGCGGCCGCTGCGAGGAGTGCGGCGGGGAGGGGTCCGTCACGACCACGCTTCATTTCATGCCGGACGTGGAGACGCCGTGCGCCGCCTGCAAGGGGAAGCGGTACAACGAGGAGACGCTGGAGATCACCTTCCGGGGCCGCACGATCTTCGACGTGCTGGAGATGAGCATCGAGGAGGGCGCGGCCCTTTTCGCCGGGGAGAAGCGCATCGCCCAGAAACTCCACACACTGAACGAACTGGGCCTCGGCTACCTGAAGATCGGGCACCCGTCCACCATCCTGTCGGGCGGGGAGGCGCAGCGCATCAAGCTGGCGGACGAACTCTCCAAAGTGAAGCGCGGAGGCCGCAACCTGTACATCCTGGATGAGCCGACGACGGGGCTGCATTTCGCCGACATCCACCGGCTGCTGGAGTGCCTGAACCGGCTGGTGGACGCGGGCAACAGCGTGCTGGTGATCGAGCATCACCTGGACGTGATCAAGACCGCCGACTGGGTGGTGGACCTGGGGCCGGAAGGCGGCCACGCGGGCGGCGAAGTGATCGTGGAAGGGACGCCGGAGACGGTGGCGGCCTGCGCGCGGAGCCACACGGGCCGCTACCTCGCCGAGGCGCTGGAGACGGCGCGGGCGCGGAGAAAGGCGGCATAGACGCATTGGAAGTTGAGGGTTGGAAAAAGGGGAGTCTGGTAGTACTCCGGCATGACATAGGGAGTGTGTTAAATTGATTGCGGAGGTGAGGGAGCATGACGCTTACCATTCATCCGGAAACGGAAGCCAAGCTGGTGGAGAAGGCGCGTCGGGATGGAACGAATGTCAATGACCTGGCGGACGCTCTGCTCTCTGCCGCACTCGATGGGGAGGATGAGGAGCGAGCGGATACCATTTCTGGTATTCAAAGGGGTTTGGAATCCGCTGCTTCGGGTCGGGTTCGGTCCGCAGAGGAGGTATTCGCCGATTTTCTGACTCTGCTGAACTCCCAGGGGCGATGATCCATGCCCTATCGGATTGAGATCACCGATGTCGCTGAGATGGAATTACAGGACATCCTCTTTTGGTTCATCGCTCGTTCGCCCGAACAAGCCGGACGATGGCAGCAAGGCCTCGAACATGCTATCGGCTCCCTCAGGGAATTGCCCACACGCTGCCCCCTGGCGCCTGAGAATGACGCGTTCGAGGTGGAAATCCGTCAACTGCTTTATGGGAGGTATCGCGTTCTGTTTACCTGTGTGGATGAGGACGGAGACGGGCGCCAGGAAACAGTCCGTATCCTTCACGTCCGGCATAGCGCCCGCCGCCGCCTGAATGAAAGCGGAGTAGAGGAGAAGGAGACGCCTTGAACGGTCCCTTCCGCCCGGAGGGGCAGATACGGTCGGCGGATGAGGTCATGAATCGTATCCCGGCGGGGAGTCACGCGGGCAGGGAAGTGATGGCGGTGGACGCCCAGGAAGCGGTAGCCGCGCACGAGCGGAGCCGCACGGAGCCATACGGGGCGCTACCTCGCCGAAGCGCTGGAGACGGCGCGGGCGCGGCGGGCGGCGTAACGTAAGGGCCACATCTAAAACAGCAATATATTATACTAATATCACATATTAATGAAAATTACAGACTATATCATTGGGTATTGAGACGGATGCCGAGATTGAGGAAGGAATATACCTACTAATAATGAAGAGGTTGAGTAGGGGGAGATGGCGTAACCCTATGAGGACCGCACTATCGCCCCGACGCTGGAGGGTGGGGGAGAGCGGCAGCATGTTATAATGACGGGAGTGAATAAGATGAACGCCTGAAGGGAGCAGAGTCATGGCTAACCTTATCGTTCAAGAGGCGCTTGACCAATTGGAGCAGCTGCCGGAAGACCTCCAAATGCGCGCATTGACGTTCATCGGGTCTTTAAGCCAGCCCTTGCCGCCTAGCCAGCCCTTGGTCGCAATCCAGGACCTGGTGGGTTCAATCTCAGAGGATGATCTTCAGGCAATGCTGGAGGCGGTAGAGGATTGCTTTAGGGTGGATGACGATGGATGGTGATGCCCTTCTTGACACCAATGTTGTCATCGGGTACTTGAAGGGGATTGATCCAGGACAAGACATTGCTTTAATGAACACAACCGCCTACCTTCCCAGCATAGTGGTGGGCGAACTCTGTTACGGGGCTTATAAATCAACACGGGCAGAGGAGAATCTCAAGGTAATCGAGAGCCTTGTGGAAATGTTCACCGTCCTCCCTGTGGATACGTTCACCGCTCGCGCTTACGGTCGCCTCAAGAGGGCGCTACAGCGTCAAGGGAAGCCGATTCCAGAGAACGATCTGTGGATCGCGGCCCTTGCTCTCCAATATGATCTCACCCTCCTCACCTTCGATAAGCATTTTCAACTCATTCCAGACCTACGGATAGCGCACCCCCTTAGCGATGAGTAGACGACTGTAAGAATCGCTACTCTCAGTTTCGAATTGCCGATGGATAGCGCTACCGCTCCCAAAGGCGGCCTCACGGGCGGAGAGGTGATCGTGGATGGGACGCCGGAGACGGTAGCCGCGCACGAGCGGAGCCGCACGGGGCGCGACCTCGCGCTTCCTCGCCGAGGCGCTGGAGACGGCGCGGGCGCGGTGGCATGAACGTGCGTCGGGGAAGGACCATCTCCGGACCCCTCCACTCCTGGAGCGCTGGGCGTTCAAGCCGCGGGGTGCTGTTCAAAGTTTTGCACAACCCTTTTACCCAGGCGTGATGAGTCGAAAAGCCCTTCGCCGTTTACGCTGGAGCTTCGACCGCCCGCAAAACTTTGAACCACACCCAATCCGCGTCTCGCCGTTGACGCCGCAGGATGGCCTTGGTAGAATAGGCGTGTCCCCATAGGGGTCCATCGTAGGCGTAAGGTGTAACGTGTGACACGCCGACGTAGCTCAGTTGGTAGAGCGGCGCTCTCGTAAAGCGTAGGTCACCGGTTCGAGTCCGGTCGTCGGCTTTCAACTTCAGTCCCTAGTCTAAAGTCCCTGGTCCAAAGTCAAGAACCTCCAGGTTGGATGGGTTTGA
>JBBRGS010000214.1:0-6362 GCA_038240635.1 Armatimonadota bacterium
GAGTCAAGGTCGAGGCGCCTCAGTTCGGGATCGAGGAAGCGGGGCGCCCTGGAGAAGTCGAGCTGACGGCCGATTTCGGGGAAGAAGAGGGCGAAGAAGTCGGACAGCGCCAGTTCCAACGCCTCCTTCCACGGCTGATCATACTCGTTGGACGCCTCCTCCATCCGCGCTCCTCCAAAACATCCTGACCAATCTTCCGGGTGGGTCATGCGGCCATTGGGCTTTGGCGCAATGACTTTCCCCCTGCCTGATAGTATGTTCCGTTTGAGACGATTCAGGGAGCGCCTTCCTCTTCGGCGAGCCATGCTTCGTACGGGCGAAGGTCCCGGCGCGCGTACCACTCCATCAGCGCTACGCCTTCGGGCGCGGCGTCGGCGATCAGCCCCGCCGGGCACGGCAGCCACTCCACATGGCCAAACAGGCGGCACACCAGCGGGCGCACAGGGTAGATGGAACAAAGACCTCGCTCCACATCGCGGAACCGGCACGCTTCATAGGTGAAGCCGGGCGCGCCGGGCCACGGGACTTCCTTCTCCTGCGCGGCCACCCGGTCCCGCTCCCCAGGGTCGGCTTCGTGAGCAAGATACTCGCGGATGCGGCGATACTCCCACCGCGAGATGGGATAGCCGGAGACGCAACGGTCGCCGCAGAGGTCGCAGCCGTCGCAGGCGGTGAGGCGTTCCTTCCACGGGCGGCGTTCGCCCATCGGCGTTCGGCACGAAGAATTCCCTTTCGACGGGAGGATCGTCGTCGCCTCCGGTTCGTCGCCCGGATCGCTGGAGCGCCCGTCACTCATTGAACGTCCGCAGCATGGTTGGGCGTCTCCCGCCACGGATCGGGGGCGTCGGAATGCAACGCCTTCGCCCGGCGCTCGAACTCGTGGCGCGGCAGGAGGGCTTTACGGCCGCAGCCCTGGCACCGCAGGCCGATGTCGGCGCCGACGCGCGTCACGAGCCAGTCGGTGGCGCCACACGGATGAGGCTTTCGGAGTGTCACGCGGTCGTCCACGGCGACCTGTCGGATCGGTTTGGGCGGTTCCGGGGATGAAGGCATCGGGCAGTGGCTCTGGCGTCAGAAGTCGCCGAGTGCGGGAAGGTAATCCTTCCAGATGTCGTTGCGCTTGCCATCGAGGTACTTGACGAGGCTGATGAACGGAATGTAGCGCGGACGTCGCGGTGTCTTCCGCAGGGCCATCCCGAACTGATGCAGCGTTCGGTCCCCCTTTTTAGTGTTGCAGCGGCGGCAGCAGGTGACGAGGTTTTCCCAGGTGGACGGGCCGCCCATCCGCCGGGGGATCACATGGTCCAGCGTGAGGTCCTTACCCACCAGGCCGCAGTACTGGCAGGTGAACTGGTCGCGGGCGAAGATGCTGCGCCGGGAGAGGCGGAGCTGGGGCACAGGCCGCTTCACGTGATATTTGAGGCGCACGACGGAGGGACGCGCCCAGGACGCTTCGAGGGTGCGCACCGCGTTGGCCTCCTCGTGGAGGATGTCCGCCTTGCCCAGGTAGATCAGGCCCATCGCGCGACGCACATTGCAGATGTTCAACGGCTCATAGTCGCTGTTGAGTACCAGTACCTCTCCGTTCATCCTGAGTCCCTCATCCGGGTCGGATTATCGCCCGTCCCGGTCATGGTTACGTCATCCAGGGTCCTATAAAAACAGAAGCCCGCCACAAAGCGACTTGTGGCGGGCACGCGAAACGGCGGATGGCGGTCGGTATTTTGAAACACCGACTGTCGCTGAGGTAGAGCTGGCCAATTCGATCAACCGCCGCCGCGTGTGTCATGCCGTTCCTTTCGCCGCCCGGAGACGACGCCAACAGTGTCATCATGAATATGCTAGACGACGCGAATCCTCCGGTCAAGCAACATGGCTCTCGTTACCTATTTTGTCGGCGGATTAGGGGCCATCTCCTCCCGCTTCGGGCGCAGGAAGGATTGCAGGAGGTCATACTGCGCGGAGCGGCGGCCGGTCGGCGTGATGAGCCAGAAGCCCCGGCATGACTCTTCGTGGGTGGCGGGCGTCTCCTTGCATTCGTTGTCATACAGCTGCCAGTGAACAAGATAGCGCAGGCCCCACTTCCGCCCATCCTCTATCGTGCGTCGGAGACTCTTTACTGTCGTTTCTTCTCCGAATTCCCGCTCCGGGACTCCAAATTCCCCCACGTACAGGTTTTTCGCGCCGAACGCCGCGCTGTCGGGCGCCTTGCTCGCCAGATAATTGAGCGCTTCGACGAAGCGGTCTCCTGCGATGGAGGTGTCATACGCCGAATACGAGTACAGGTCGCAGTGTGTGTGGGGCAGCACGTTGTTCGTCACGCTCGGCTTTCCGGCCATGGCGGGGAGCAGCAGGTTCACCTCGGCGGCGTGCCACACGGCGACCTTCCCCGGCTTCGCATGGATGGCATGAAATGCCCGCCGCGCCTCCTCCACGCCATCCTGCCGGGCGTTCAGCCACTCGATCATCCCTCGAATGGCCTCCGGCGTCGGAGTCACGGACGCATCGAAGCTGGGGCGAATTGCCCAGTCCCCTTCCCACGGCTGAAGGATGAAGGTCTTCCCTGTTCCGGCGTACGTCTTTAGGAGGTACGTAGCCAGCTCGCGGAATTGGCGGCGCTCGTCGGCGGCTTCCTCCGATGTGACGCCGTTTCGCCAGTAATGATCGGGGCGACCGAAGGAGTATGTCTCCAGGATGAACGTGGTGAACGGTTTGGCGAAGAGGCGGCGGAACGACGCGCTCCGGGCGAGGTCCACCAGCGAGCGCGGCTCCGGTATCGGCGGCCCAAACGGATAGTTCGTCCTGGCGGCCTTCATGAACCAGACTTTGATGACCCGCGAGCCGAGGCGGAGGATTTCGTCGGCGCCCTCGTTGAGGAAGTCGCCCTCGGTGAAGTGGTAATCCCCCGCGACGTGCGCCACCCCTAAAACATCGGGCATATGAGCGTTCAGGGTCGGAGCCATCGCTTTCTCCCAGGCGCGGGACGGCGCCCCCGACGCGGAGGGTTTCGGCGGGTCGGCGGCCCCCGCCCTCACGTTCCCGCTCAGGCTCCATGCTCCCGCCGTGAAGAGGGCCGTAAGGAGGATCGCGTGGAGTTTCAGTCTCATGCGTCGCCTGCTCGTTTCTGTCGCGCCCTCCGCCCCGTCTCCGGCGCGCCCGGTGTTTCGGGAGGCTTCCGGGCGGGACGACGGCGCCGGATTGGATAGGTAGAGTTAGGGGCGCATGGCCGTTCCGTCCGGGGCGCGAGCCTGCGTCCACTCCTCCACGCTGTCCTGGCAGGGGAACTTCGCCGCCAGTTCCTCATCCACATCAATCCCCAGGCCTGGCGCGTCGGGATCGGCGGGATAGAGATAGCCGTTCCTCACCACCGGTGTGCCGGGGAAGACCTCGCGCACCGTCTGATTGAACTCGCACCACTCCTGAACGCCAAAGTTCGGCGCCGCCAGGTCCAGGTGCAGGTTCGCCGCGTGCCCGATGGGACTCACGTCGCCGGGGCCGTGCCAGGCCGTCAGGACGCCGAACGCTTCGCCGAGTACGGCGGCCTTACGCGCGGGGGTGATGCCGCCGATAGCGCTCAGGTGCATCCGCAGGAAATCTATCTGTCGGTTGGCCACCAGGGGAACCCACTCCTGAGGATGAACGAAGAGTTCTCCCATCGCCAGGGGAGTGGCGCACTGCTGGCGGATGGTGGCGAACCAGTCCACATCCTCCGGCGCGAGGGCGTCTTCCAGGAAGAAGAGTTTGAACGGTTCCACCGCTTTGGCGAAGGCGACGGCGTCCATGGGGCGAAGCCGTTCGTGGATGTCGTGAAGGAGCTCGACTTCCCAGCCCAGCGTGGCGCGCAGATGCTCGAAGAGCGGCGGAATGGCGCGGGCGTACGCTTTGGGATCGTAGTAGGCGCCCGGCGGGGAGCCTTCAGGGCGATGGCGGATGTCCTGTCTCCCGCCGTAACCGCCCATCTGCGCGCGCACGTGACGGACTCCCTGCTCCATCCAGTGGCGCACGTGGTCTTCCACTTCCACGGGATCGCGTCCATCAGCGTGGCGATAGATGGCGGCGCCCTCGCGGCACTTCCCTCCCAGCAGTTGATGGAGCGGCAGCCCGGCCCGCTTACCCAGAATGTCCCACAGCGCCATATCCACGCCACTGATCGCATTGTTGAGGACGGGTCCGTTGCGCCAGTAGCCGTGAACCATCAGTTGGCGGAAGGTATCCTCAATGCGGGTGGCGTCGCGGCCCTGGTGAAGGACTCCGGCGAGTTGACGGTCGTGCGGGTCCTCTTTGGCGCCGTACGCGTCGGTGATGCGCTCGACCGGCTGCCCGATCAGCAGAGGCCGAAGATGGCGCTCAAGGGTGGCGGCGACGGCGTGATGGCGCTGGGTGAAGGTGGCGCAGCCGACCCCGTAGAGGCCCGGCTCGGAGGTTTCAAGTTTCACCACCACGAGGCGGATGCCACCGGGGGCGGTGAGGATGACTTTCAGATCGCGCAGGGTGAGAGGGAAAGGCATGAGGGGATCACCGGGACTCGCTGGGGCTGGGGAGGACGTGGGCCGGGCGAGGAATTCGACGCGGCGTTGAGGAGTTATCCAAAGGTTTCGTTGTAGAACGCTTCGTGCTTATCCACACATGCCACCGCCTGAATCGCCGACTTCATATTCTCGCGGGTGATCGGCGCGTCCGCCACGTAATCGCGCATCCGGCACCCGAAGAGGCTGATCGTGAGGCGCTGGTCTCCGCGAACCCTCAGATAATCCTGCGATTTCCCGAAGTTGGTGAGGGCGCCGTTGCCGCCGGAGAACGCCTCCACATTGGTGAGGGCGGTGTGGCCCTGCCCCTCCACGAGGAGCGGGTGAACGTCCTCCAGGCGCGGCCCGGTGTTGGCGATGACGCTGCCCTGGGCGATCTGCCAGTTCCGATTCTTGGCGCTGTCCCCCATTTTATGGATGCCGATGGCCACGCAGTCCAGGTTGAAGTTGGTCAGCTGGCCGTACGTCGCGGGACCAAGCATGATGCCGCCATACACCCCAAAGGTGAACACGTCCATCAGTTGCGCGTTGTCGGTGTGATGAATGGCGTAGGTGAACGTCTTCGCGGCGACGACCGAATCGATCACGGCGAGGCTGTACCCCCCGGCGATGTACCGCTGATTGGCCGGATTCACGTGGCAATGGAGGATGCGCGGGATGTCGTAGCAGTAATCGATGCGGATGAACTCGCCGCCGAGAGGGTAGCCGTAGCAGTGTTCGCACAGAACCTGCTCGCAGACGTGGGCAGGCGTCGCGTTGAAGTCCATCGCCAGCCACTCGCCGAAGAAGGTCAGGCATGAGAGCGTGACGCCCTGCGCCTCCTTCTCCTGCGACACCTGGATGGTGGCGGGATACCGGATCACTTTCGCCGGGTCGGAGAGCGTCTGCTTCGGGTACCAGAACTGGAGGCCGCGTAACTGGGTCGCGCCTTCCACGGTGAGGAACGGCGCCGTCTCGTCCTCAATACGGAAGACGCTCCCTACCGGTTGCGGCTTCGTGGGATGACGGGTGCCGCGCCCCACCGGGCCGTGAACCCCGACGAGTGAGGCGTTCATCCGCAGCGTGATGCCCCCCTCCACCGGATACGGCTCGTCGGTCGGCTCGACGAAGAGGGCCGCGCCGCGCGCCGCCGCCCAGTCTATCCCCTCCTGAAGGCGGGCGCGATTCACCGACGCGGAGTTCGACGCGGTGACGCCAAAGTCGCGGATGCTCCTCATCATGCGGCCCGCCTCCTTCGCTTCGGTGGTCATGGGTTTCCTCTCCGAGGCGCTCTCTGCGCTGTTCGCCGCGCCCAGCGCCGCCAAACTCCACGCGGCCTTTGTCGCAAAGTCTCGTCGCTTCACTACTGCTTCCTCCAGTGCGCCGGGCAGGAGAGTCGGGAGCCGAGTCGCCTCTGCGGAGAGGGCGACCCGATCCGCCCGGACCCGCCTCCATCCGCTTTCGAGTCGTCTTTCCGCGCGGCGGAGGGCGCTTCCTGTCCGGCGCCGCTCCATTTGAGGGCGGGGAACACGTCCACGAAGCCCACGTCCAGGTTCTGGCCGCCGCCGGTCTCGTGGCAATGGACGGCGACCAGAACGGCGAGGCGGCGCCGATGACAGGCGATGCGGATCATCAGGCTCTTAATACTGGCCCTGTGAGAGTAGTGGGCTTCTCTCCTGGCCCGGCGGGCGACACAGGCGCGGGAGAGGCAGTGGCATGGGCGCTTCAGCGCGTTTTCAGGCGCAGGAGCGTGAGGGAATACGCCGGGAAGTCACGCTCAAACGTGGGACCCGGCGCCGTGAAGGGTTCGACGCGGGGCGCTACCTTGTCCGGCGCTTCCAGCGAGTTTTCATCGTC
>JBBRGS010000215.1:0-6353 GCA_038240635.1 Armatimonadota bacterium
GAGGAGGGCGGAGAACAGCAAGGGGAGTGTGGCCCGATTATATCATGGGGTCCGAAAAGGCGACAAACGGCGGGACAATTACAAGAGGACCTTCTCGCTATCCTCTATGGCGCCTGTATTCCTCATTTCAGACCGTTTATCCCCGGCATGCGTACCTCCTGCCACTCTACCCCGACTGTCTAAATGGCATCCCGGATGAGACGCTGCTTTGAACTGAGGGAAGCGCTGCCCGTCTTCACATCCAGAAGGATCACCCCCCGCAGCTCACCCTCCTCAATCCCATCGAAAACCACAAAGTCTATCGGGCTTCCGATAAAGCGCGCCTCTTTGGGGTTGTAGGGAAAAAACGGCGAATAGGGCGCTATGGGTTCGGACACCTTGCCGGTGATCACCGCCTGGGACCGCATGATGGCATCCTGCCGAATCCCCGTCTCGTGCGTTGCTTTCCACTGCTGGAGGTCTATGCTCGCTGCTGCTGAGCCAGCTGTTTCTGCTGAGCCAGCTGTTTCTGCTGAGCCTGCGCTGATCCTAGTTCCCGTGCCTTCCATGATTCGAAGCGAGATTGCGCTACGGCTTCCTGTTTTGCGGAGGCTTGAGCGTAAAGCATGACGATCCAGACCGCCAAACCGACGATTACCGCCAGCAGAAACAAAACATTGATATCCATATCGCTTCCTCTCGACCCCAAGGTTATTACGGCATGGTTCGGAACAGAGCAAAGAGTTCCCTGTCCACCTCCCCCCGTTCCTCTATTTCTTTTGAGAAAAGACGACAAACCCAGGGTTTGGAGTAAGCATTGACTGTTTCGTCCCATTAAGGCAGGGGTACACCGAAACGGTGAGGGGAGACTTCCGGCCTCACGGTGGAACGCTTCCCGGTTTTTTCGGTTCCTCGCACCTGACTTCGGGCGCATGTCCTCAGCGCGACCCGGCACGACCCCCACGGAAGGGTTCACCCCTCTCCCGTGACGTTACAGGAGGCAGCGCCTATGCGGAACAACAAGACTTGATTGGCGACAGTGGCCCTGCTGGGCACGTTCATGGTCGGTGCGGCGTCGGTTCCGGCGCAGTCCATGACCACGCGGGGCCGTAATGCGATGGCGATGAGCTGCCGGCTCAGTATGGGGGACCGGCAATTCATGAAGATGGCGGCGCAGTGCGGTATGGCGGAAGAGGCGATGGGTCGGCGGAGGCGATCCCTCGGATAACGCTGGACGAGACGAGCCAGGACCCCATCACAAAGATCTCACGGTCCTCACCGACGGGGAGCGCGTGCTGGAGGTGGTCGGGAGCCGGACGCAGGCGGCGATACTGCCCCGGGCGGAGCGGGTCTATGACCGGTTCCACCTCACCCGCGATCTGAACCAGGCCGTCGATGCCACCCGCCGCAGGGAAGCGCGGAAGTCGCCGGAAACGAATGCGCGGTTGAAGCGGACGAAGTATCTGTGGGCTGAAGAACCGGGAGGGCTGGACGGAGAAGGAACAGGCCCCATGAAGCGCCCTGCGTTCCTGGGGGTTGGAGACGAGGGAGGTGTAGGCGTTAAAAGAAAGATTCCGCGCCTTCTTCAGCTGTTCCGGCGTCGAAGCGGGAGACGTTTTCTTACGCCGGTGGCAGGCAACGGTGGAGTACTTTGGGAACGCTTCTCTGGGTGAGGTCGCCCAACAGTTCCGAATTCACCTCCCCGGTCTGCTGGCGTATCTCCGGCAGCGCGTCACCAACGCCGAAGCCAAAGGGATGAACGCTCAGATCCAAAGGGTCAAAGCGAACGCTCTGGGGTTTAGAAACACCGCCTGCTTCCACAGAGCGATCCCCTTCTTCCTCGGCTGCCTTCACCTTGACCCACAGACTTCTCGGTAGCGCCAAAAACAACCGCTCAGGCGCCGGAATCAATCCGCACGGGCTGCCCGGTTTCCACCGACCGATACGCGGCTTCCACCACTTCCGTGGCGCGCAGGCCGTCCAGGCCGCTCACGGCGGGAGGCGCGCCCGCTTCCACCGCCTCTACGAAAGCCTTCACCAGGCCCAGGTCCATGTCGCTGCCCCAGTTCGCCCAGGAGACGCGCGGCCCTTCGTCCTGATACACCGTCATGTCCTGGCCGAACATATCGAGGCTGAGAACGCCGCCTTCTCCCACGATTTCGAGCGTCACATCGCCCCATGTGGGATAGCTCTTCGGGCGCGACCATGAGCAGTCAATGGTGGCGAAGACGCCGTTTTCAAAGGTGAGGCTGACCAGACCCGTATCGTCGAAATCGGAGTTGAACATCCGGTTGGACGCGGCGGCGTACACCTCCGAGACCTCGACGCCGAGCAGCCAGCGCAGCAGGTCGGTGATGTGAACGGTGTGATCCATCACGGCGCCCCCGCCGGAGAGGGCCTTGTTCACAAACCACCCGCCGGGGCAGCGGCCTCGATTGGTCCCCCGCACTCCCCAGATCTCCCCCATGCCGCCCGTGTCGGCCGGGCGCATCCGCGCCTTCACCGCCTGCGCCGAGGGGTGATACCGGCACGGGAAGGCAGTCCACAGGGCGACGCCGGCGGCGTCACAGGCGCGGACCATGGCGCGGGCGTCTTCTGTCGTGATGGCGAGGGGCTTTTCGCACAGGACGGCTTTTCCGGCGGCGGCGGCCTGCTCCACCAGTTCCCGGTGACGGATGTTCTCCGCGCAGACCACCACGGCGTCCACTTCGGAGGCCAGCAGCTCGTCATAGGAGGCGAAGGCGCGGGTCCCGAACCGCTCGGCCATGGCGCGGGCGCGGTCGGCGTCGGCATCCGCAATCCCGGCGATCCGGGCGTTGGGCAGGCGTTGCAAACTCCCGGCGTACCCCCCGGCGTGCATATGCGCGAAACTCATCATCCCTACGGAAACCACTCCCCGACCTCCTTCATGCATGATGGACGCGCACGACCTCTGCGCCGCGCGAACCGAGCGACGCTCACGGCTTTGACGTACCGTTCCCCTTCTGTCCCGCCGGTTCCTCCCCTTAGTGACGCGGCTCCCGCGAACTCCTTCATGACGCCATGGGGCGACTACCCGGCGTTCAGGCGCTCCATGACCGCGCGGTGGAGGGTGGGGCCGGTAGCGCAGACCAGCGTGGGGCGCTCGGTCATCGCGGGATCGAAGGCGGGACGGCGGCCGTCGGCGTCGGTGACGATACACCCGGCGCACTCGGCGATCATCAGGCCGCCGGAGAGGTGTTCGGTGCCCGGCAGGTCGTAATGGAGGTAAGCGTCGGCCATGCCCTCGGCGCAATCCGTGAAGCCGCCAGGGCCGCCGTTGGGGATGATGCCGGAGAACGCGTTGACCACAGAGGCGTATTCCCCCGCCGCCAGCGCGAGATATTTCGGCTTGAGGGTGTAGATTTCGAGCCACGCTTCCGCCAGCGGCCGTTCGGGGGGGGGCGCCAGGGTTGACCAGCGCACGGGGGCCATGCGGTCGTCCAGGGCGGCGCGGCAGGCGCGATTGGTGTCGCAGGCGTACAGGAGGCGGCGGGGCACATCCACGATGCAGGCGCCCAGGGGATCGCCCGCCTCGGAGTAGACGCCGACGCACGAGTACCACCAGAGCGGCAGGTTATGCGCGTACACCGCCGAGCCGTCGAGGGGGTCCGCCACCACATAAACCGGGCGCCCGCCGTCCAGGCCGGGGCCGTTCCGGGGGGTCAGTTCGGGCCGTTCGCCGTCCTTGAGGTACTCTTCGGAGAGGAAGACGCCGCGCACATTCCGGCCTTCGAGGACGGCGAGGATAGCGGCTTCGGTCTCCAGATCGGCCTGAATGGAGGCGTCGTCGTGAGCGTTCACGGTTTCAGAGCCGCGCCCCCCCGACTGGTGTAGTTCGAGGAGGCGCAGGGCGGCGGCGGACGCGGCTTCGACGGCCACGGAGGTCCAGGGCGAGGCGAGAGGATTCATGAGGAGGACGTTGGGATGGCGTGAGGGAGAGGGTGCGGTAAACGGTTCAGTGGAGGGACCGATGAACGCGGGGATCGGGTTATCGCTTCGGCAGGGCGGACTGATCCATCTGGTCGGGCTTCACCTTCAGGCGGGTGAGGCCGAGGGCCCATTTCAGGCCGCCGGTGATGTGTTCCTGATAGCGCGGATCGAGCCAGACATCCTCGCGGTGGCCGAGCGAGGTGTAGAAGACGCGGCCCTTGCCCACCATTTTCGCCCAGGCGACACCGTAATCCTTGTCGTCGCGGGCGCCCTTGGTGGTGTCAATCGAGGTGTTGTCAATGCCGAGGAGGACGTGTTTGTCCTTGCGGTCCCAGTCGCGGAACTGGTAAATCTCGTCGGTGATCTCGTTGGCGCCGAATTTGATCGGCTTGTTGTCGTTGCCGGTGAACTCCGCCGGTTTGCCCATCGCGCTCACGCCGGGGAATTTAGGGTCCTGAAGGGTGAGGCGGACGAACTGGTGCCAGGGGTGCCCGTTGAAGTAGCCGCCGATCAGGTGGCCGTAATCCGCCCACTTGTAGAAGGTGTCGGTGGCGGCGTGCATCCCGACGAAGCCGTGCCCGGCCTCCAGCCACTTCATGAAGGCGGCCTTGTTCTCGTCGGAGACGGGCAGCTCGCCGGTCGTGTTGTCGAACACCACGGCGTCGTAATGCTTCAGGTTGTCGGCGGTCAGCATGCGCGTCACTTCTTCGGCGTTGGTGGCGAACTCCGGGGTGAAGAAGCCCGTACGCTGCGCGATTTGCTTCAAAATATCGATTGAGATCGGAATGGAACTGTGTCGAAACCCTTCGGTGTGCGTGACCACGAGCACTCGCTTCGGGGCTTTGGCGGCGTGGGCGGAGGGGAGCAGCAGGCTCGCCAGCGCGATGCTCAGCCCGGCGAGGGCGGCGCGGCGGGAGAAAAACGTCACCATGAGACGGAATCCTTTCAGAGGCGGAATCAGAAACGCTTAGTAGTTCGGACACCCGGCCTTCGCTCCAGGTTTCAGGGGACCGTCGGGCAAACGGTTCATCGAGGCAGCGCGGAGGCTCCTCTTCCTCGGTTTCGGCGCCGATCCTCCGGTTCCCGCTACATCTCAGAATGAGGCGCGTCGCCCGGCATCACTCCGTCGTGGGCGGTATGATCGGTTCCCTCAACTGCACCGGCGGCGTCTTGTGCTTTGACCGGATATTCAGCGCCTCCACAAAGACCGAGAAGCCCATAGCAAAGTAGATGTATCCCTTGGAGACGTGCTGCCCGAAGCCGTCCGCCAGCAGCGTGACGCCGATGAGCAGGAGGAAACTCAGCGCGAGCATCTTCACCGTCGGGTGCCGCTCAATGAAGGCGCTGACCCAGCCGGAGAAGACCAGCATGAAGCCGACCGCGATCATCACCGCCGCGATCATCACCTCCAGCCGCTTCACCATGCCGACCGCCGTGATGACCGAGTCGAGCGAAAAGACGATGTCGAGCAGCATGATCTGGATAAGGACGCTGGAAAACGATGGCGCCGTGCGCTCGGAGACTTCTCCCTCGTCGCCTTCCAGTCGCTGATGGATTTCGTGGGTGCTTTTGGCGACCAGAAACAGGCCGCCGACGATCAGGATCAGGTCGCGCCCGGAGATCGGCTGCCCGAACAGCGTAAACCAGGGCTTCGTGAGCCGCATGATCCAGACCAGCGACAGCAGCAGCAGGATGCGCGTGCCCATCGCCAGCAGCAGGCCGACTTGCCGCGCGCGACCCTGGCGCTCCGGCGGCAGCTTGCCCGCCAGGATGGAAATGAAGACGATGTTGTCAATCCCCAGCACGATCTCCAGGACGGTGAGCGTCACCAGTCCCAGCCACGCCTGAGGGTCCATCAGCCATGCCATAGGTCCTCCCCCGGACCGAACCACAGGGCGCGCCCTGGACCGTCCGCGCGCTGCCCCTCGATTATAGAGCGCTCTGAGGGTTGAGCCGTGGAGTTGAACCCCTCGGCCCCCCAGGAGACGCTTCCGGGGGTGTGGTTCAAAGTTTTGCGAGCGGGAGAGAGGGAGCGTTTCCGCCGAGTGACAGACTGAAGTCCTTCGTTTTGAAGCCTTCGGCTAAGCGTCCGCCTGCGCGGACGCCTCTCTTCCTCACCCTCCTGATGTTGCGGGAGCGGCCCGTACACAGGGAGTTCCTGTCTCGGAGGCTCAGAGGTCCGGGCGGTTGAAACCGCTGCAACGACCACACAAAGTCGGTCTTCGCCGACTCTCGCCCTGTCGAAGCCTTCTGTCCTTGAGCGCCCCCCCCCTACCTCACCCCGGCCTTCGGCCACCCCTCTCCCACAGGAGAGGGGCTGGGGAGATCGTGAGCTCGCGCCCCATCATTCCTCCCCGAACTCGCGCATCGATCCCCTAACCCGCGCAGGCGGGTTTCGTGTGTCTGTTGCAGCGGTTTCAACC
>JBBRGS010000216.1:0-6304 GCA_038240635.1 Armatimonadota bacterium
CTCATGGGACCTTCGCGGCCAAGTACATCTCTCTGCTGCGCGACAGCCTCCTCCGCGAAGAGGGCGATACCCTCCACCTGGGAAGCGCGCTCTCTCCCGCCTGGCTGCGCCCCGGCCTGAGCGTTGGCGTCACCCGCGCGCCGTCCGACTTCGGTCCCGTGACGTACGCCCTGGAGGCGGAGACAGGGGGAGGCCGCCTCACCCTCGAACTCGATCCCAACGCTCCGGCGCGCGGCCTGAAGCGCGTCACGCTGCACGCTCCGGTCGGCGGGCGCTTCACCGGGGCCACGGCGGAAGGCGGCGGCGCGGCGTGGACCCCTGAGATCGTCACCTTTACGCCCGCTACGAAACGCCTGCGCCTGACGTGGACCCTACAGCCTGACGCCGCGCGGTGGACGAGCGACGCCTATATGAAACGGTACTGCCTGCCGGTTCTCACGCCGGATTGACGGCTCACGCTCACGCCGGATTGACGGTCTGGCGAAACCCTGGGTCGCTGGTCGGGTCATGACTGTTAATCGCTTTGACGCTCCTCGGAGTTCACCCACGCCTATGAATCGCACGCTGTCCCACCTCGCCGCCCAAGCATCGCTCCTCCTCCTGGCCGTTCCCCTCACCGGACGCGCCGCAGCGCCTGAACGGATGCGGTCTCCGCGCAAGCCTCCGGCGCACGCCGTCATTCTGTTCAATGGCGGCGACACGTCCCGCTGGGTGAAGGCCGGGACGGAGAAGCCGATTGGCTGGAAGGTGGAGAAGGGCGCGCTGGAGGTTGTTCCCGGGGCCGGGGACATCCTCACGACCGACCGGTGGAGCGACTTCCGCATGCATCTGGAGTTCAACGTTCCCCTCATGCCGAACGCGCATGGCCAGGAGCGGGGCAACAGCGGCGTGAAACTCCACGGCCTGTACGAGATTCAAATCCTCGACTCGTACGGCCTGAAACCCGGCAAAGGCGAGTGCGGCGCCCTCTATAATCAGGTGGCGCCCCGCGTGAACGCCTGCAAGCCGCCCAATCGGTGGCAGACCTACGACATCACCTTCCGCGCTCCCCGCTTCGACAAGGATCATCAGGTGGCGCGGCAGGGAAGCGTCACTGTGTACCAAAACGGGATTTTGGTTCAGGACGCGACCCCCATCACGCGCCCCACGCGAGCTAATCCCCTCTACGATGCGGCCATGCCTGGCCCCGTACTGCTTCAGGACCACGGCTGCCGGGTGCGATTTCGCAACATTTGGCTGCTCCCCCTCGCCGCCGACGCCTCTCCCGCCGCCGGATGAAACAACTCATTCAATCTCCCGACTCCCCCACGAGGTAACGCATGTCTGACCCTACCCCCGTCTCCCGCCGAGAGTTCATCGAAACCGCCGCGAAAACAACCGCCGTCGCCGGGCTGGCTCTCGCCGCCGCAAAGAGCGCATCCCCGTCGCGCGCCGCGAGCGTCCCCCGCCGCGTGATCGGGGCCAATGATAAAATCCGCATGGCTCTCATCGGCTGCGGCGGCATGGGCACGTCCAATATGCGCTCCTTCATGAAGCGCGACGACGTGGAGATCATCGGCGTCTGCGACGTGGACGATTCTCACGCCGCCAAAGCCGCCGCCGAGGTCGAGAAGAAGTACGTCCGCAAGCCCGCAAGCGAGAAGGATTTCCGCCGCATCCTCGATATGAAGGATGTGGACGCGGTGATCGTCGGGACGCCCGATCACTGGCACGCACTTCCGATGATCCACGCCTGCGAGGTCGGCAAGGACGTGTACTGCGAGAAGCCGATCAGCCACGACATCGTGGAAGGCCGCGCCATGGTGAACGCCGCGAAGAAGTTCGGCACGGTGGTGCAGATTGGCACGTGGCAGCGCAGCACGCAGCACTTCGTGGACGCGGTGGACTATGTGAGGAGCGGCAAACTCGGCAAAGTCAGCGTCTGCCGCGCGTGGAAGACCGGCCTGGTCGGCGTGGGACACGAGGAACCGGCCCCCGTTCCGCCCGGCCTCGATTACGACTTCTGGCTCGGCCCCGCGCCCAAAGTCGCCTACCGGCCTAATCGGTGCCATTACAACTTCCGCTGGTACTTCGACTACGCGGCGGGCATGACCGGGGACTGGGGCGTGCATATGCTCGACATCGCGCTGCTGGGGATGAACGCCTGGCATCCGAAACAGGTCTCCAGCCTCGGCGGTAAGATCGTGAGCGGCCCGAAGGACGACCGCGACACGCCCGACACGCAGATCGCCCTCTACAAATTTGATGATCCCGACTTCGTGTTGCAGTGGGAAGTCCACGTCGGCAACCCTGGCCTCGACGGCGGCGGCGACCACGGCACGGAGTTCATCGGCAGCGATGGCATCCTCAAAGTGGATCGGGGCGGCTGGAGCGTCACCGACAAGGCGGGCAAGCCGATAGAGAAGACCGTCTCCGCGAACCGGGTGAACGACCACTGGGCCAACTTCCTCGACTGCATGCGGAGCCGCGAAAAGCCCCGCTCCGACATCGAGACGATGCATTACACCACGACCGTCTGCCACCTGGGCAACCTGGCGTACCGCACCGGCAAACTGGTGGAATGGAACGCCGCGACCGAGACCGTGACGAACGACAAGGCGATCATGAAGGACCAGTCGTTTCAGCGGACGTACCGCAGGCCGTGGGTCCTGCCCATTCACAAGGCTTAATCAGGCTTTACCGCCAGCGTTAAGGCCCTCTGCGTCAGTGTTGACCCTGGGGCCGCCGTCACCCCCACAGAAACGCCGTGTAGAGGGTCTGAAGCAGCATGACATCGGCGGGACCGTCGTGGAGGATGAGACGGTACCGCAGCGTGACGCGCTCCCCGGCGGCGAGGACGAATGGCGCCCGATAGGCGAACGACGCGCTGAGGAAGCCCAAAGGCTCGGCCTGCGCGTAAAACTCCGGGCGCGGGTGCGGATTGGTGCGCGCCGCCATCAGGGTCAGGCCCGCTTGTGCGCCGTTAGGTAGAGCGCCGGTGTAATCGAGCCACTCGGCGGCGCGCCCGCTGGCGGCGGCGTCGCGCTGGCCCCGGCTGTTCACGAGGCGCCCGTGGGCGAGCGGCTCGGCGGCGCAGAAGCTGAGGCCCATCGCCTTCTGAGTGTTCCCCAGCGTCACCAGCGCGTCGTCGGCTTGCAGGTCGCTCTGCCAGTCGAGCGCCCGCCACTCGTCTTCTTCCGGCTCCAGCGTGGTGATGCGGCGGACCTCGTGGAGGAGCGGCTGGCCGTCGGGGGCGCGCCATGTGTGCCGAAACCGGAGCGCCAGGCTCCCGTCGCCGCTCTCCACATCCGGCTCGCTTTCGGTGGTGATGCGGCCGGACGCATCGGTGTCCGCCTCATTCCAGAAGTCCACGCCGTTCACATCCGCCCAGCCAAAGAAGATACCGCGATGACCCGGCGCGTGAGCGGGCGCGTCCGCTGTGAGTACGGTTCCCTCCGGGGTGATAAGCGGGTGCAGGAACGGCTTGCGGAGGTCGCCGCCCGTGCGCGCGGTGAACAGCGGGGCGGAGTCGGCGCAGACCACGAGGACACCAAGGCTGTGAGACTGAACGGAAAGAGGCATAACGATCCGGGTGACAGGCGACGTGGGGAAAGGGGCGCGGACTCAGTATAGGCGATGGAGAACGGAGCAGGCGACACAACGGAACGTAGCGGCCTTCTCGGAGGTCTCCTGAATGCGGCGCAACGAAGTGGTCAACGGTTGCGCCATCCGTTTGGCCTCCAGAGGAGGACCCATGTTCAAAGCGTTTCGTCTCATTCGACGTGTGGGTGTTCGCGATCTCTTCCGGGGCGTGAGGCAATTACCCGCGTACGCGCGGCTCATCCCCCGCCTGCTGATGGACCGGCGAACGCCCATCTCGGCGAAGATGCTGCTGGTCGCGGCGGCGGTGTACGTGGTGTCCCCACTCGATTTCGTGCCGGACTTCCTGCCGGTTCTGGGGGAGATGGACGACCTGGCGATTCTGCTCTTCGCGGGAAGCCGCTTCCTTTCGATGATTCCCCCGCACGTCCGCCACGAGCATGAAGTGGCGTGCGGCCTCGCGGAACCGGCGCGCGTCACCGTGACGAATTGAGGCGGACTACGGGTCGTTGGGAGCGGTTCACATCCTCGGTCGGTGAGGGCAAACGCTCCGCTTCCCCTGAGCCGTTCAACTGAGGCAAAATCGCTCCGAACCCCATGCCTCCTTCCTCGCTCTCATCTCCTCCCGCCAGGCCGTTTCAGCGCCACCTTGAACGCCTTAGGGCGCGCCGGTTTGATCTGCTTGTCATCGGGGGTGGCTCCATCGGCGCCGGAGTCGCGCGGGATGCGGCCCTGCGCGGCATCTCCGTCGCCCTGCTGGAAGCGGAGGATTTTGGGCACGGCACCGTCTCCCGCTCCACGCGACTCATCCACGGCGGCCTCCGCTACCTGGAACAGTACGACTTCCGCCTCGTCCGCGAATCGCTCCGGGAGCGCGAAGTCCTCCTCCACCTCGCGCCTCACCTCGTGCGGCCTTTGCCATTCCTCACGCCGCTCTATCGCGGGGACCGCTGGTCGCCTCTGCTGCTCGCGGCAGGGATGGTCCTTTACGATCTGTTGTCGTTCGACCGGAGCCTGCCGGGACACCGCCTCATAGGGCCGCAGGAGGCTCTCCGCCTTGAACCAGGCCTGAACCCCGACCGCCTGCTCGGCGCTACCCTCTATTACGACGCGCAGGTCGCTTCGCCGGAGCGGCTTTGCCTGGCATTGGCGCGCTCAGCGGCGCATGCGGGCGCGGTCTGCGCCAATCACGTCCGGGTGACTGACCTCCTCCGGGAGGAGGGTCGAGTCTACGGCGTGGAGGCCGAGGACGCCCTGACCGGCGAACGGTTCCGCGTGCGCGCCCGGCAAACGGTGAACGCCACCGGACCGTGGGCTGGAACCCTTGCGCCTACCGTGGACGGCGCGCCCCGGCTCCGGCGCACCAAAGGGGTTCACCTCCTCGTTCCCGCCTTTACTCGTCATGCGACATTGCTGCTCGCCCCGCAGGATGGCCGCGTCTTCTTCACGCTGCCGTGGGAAGGCCGCACCATGATCGGCACCACGGACACCGACTTTACCGGGGACCCCGCCGACGCCACCGCTTCCGCTGAAGACGTGCGTTACCTGCTCGACGCGACGCGCAAGGTCTTCCCTAAGGCTAACCTCCATCCTGTGGAGGCGGCGTTCGCTGGAGTGAGGCCCCTGCTCCCCGTGGAAGGCGGCGGCGAGTCGCAGGTAACGCGCGAACATCGCATCCTGGACCATGCGGGAGAGGGATTACCGGGTCTGACCTCTGTGTTTGGAGGAAAAATCACCACCGCCCGCGCCATCGCCGAGGAAGTGACCGATCTTGTCGCCGTTCATCTGGGTGTTCGCGCTCCATGTCGCACGGCGGAACTCTCACTTCCCGGCGGCGCCCTGGGGATGACCCTGGACGCCTTCACGGAACGGGTTCGCGCCGCGTGCCAGGCCGCCGGAGTGGAAGGGCGCCACGCTGAATCTCTGGTTGCGGCGTACGGCGCCGATGCGATGGCCGCGCTGGGGCGGGTACGCGCTCCCGCTGCCCCTGAGAGCCGCCCGACGGGAATCGATGCGGTGCGTGTCGCCAAACTGGAGTTTGGCGTCGAGGAGGAGATGGCGATGACCACTCCCGACCTGCTCCTGCGGCGCACTCTGCTCGGATATCACGAGGGACAGGCGCGGGACATCGCTCCATGGGTGGCGCGCTGGCTGGGGAAGCGCGCCGGAGCAACCGATGCGGCGGTACGCGCTGACCTGGCGGAGTATGAGCGGCAGGCGAAACGGCTCGCGCCCCCTTAGAATGGGTGGTGAATGGAGTTAGCGTAAGCGTGAATCAATCTCTGATTCGAAGGCGATTTATGAGAATGCTAACTCCATTCACCACCTACTCTGAGAACATCCGACAGGTCTTCCTGCCCCCCTGGTCTCCCGAACTCAATCCCATCGAGCGGTTCTGGCTGGCGATGAAGCAGCAGGTGGCCTGGCTTGGTTTTGACACGCTGGAACCGCTCCGGGACCGGGTAAAGGAACTCCTGGCGGAGTTCTCCCTGACCCAACTCCAGTCCCTGACCGGCTACGGCTATATCCTCCAGGCGCTACAAGGTCTCAATGGCTCCTTTCTGTAACCATTTGGTATTACTCACTCACCTTACGCAGCCGTAAGGTAAGAGTTAGCGATGGAGGACAGAGTAGAATGGAAGTATGGATAAGGAACTGTTTGACCTTTATACCGATTACCTCCTCTGTTCCTTCGGCAAGACGACGGCCACGGGCCTCGCGGCTC
>JBBRGS010000217.1:0-6264 GCA_038240635.1 Armatimonadota bacterium
AGGATGAGGGTCACGTAGTCGGGCGGCTCCTCCAGGGTCTTCAGCAGGGTTTGCATCGCCGGAGGACTCAGCCGGTGCGCCTGCGGGAGGAGGAACACCTTGCGACGGCCTTCCGTAGGGCGGGTCGCCGCCCGCGCGATGAGGTCTCGCACCTGATCAATCTCCACCGTCTGCCCCGATTTGGACCCCGGCAGGACCGTCTCGATGTCCCGCAGGTTGCCATGGGCGGCGCGGCGGCAGGTGAGGCAGTCGCCGCACGCTTCCGGGCCGCCCCGCTCGCAGTTGAGAGCCTGCGCGAACGCCACCGCCGCCGTCGTCTTCCCCACGCCTTCCGCGCCGTGGAACAGATAAGCGTGCCCCGGACGGCCCGACGCGAGGGCGCCTTTGAGGACCTGTAGCGCCTCCTCCTGCCCCAGAATCTCCGCGTAACTCACGATAATCCCCTCTCGATGGGCGGCGACTTAGAAGATTTCGCCCACTTCCGTCGTGTTGAGCGACTGCCCGAACTGCCCGGTGGCGATCTCCTCGTTCATCGGCAGCGCGCGCAGGTGAACCATCAGCCGGAAACCCTTCTCGCTGCGATACCCCACCTGCTCCACATACGCCAGCGACGCGCGGAAATCGTGGTGCTCCCAGTTGAGGCGCAGCGCCCGGTAATCATACTGCTTCGTGAAGCCGTTCCAGCCGCCAAACGTCTGCAACGAGTATTTCCGGCCCAGCGGGGTGAACAGGTTCCAGCGCAGCGACGCGACTTTCTTCGTGAGCGGCGTGTACCGCGCGCCGACGTTGAGGAACCCCTGGTAGCCGAACCGGATGCGCGTGTCGTTCACTACGTCGCGCCAGTGATGGCCGTTGAAGTCGTACGCGCTGGCCGCGCCGAGCTGGAGCCGCCGGGACGGAGTGTACCGCAGGCGCACGCGACCGTCCTGCCACCCGAACGGCCCGCCCCGGAAGTCTCGCCCGGAGCCGACGGCGACCTGGAGCGCCTTCTCCTTGTGCACGTAATCCATTGTGAGCAGGTTATACTTGCCGATGGTGTCGAAGCGAAACGGCGTGTACCCCTTCGGGGAGTAGAGCAGGTAGCGCAGGGATAATTCGTTGTGTTTGGAGAAGGGCGTGCGCCAGTTGGCGTTGGTGTTGACGAGGTACTGCGCGGAATCGCTGCGGTAGACGGCCTGCGTAAAGCGCCCGCTGACATCCAGCGTGCTCTTGCCGAACTTCGAGCGGTGATTGTCCACCCCCAATTCCACAAGGACGCGCTGGCTCGTCACATCGCCGGGTTCCTCGTGGTACTCGCCGACGCTGAGGCCGAACGTGCCGGGCAGGGCGCTGAGGAACCCGCCCTTGATGCGGCGGCGACTGGTGGCGAAGGTGAGTTCCGGCAGCTTATCCAGGCTGGAGAAGAAGCCAGGATTGGTGGATTGCAGTTGCGTCCGCTTCGTGTAGTTGAAGCCGAGGTCCCATTCCGGCAGGCGGCGATCCAGGTTGACCTGCGAGTTGAGTTCGCGGTCGGAGAAGTTGGTGGAGGTGGTGTCGAACAGCTCCAGTTTGACGCGGCTGGCGGTGAGGCCCCACTTCTGCGACTGCTCCAGGCTGTAGCTCTGCCGCCCGCTGGAGCCGAAGCCGCTCTCGGTGGTGTCCGACCGAAAACCGAGCGCCGTGGAGCCGTTTGTGGTCGTCCGGGTGATATCCAGGTTGTGGGACGCCGATTTGGAGTTGGGGGAGAACTGGTAGCTGTTGTTGCGGATGTCGCTGCGGAGTCGCGCCTGATAACTGCCCAGGCGTTGCAGGTGCTCCAGCGAGCCGGTGAGGTTTTTGCCGCTCAGGGCGCCCGCCACCACCGAGTAGAGGACGATCTTCCCCGCCGCGTTCTGCCCGAACTTGTACCCCTGATCCACCCCCAGGCCGATGCCCTGTTTCGACATGGTGTCGAAGCGGGCGATACCAACCTGCCCGTTCTTCGAGGGATAATAGTACGCCGTTTTGAGGAAGTAGCCTTCAATGGTGTTCTGCCCGGCGGTGGGGATGATGTTCGTGTTGGTGCGCTGCAACGGGATGACGAGGCGGCGCAGTTTCAGCACAGGCCGCCCCTTGATGTAGAGCGTCGCGTGATTGATAACGGCGCGGCGGTCGGGAATGATGGTGATGCGCTTCCCCTCGATGTGGTAATGCGGCTCATCAAGGTCGCAGGTGGTGACATCGGCGGGGCCGCCGGAGACCAGGCCGGGGAACCCGGAGACGTTTCTCCCGTGGAAGTAGAGCGGCGAGAGCAGCTGCGGAGGCAGGAAGGAGCCTTGCCCGCCGCCCAGCCGCCACGTTTTCGTGCGGAGGTTGAAGGTCAACTCGTCCGCGTGTACCAGCCGGACGCCGCTTTTCAGGTAGACGTGGCCCTTCATGGTCACGTCGCGCGTCTTCAGGTCGGCGAACCCTTCATCGCCGGTCATGTGGACATCCTGATAATCCACCACCACGTCGCCGCGCCCCTCAAAGAGTTGAGTGGACGGATGATAGACAGCAAACCGAGCGCTGAGATGCGCCTCCGAAGCCCCCGCCAGGGTTGTCCCGTCCGAAGCGTCCTGCGGGGAGACGGGAAGAGCGGGAGCGCCAGGGGCCAAAGGGGCGCCCGAAGCGCTCGGCAAGGACGGCGGGACGGCGGGGGGCGTCGAGCCGGGATTCGCGCCGGGCTGGGAACCCGGCGTCATCGGGGCGCTGGAGTCGCCCAGAGGCGGGAGGTCCGGCATGAGCGGAGGCGTCACGGCATCGGGCGGCGCGGCCCCCTGGGCGGTCGGGGGCGGCCCCGACTCGGCGGCGGGAGCATTGGCGTTCGCGGCGGGCGTTGCCACGGCGGTGGTGGGCGTCGCCACGGCGGTGGCGGGCGTCGGAGGCGCATCGGCGGCGTGGGCGGGAGTGAAGGCCGCCAGCGCGCAGCACGCTCCCGCCAGGGTTCCCAGCCGCCGCGTCACTCTTCGCGCCACAGCAGGACCAGTCCCAGCGCCGCAAAGATCACATTGTGCGACCACGCCGCGATCACCGGCGGCAGCGTGCCCTGCGCCCCCAGCAGCCGCGACAGGAAGTAGGTATTGTAATAAAAGAAAAACAACACGATGCTGAGCAGCACCCCCATGAAACTGCCGTAGCGCGAATACCGAACGGCGAGCGGGAAGCTGACGAGCGCCACGATGATGCACCCCGCCGGGATGGAGTACTTGAGATGGTACGCCATCACCAGCGAATCGGCTTTGACGCCGCCCGCCGAGAAACGCCTGATCTGCTGGCTCAACTCCGCCGACGACATATCGTCGGGCCCCCGCTGCATCGTCGTGAACTGCTCCAGGTTGACCGGCAGCCTCAGGTAGCCCGGCCTGCCCGACCCGGTGTCCGACCCGAACACCTCCTGCCCCTTCAGCATATCGAAGTAGCGCGGTTTCGTGAAGTACCAGTCCGTGCCGTCGGTCGCGGCCTTCTCGGCCACCATCAGAATCGGATAGTCCTGGGCGCGCAGTTCGTAGATCATCAACTTGTGGAGGAGGAAGCGGTTGTCACTCGATTTCTCCACCGTGCCGATGTAGAACCAGCGGTTGCCGACGTGGAAAAAGGTGTCCGCCGTGATGGCCGGAATGTTCGACTGCATCCAGATTTTCTGGAAGACTTCGCTCGCTTTGGCGTTGGCAGGCGGCGCGACCTTCTCCTCGATCAGGTAATCGCCCGCCGCGATGAGCAGGCTGACGAACAGCATGGGGACGAGCATCCGCCGCAGGGGAACTCCGGCCATCCGCATCGCGTTGATCTCGCCGTCGCGGGCCAGCCGGTTGATCCCCAGCGAGACGCCGAACAACGTGGCGATGGGCAGCGCCAGCACGATGAACAGCGGCATCTTCAGCATGAGGATTTCGAGGATCGGCTGAACCGGCACCCGAAACTCCAGCATCACCTCGATGAGCCGGTTGAACAGCAGCGTCCCGATCTCGATGAGGACGAAGCCCGTCAACCCGACCAGAAACGGCAGGACGATTTCACGGCTGAGGTAGCGGTCGAGGAGTCTCATGAGGGGGGCGGCCTCATTATAACACGGCATCACGCGGCGCGGCGGTCAGAGGCGGGAGAAGGCGCGGCCTGAGGCGTGAGTCTCGTTAGAGCCGGGTATAATCGCCGTATACCCTCATCGTGACTCGCATCCGAGGCGCCTCACATGGCTCGCATCCGCGCCAACTCCTCGTCTTCCCGCCTCCGCACCGCTCCGCTCCTCGTCGCGGCGGGCCTCCTCGTCGCCGGGCTGGGAGTCTGGGCGGAGGCGCAACTCGGCGTCACGCCGCAGCCTCCGCCGGAGTCGGACCCCACGAACCCGCCCGCGCCGTATCAGACGCCCTCGGCGAGCAACGGCGCCTCGGTCATCTCCCGGCCTCCGGGCGCCGCCGTGAACGTCCCGCCCGGCTTCACCGTGAATGAGTTCGCCACCAACCTGAGCGCCCCCCGCACCATGCTGCCCCTTCCGAACGGCGATCTACTGGTGGCGGAGTACGGCGGCGGTCGCGTGGACCTCCTCCGCGACGCGAACGGCGACGGCCAGGCGGAGACGAAGAAGACGCTCCTGCAAAACCTCGATCACCCCTTCGGGTTGCAGTACCGGGACGGCCTGCTCTATGTGGCGCAGGTCACGAAGGTCGTCCGCGCGCCGTACACCGTGGGGTCCACCACAACGATCACCGCGACGCCGGAGACGATCATCACCGGGCTGCCCGCCGGAGGCCACAGCACCCGCAACCTCCTCTTCTCCGAGGATGGAACGAAACTCTACGTCGCGGTCGGTTCGGCGAACAACCTGGCCGAGGAAGCAGCCCCCCGCGCCCGGATCATGGAGTACTCCAACAATTTCACCTCCAGCCGGGTGTACGCCAGCGGCCTGAGAAACCCCGTCGGCCTGGCGCGCAACCCTGCGAACGGCGAGCTCTGGACCTGCGTGAACGAACGCGACGGCCTCGGAGACAATGTGCCGCCCGATTACGCGACCAGCGTGAAGGATGGCGGCTTCTACGGCTGGCCGTACGCCTACATGGGCCAACATCCCGATCCCACCTACGGCGCCAAACGTTTCGACATGGTGTCCAAATCGCTCACCCCCGACGTGCCGGTACAGGCGCACTCGGCGGCGCTGGGGATCGCTTTCACCCAGGGCGGGCGGTTTCCCTCCGGCTACAATGGCGGCCTCTTCATCGCGTGTCACGGCTCCTGGAACCGCGAGAAGAAGACCGCCTATCACGTCCTGTTCCAGCCGTTTCAGGATGGTAAGCCGGTGGGGCGGCCCGTGGTGTTCGCCAATGGGTGGCTAACGGCGAACCAGCAGGTGTGGGGTCGCCCGGTCGGTCTGGCGTTTGACGCCACGGGCGCGCTGCTCGTCTCGGACGACGGCGGGAACAAAATCTGGCGCATCGCCCCGAACCTGATGGCCGGAGACGTGAACGGCGACGGCGCGGTCAACATTCAGGACACCGTCCTCGCGTTGCGGGCGATTGTCGGCCTCTCCACGCTGACGGCGGCGCAACAGGCGGCGGCGGATCTCTCTCCACCCGGCGCGCCCGATGGCCGCATCACCATCGCCGACGCAGTGGCCCTGCTGCGGCTGGTGGTGGGAACCGGATAGCCGCTCGCGGGCGAAGGCGGGCCAGGCGGGTGGTGCGGAGTTCCCATCCCGCCGCCGATAATGGCCCTGTGCCCTCACCTTCATCCCCCCTTCACGCCTGCGCTTCCCGCCTGGCTCTCATCGCCGCACTCTTCTTCAGCGCGACTCTGGATGCGCCCGGTCGCTCCACCGGCCCGACCCGCGTGGCGATCACTCCCGCGCCAGGTCCGGCTGCCACCCCTGCGACCGCTCCACAGAGGACAGTATCCCCCGTCGCTCGAGTCCTGCGGGTCGGCCTCAGCGCCGCGACGAGGGTCCGAACCGTTCGCGTGGAGTTCACCGGCGCGATGCGGGCGCTGGACGCCACGACGCGCGCGCCTCTGGAGACGGTGAGGCCGGGCGTTTACGCCATGACCCTCGCCGGGGGAAGGGTGACGCTCTCCCCGCCGCGCCTCTTCTCGCCCGTCGGCCTTCGCTTTGAGCCGGTCGGCGCCGCCCCGTTTCGCATCGGGAAACGGCTCTATCCCGGCGCGCTGGAGGTCCTGAAGACCGGCGCGGCCCTCACGGCGGTGAACGTGGTGGACGATGAGGCGTATGTGGCGGGCGCGCTCCTCCTCGAAGGCGAGCCGAAGATGCCTCCCGAAGCC
>JBBRGS010000218.1:0-6234 GCA_038240635.1 Armatimonadota bacterium
GGGATAATTCTTCTCCGCCAGCTCCTCAATGATGCGCCGCGCCGTCACGCTCTTCCCCGCGCCGGTCATGGCGAGGATGGCCAGGTGCCGCGTGACCACCGCGTGACCATCCACCAGCGCCGGCACGTCGTGGCGCGAGGAGAGGAAGCCGAGATCGAGGCCGCGATCCCGCTTTTCCGACAGGTCCCCCAGCACAATGCGCGACACATCGCTGGAATTGGGGCGGTAGGCGCGTGACGCGGGCCGAGGCGGGTAGCGAAGGGTATCGAGCTTGCCCGCCGTGTTGCCTTCCAGCGGTTCGGCGCCCAGGACGGAACAGACCGCCGTCACCATCTCCCGGCTGAGCGACAGCACGGTGTCAAAGGCGTTGGCCTCCAGCTGCGCGAGTTCATGCCCGGCTTCGGCGGGAAAGAGCGGATTGATCCGCTCGATGCGCTGCACCTTCGCCCAGACCCGCAGCCGTTCCACCGGTGAATCGGCGTCCACGTTCCGCAGGTCCGCGTCCACCGCGATAATGTCCTGCTCCCGCACCGATTCATGGGCGAGCGCGAGGCGAAATTCCCGGCTGGAGCTCTCGGCGATCAGCGTGCCGATGGTGTCAGAGACGGCGGGCGCGGCGCGGGGAAACGGCATCATCGCGCGGAGTCTCCTTCAGTCACGGTGTCCAGGCGCAGAGGGGGACGAGCGGACTTTTGTTGCTGCTGTTTTTCCTGCATGGCGGGCCGAAAGAGCCAGTCGCGGGGCTTCATATACAAGGCTTCCAACAGCAGCCGCCGCATCTCCGGCGACGTGGGCGTGTTGTTATTGAGAGTTTCCGCCAGATGGTAGCGGATCAGCTTGCCGTACGCCTCGGTGAGCCAGGCAGGCACGTGCGCGTATCGGTCCACGATGTCCAGCCCGACGGGAAAGCCGTACCCCGGCAGGAGCTGCGAGTAGAGAAAAACGCGACGAGCCGCCTCCCGCGTGGAGTCGTCCCCCAGGGCCTCGAAGGTTTCGATGCGGATAGGGTCGGTCTTCTCATTTACATTGATGTAGGTCCCCATCACCTGCGGGAAGCCGTATTTCTCTCCGGGGGCGAGGGCGCTCCAGTCCACTTCAACGGAGGCGTCCTCGTCGGGCAGGGTGAGCTGAGCGCGACGCAGGCCATCAAACTTGTTCATACGCCAGGGCTGGCACGCTTCGCCCGGCTGAAGCAGCAGGTGCAGGATGAAGTCGTCGGTGAACTGTAGCCGGTCCAGAACCGCGCGGGGCGAGGTGAGGAGGGGGTTGCCGAAGAGTTGGGAGAAGTAGGCGGCGCGACCCTTCTCTTCCAGCTCCTGAAAGACGGCGGGGAGAAAGACGGACTGGAGGTAATTGCGGGAGCGGCCCCGCTCCACCACGCCGGCGATGAGCGGCGACGGCGTCCGGCTTTGAGCGATCTCGATCAGCTTCCGCAGGAGAAACGCGATCCACGCCACCGGCTCGAAGAGCCGGCGCCCGCCCCAGTGTTGGGCGCGCGTCCCCGCCATGCGCGGGTACAGGGTGGCGGTCGCCTCCTTGAGGAATTGGCGCTTCAACGCCTCCCCTTTGTCCGCGTTCAGCGAATAGTGTCGGAGAAAAAGATCAATGTCCGCTTCCGTGAACGGCGTGTGACCGAGAAAGCTGCCCATCGGATACACCAGGGGGCCATGAAAGACCAGCATCCGCAGGTCTGGCGTCCGTTCCAGCGCGGCGATGCCCCCCAGCAGCTCGGCGATGACGCGGACCAGATGGGAGAAGGTCGTCCGTTCCTTGTTGCCGCCTTGCAGGTCTCCCAGGATGATTGGGTAGTACCCAAACTGCTCCCGCGCCGACAGATCGCGCTCCCCCGCTTTGACCGTGTAGGAGCCGACCCGAAGCAGCAGCGGCGTTTTTTGCGAAATGTGAACCTGCCCGATGCCGCCATCAATGAACGTGACGACCTCGCCCTTCACGTCCGCCCAGGTGAGGGGCTGCAACGTCAGCACCGGAACGAACGGATTAAGCTCGGGATTGGCGCGGGCCTTCGCCATGCGGTTGCGGATGTGACCGATGAATCGCTCGGTGCCGGCGAGGTAGGTGTTTCGCAGGCTTTCCGCAATGTAGAGGCTGTTTTCCGCCATCTGCGCGTACAGATGAGGGTGAGACTGAATCTCTTCAGCGACCGATTCGGTGGACGGATCGTCCAGCCGCAGGGAGGAAGTGTTTGATGAGGGCATTATAAGGCCGCCACGCGCAGAAAGGAGCCGAAAAGTGTCTCGGCTCCTTCTATTTTACCATACCCCGCATTGCCCTCCGTCGCCCGCCCTCGCAGGCCTGTGACAGATTTGATGTGAATCGCTCGATCCGTATGAAGCGGGTGACGGACGCCCCTACTGAAGCGTCCAGCCGCCATCAATCACCAGCGCCGCCCCGGTCATGAACGCCGATCCCTCCGACGCGAGATAGACCACCAGCCCGCCCAGCTCCTCCGGCTGTCCCCACCGCCCCAGCGGGATTTTGGCCAGAAACGCCTGATACGCCTCCGGGTCGTTCATCAGCACGCGGTTCAACGGCGTCTCGAACGGGCCGGGGCAGATCGCGTTGACCGTCACGCCGCTTTGCGCCCACTCCAGCGCCAGCGTCCGCGTGATCTGGATCAGCGCCGCCTTGCTGGACGAGTACGCCGCGCGGCCCGGTATCGTGACGAATGAGAGCATCGAGGCGATGTTGATGACGCGCCCGTACCCCTGCGCCACCATGTGACGCCCCACCGCCTGCGAGCAGAGGAACGGGCCGTTGATGTTCACGTCCATCACCTGATGCCATTCGTCATCGGTGAACTCCAGCAGTGGCTTGCGGATGTTGATCCCGGCGTTGTTCACGAGGATGTCCACTTTGCCGAAGCGGTCCATCGCCTGGCGGGTCATGTCCTCCACCTGCTCGCGCACGGTTACATCGCGCTCCAGGGCGAGGCCATCGCGCCCGGTTTCGGCGGTGATTCGTTCCACGGCCTCGGTCGCTTCGTCCAGGTGGCGGCTGGTGATGACGATCTCCGCCCCGGCCCCCGCCAAGGCGCGCGCCATCGCGTAGCCGAGGCCCTTGCTGCCGCCCGTGACCAGCGCCACGCGCCCCGTCAGATCAAACATTCCGCCGCTCATGGTGTCTCCTCCTCCCTGTATGATTATCGTCGGCCCGCCAGCGTCGGCTGATCGTCCTCCGCCGTGAATCCCACCGGCGCCGGATCGAGTTTCACGTCCAGGATGAGCGGCTGCGTGGGATGCCGAAGCAGGTCCACCCAGACCCGCGCGCAGTCCAGCGCGATGATGACGACCAGTCCCATCATTGTGGCCGTGAGGGCGGCCATGAGCATCCCGTCGAACGCTTTGGGCGTGCCGAGGAACTTCGGGGTGAGGTAGCTACCGGTGATGTTCATCGCGCCCGCCGTGAGGGTCGTCGTGATCATGAACAGCATCGGGAGGAACGGGATGAGGGCGTATTTCCGGGGAGCGCCGCGCCGCAGGAGAAACGTGACGCCGATGGCGAGGGCCAGCGCCGCGAGCAACTGGTTCGCCACGCCAAACATCGGCCAAATGGTGTCAATGCTGCCGCGATAGACGAGCCAGCCCCACGCGAAGCAGACAAGGCCGGAACTGATCCAGACGCCCGGCGCCCATGTCGTTTTGCGGAAGTTGGGGTGCAGGCCGCCCATCGCCTCCTGAATGGCGTAGCGAGCGACGCGGGTGCCGGTGTCAATCGTGGTGAGGATGAACAGCGCCTCGAACATGATGGCGAAGTGGTACCAGTACCCCATCAGGTGCGTGAGGCCGCCAATGCTGCTGAAGATGTACGCCATGCCCACCGCCAGCGACACCGCCCCGCCCGTGCGACCCGCCAGATTCTGCTCGCCGACCATGCGCGTCAGTTCCGCGAGCTGACTTTTCGCGCTCATGAGGAGCGGCGCCACGTCCGGGTTCGTGAGGAGTTTGGCGAACGTCTCCGGTTTGGCGTTGATCTGAAAATAGTCGTGGGGGATGAGGACGGTCGCCGCGATGAGGGCCATCACCGCGACAAATCCCTCGAACAGCATCGCGCCCGCGCCGATGGGGAGGATGTCGCGCTCGCTGGTGATCATCTTCGGCGTGGTGCCCGACGCGATCAGGGCGTGGAAGCCGCTCACCGCCCCGCACGCGATGGTGATGCAGACGTACGGCCAGACCGGGCCGGGGATAATGGGACCGCCGCCGTGGATGAACGGCGTGATCGCCGGCATGTGCAGCGTGGGGTGCAGGATGAGGATACCCAGCGCCAGCATCGCCACCACGCCGATCTTCATGAAGGAGCTGATGTAATCGCGGGGGCACAGGAGCAGCCACACAGGCAGCACGCTCGCCACAAAGCCGTAGAAGGGGAGCATCAGCGAGAGAGTCGGCTTGCCATACTCGAAGAAGCGATGGCCCCACTCAGCCTGCTGCACGTGCGCGCCGTACAGCACCGCTGCCACGAGCAGGGCTACCCCGATGAGCGACCCCTCGCCGATTTTTCCCTTGCGGATCACGTTGTACCACAGCCCCACCAGCAGCGCTATCGGGATGCTCGCCGCGATGGTGAACGTGGCCCAGGGACTATCGGCGAGGGCGTTCACCACCACGATCCCCAGCCCGGCCAGCGCGGTGATGATGATGAAAATGACGGCGATGGCGGTGCAGAAGCCGGTGAGCGGGCTGACGTAATCCCGCGCGATGGCGGACAACGAGCGGCCCTCGTGGCGCACCGACGCGAACAGGATAATCAGGTCGTGGACGGCGCCGCCCAGCACGCACCCGATGAGAATCCAAAGGAAGCCGGGGAGATACCCGAACTGCGCCGCCAGCACCGGCCCGATGAGCGGCCCTGGCCCCGCGATGGCCGCAAAGTGGTGCCCGAATAACACATACCTGTTGGTGGGATGGTAATCGTGGCTGTCTCTGAGGCGGATGGCGGGCGTGGGCCGCATCGGATTGACCGCGAGGACCCGCGCGGCGATGAACACGGCGTAGAACCGATACCCGATGACCAGCACGCACGCGGCGGTGACGACGAGGACCAGGGCGTTCATCGGCGAAGGTCTCCTTTGGTGGGTCTTGGCAGGAATGAGACTATTCTGGCGCCGGCGGGAGGCGGGTATCAAGACGGTTCCCGTATAGGTTACATGGAACGCCGGGCGACTGAAGTCGCGGCGCCAGAGGCGCGAGCCGTGGGGCTGAACCCCTCGGCTACTGGCCTTCGGCCCAGTGTCCGCCTTCACGGACACCTCCTGTGTCCCGCTAACGCTTTCCGAAGACAACGCCTCTCGTGTCCAGCGCGTGCCCTCAAAAGAAAACGCCTCTGGTTTCCCTCAACACCCGTCCAAAACAGCAGAATCCTTCTTGGTACAGGTGTCCGCGAAGGCGGACACTGGGCCGCAGGCCAATAGCCGAGGGGTTCAGCCCCACGGCTCGCCCCGGAGACGCCACCATCCTCCACTCCCACGGCTCGACCCGGAGACGCTTCCGTCCTCCACTCCCACGGCTCGACCCGGAGACGCTTCCGTCATCCACTCCCACGGCACGCCCCGGAGACGTTCCTAACGAACTGAATTCCTCACGTCACAGGGCCGTTCGCGCAGGCGGACGCTTAGCCGAAGGACCGAGCGAAGGATTTGAGGCTTTCGCTCATGTGTCGGATTCGCCTCTCACGAAACGGCGGGATTATTCCACTATGAATCTGTTGGAATCTTTCTCGCCTCACATCCCGGAGACTCGTCATGCGGCCTTTCTTCTTTTTGCCTGTTAAGCGCTTCCATCCCTCCCTCCCTCCTGCCGCGCGCACCCTGGCGACCCGCTCGGCCCTCCTCCTCGCCGGAGCCTTGCTCTGCGCGCCCCTGGCGATCCGCGCGCAGACCCCATCGGCAGAGGCTCCGACGCAGGCGGCGAAAGCGGATCAGGCCCCGGTCAAAACCGATCCGGCGGCGCCGCTCAACCTGTCCGTGGCGACGAACGACCCTCAAAATCTCTTCTTTGAGGACGCCGTCACCCCCAGCCAGCCGATCACCCTCACCATCAAGGCCGACAATCGCGCCAAAGACGCGGGCTACATCCAGTATGAATGGTGGCTCCGTGACTACTGGGGCAAAACCCTGCGCACCGACCGTACCAAAGGCCCCGTCATCGAACCCGGCGCCACCGATACCCTCTTCCTCAGCCTCCACCGGGACGCCGACCTGAAGGGCCAGACCGG
>JBBRGS010000219.1:0-6203 GCA_038240635.1 Armatimonadota bacterium
AGGCAGCGTGGTGGTGGAGAAGGTCCGCAACCTGCCCAAGGGGCACGGCCTCAACGCCCAGAGCGAGGAGTATGGCGACCTGGTGAAGCAGGGCGTGGTGGACCCGGTCAAGACGACCCGCTCCGCGCTGCAGAACGCTTCCTCCATCGCCAGCATGGTCCTGACCACCGAAGTCCTGATCGCCGAGAAGCCGGAGAAGAAGGCGGCGGCGGGCGGGGGTGGCGGCATGGACGACTACGATATGTAAGTCGGTAAGCGCCCAACTGTAACGAAGCAACAAGGGGCCATGACGGGTGATCGTCATGACCCCTTGCTTTTGGCGGTCCAGGGGATATGATCTATATGAATTGGTAGCCTGACGCATCCACCCGGAAGGGTAGGTCTTTATGGACATCCTCTTACCCACCTCGCTCTCCCACATACGCCTGGACGAGAAGGGGATGGCGTGGATCGATGACACGAATGTCAAAGTCATCGAGGTCGTGATGGGCAAGCTGGCCCACGGCTCCAGCCCTGAAGAGATTCATTTCCAGCACCCTCACCTTTCGCTGTCGCAAATCCACGCGGCTCTGACCTACTACTACGATCACCAAAAAAACCTGGACGATCTGATCGAACATGGGTATCAGCGGGTCCAGGAGATGAAATCCCAGGCCGAAGAGACTCCCTTCAGGAAACGCCTGCGCGAGACGGGCAAATAGCGTTGAGCCTGGGCCTCTACATGGATGTTCATGTCCGTCGGGCCATCACCGACGGGCTTCGGTTACGGGGTGTGGACGTTCTCACCGCGCAGGAGGACGGCGCCGGCCGATGGAAAGACCCGGACCTGCTCGACCGGGCGACAGTGTTGGGCAGGGCGCTCTTCTCTCAGGATGAGGACCTGCTGATCGAGGCGGCGCGACGACAGCATGAAGGCATCCCGTTCGGCGGCGTCCTCTACCTCCATCCGTTGGAGGGTTCCGTGCGTCAGTGTCTGGATGACCTGGAACTGATCGCCCAGCTGGCTGAACCGGAAGAGTATCTCAATCGTGTGGAATATCTTCCTCTGTAACTACTCAGACTGTAAAGCAACGCGGTATATAGTGTTTCAGATGCCTGAGGAGTTACCTTCCTCTATAGAATAGAAAATCGTGTGCCTGGAGTGGACCCGGTGACGACGACCCGTTCCGCGCTGCAGAACGCTTCGTCCATCGCCAGCATGGTCCTGACGACCGAAGCGCTCATCGCCGGGAAGCCGGAGAAGAAGCCGGCGGGCGGTGGCGTGGGTGGCGCCCCGCGCGATCTCGGCATCGGCTTCGACGCCGGCAGGATTGAGGTCGTTGAACTGGACGGTCGCATTGTGGAGGAACTGAAACCCGTCGTCAACGATTTGGGACAGCGCGCCGTACGCCTGAAGATTTCCCGGTTTGGTATCCGTACGCTGCGGTTCAGCGCCCTCAAACTCTCACCGCCTCCCGGATAGAGGAAGACACCGCCGCGTCGGAAACCTGTAAGGGACGACGGCGCCGCGTTCGTCTTTCCCGGAGACCTCCTGATGCGTTCCCTTACTCCCGCCCTCCCGCGCCGCCTCCGCCCCATCCTCCCATCCCTCCTGTGCGCCGGTGGGGTCCTTCTGAACACCGCCGCGTGCGCCCAAACGCCGCTCAACCTCCCCGTGGCGAGCGGGCCGTTCCAGCCGACGATGGAATCGCTCAAAGCCTACACCTGCCCCACGTGGTTCCGCGACGCCAAATTCGGCATCTGGGCGCACTGGGGGCCGCAATCCGTACCCATGGAAGGCGACTGGTACGCGCGCGGGATGTACGAGCCGGGCAACCGTCAGTACCACGATCACCTCGCGCGTTACGGCCATCCTTCCGAGTTCGGCTACAAGGAGATCATCCCCCTCTGGAAAGCCGAAAAATGGGACCCCGACCGCCTGATGCGGCTGTACAAAAAAGCCGGAGCGAAGTACTTCGTCAGCATGGGCAGCCACCACGACAACTTCTTCCTCTGGAATTCCAAACTTCACGACTGGAATTCCGTGAAGATGGGGCCGCACCGCGATGTGGTCGGCGACTGGCAAAAAGCCGCCCATAAGTACGGCCTCAAGTTCGGCGTCTCCGAGCACCTCGGCGCCAGCTTCACCTGGTTCCAAAGCAGCCACCGCGCCGACCCCTCCGGCCCCAAAGCCGGAGTCCCCTACGACGGCGCCAACCCTAAATGGTGGGACCTGTACCACTTTCCCGCCGAGCCGGGCGACACCGGCTGGTACAGTACCAACCCCCGCTGGCAGCAGCAATGGTACAACGAAGTCCAGGAATTGGTGGATAACTATCACCCTGACCTTCTCTACACCGACGGCGGCGTCCCGTTCGGCAACGACGTTGGCCGCAGCATGATCGCGCACTTCTACAACGCCAGCGCCGCCCGACACCACGGCAGGGTTGAAGCCGTCTACACCTGCAAGCAATCCTCCGAAGGCCGATGGGTCGAAGACCTCGAACGCGGCGTCATGGCGGGCGCTGACCCGCACCCGTGGCAGACCGACACCTCCATCGGTGACTGGTTCTACAACCGCAACTGGAAGTTCCGGCCCGTGAGCTGGGTCGTTCACACCCTGGTGGACAATGTGAGCAAGAATGGCAACCTCCTCCTCAACGTCGTGCAGCGCCCCGACGGCTCCCTCGACCCCGAAGTGGAGACCATGCTGGCCCAGCTGGCCGACTGGACCGCCGTCCACGGTGAAGCGATATACGGAACGCGCCCGTGGCTCATCTACGGCGAAGGCGCGGCCAAGGCCCAGGGGGGCGCCTTCAAGGAGGATACCGCCTACTCCGCCGACGACATCCGCTTCACGGCCAAAGGCAAAACCTTGTACGCACTGGCCCTCGGCTGGCCCTCAACGAACCGGCTGACGATCCGCTCCCTCGCCGCCTCCCCCGGCGCGAGCGCCCACCGCATCAGCCGCGTGCAACTCCTCGGCTACAAAGGCAAACTCACCTGGACCCAGACCGCCGACGGCCTCACTGTTCAGCTGCCTTCCACACCCGTTTCCACGCTCACCACCGGCCTGAAGATCACCGGGAAGGACCTCCGGCCCACAGCGCTTCCAGCCGCCTCGCCCGACAAGTAAGGCGGTCGCCCGTTTTAGGAACGCGCGTTGGGGGTAACTTCAGCCTGTAGACGATGAGGCGTCGTGTGACTGCCGGTCGCAGATGGAGGACAATCTGCCTCCGGTGAATCGCGCCCCCGCCCCCGAACCTGAAGAGGTCCCCGTTGGATTCCCAAACGCTCCCGCAGCATCAGCCCCCGTTGCCCCAGCCCGCCGTGGACATCGAAAGCCGTCGCGCGCAGGTTCGGAAGGAACACGCCAACGGCATTAAGTTTATCCCCTTCATCAAAGAGGTCTTCAAGCGGTTCGGCGAAGACAACGCGCCCCTGCTCGCCGCCGCGCTGAGTTTTTTCACGCTCATCTCGCTCGTCCCCATCCTCCTGGTCGGGGTGTCGGTCCTCACCTATATGCTGCGGGCGATGTGGTTCACGTCCGGCTCCGTGAACGCTCAGGAGAAGATCGTCAACGCCGCCACCGACTTCTTCCCGGCGATGAGCAGTTCGGCGCCCCTGCAAAAGCAGCTGATCGAGTTCATTCACAGCCTCATCAGTAGGCCTGGCAACACCGCCGTCGGGATCATCGGCCTGGTCGGCCTCATCTGGAGCGCCAGCGCGCTCTTCCTCAATATGGAAGTGGCCCTCAACGCCGCGCTCCAGATTCAGGCGAAGCGAAACTTTATCAAGGCGCGCCTGGTGGCCCTGGGCACGATGGCTCTGCTGGCCGTGCTGCTCATCGGGTCGCTCGGAATCAGCACGGCGATGAGCTGGGCCAAGGCGCACCATTACGATCTGCCCGTCTTTACGGATGTGATCGGCTTCCTCATCCCCATCGCCCTCACGTTCGCCATGTTCGCCGCCATCTACAAAATCGTGCCCAACGCCACCGTCAACAATAAGGCGGTCCTCCTCGGCGCGGCCTTCTCCAGCGTCTTCTTCGAGGCGGCGAAGCGCGGATTCGGGTGGTACGTAAGCCACTTCGGCAACTTTGATAAATTGTACGGCTCCCTGGGGATCATCGTCTTCCTCGTGACCTGGGTCCTCTACTCGTTCATGATTTTGATGGTCGGCGCCGAAGTCGCGGACGTGTACAGTGACGCCGTGCTGAAGGACCCCATCGAACACCAGGAGGCGGACAGCACGCCTCAGAAGAAGCCCGGCGTCCCCGCCCAAGCGCAGTAACTCCCGCACGCCAGTGACTTTGTGTCCCGTGTGATGAAACCACCTCACCCCCTCGCCTCCGCCGGCCGCTCCTTCCGGTACACGGGGCAGATGCGGCGGTAGTCGCAGTTCGGGCAGCCCTCCACGGGGCGCGGCCCGAAGGTCGTATCGGCCATGATCCGGGCCGCCAGTTCATCCAGGAACGTCCCCGCCTCCGCGCTTTCCGCGTCGGTTCGCAGCACGGAGACCTTCCGGTTGATCCGCAGCGCCTGGAGCGTCACTCGCACCGGAACGCCGGGATACGCCGCGCGCGCCAGCTGCTCGTAACACATGAGGCCGACGCTTTCGCGCACCTCCGCCTCCGTCAGCGTGGAGCGGCCGCTCTTGTAGTCCACCACCTCCAGCGAGCCGTCCGGCAGGCGATCCAGTCGGTCCACCTTGCCCATCAGGGTGTACGGCCCTCGGTCCTGCCGCAGCATCTTCTCCGTGAGCAGGGTTTCGGCGGCGGTTTCGACAGCGGAGGCGTGAAACTCCCGCAGCATCGTCTGACCCGCCTCAAAGTGCGCTCGCTCCTCCTCGGCGGAGGCGAACCCGCTCCGCTGCCACGTCTGCGCAAACGTCGCCAGCAACGCCGCTTCCGGCACCGCGCCCGCGCCGCCCTGCTCGTGGAGCGCCTGCAACGCCCGGTGCACCGAGCCGCCCAGCGAAAAACCCGCCCGCGCCCGCCCGTAGTACTTCGCCAGCTTCTCGATATAGATGTAGCGATACTGAAGCGGGCAGCGCAGGTACGTCTCGAATTTGGTGGGGCTGAAGGTTGGCTTCGGCATAACCGCCTCACATCGAGCGCCCCGGAACGGGAACACGGCAATTACCAGAAGAATTAGCGGGATGGGACTCTAGTTATCCCCACGAAACACCAGAATGATTTACGGTGGAGACGCCGGAAGGATTTCACCCGCACACAGTTCCGGTCCCCCCCGTCCCTTTTTCCGCATCCTGAACCCCGGAGGCCCGACATGCCCGAACCCCTGACGAAACGCCAGCAGCAGGTCCTCGACATTGTGCGCGACCACATCCGGGAAGAGGGGGTTCCCGCCTCAATCCACGAGATTCGGGACGCCCTCCACGTCAGCAGCGTCGGCGCCGTGACCGACCACCTCCTCGCGCTGGAACGCAAAGGGTATCTCCAGCGCGGCGCGAAAGGCTCGGCCCGATCCTGGCGCCTCGTTCAGCAGGACACGGAGTTGGAGGCGGATGCCTCGTTCCTCTCTGTGCCGGTGATGGGCGCCATCGCCGCCGGTGTTCCCATCACCGTCGAGGGACACGTGGAGGAGCGCATGGCGGTGCCCCCCGCCCTCGTCGGCGCCGCCACCGAGTGTTTTATCCTGCGCGTGAAGGGGGATAGCATGACCGGAGACTCTATCTGTGACGGCGATTTCGCCATCCTCAAGGCGCAGCAGGACGCGAAAATGGGCGACATCGTGGCGGTGTATCTCGATGGAGAAGCCACCCTCAAGCATTACGTGAAACTGGGGAGACGGGTGGAACTCCACTCCTCCAACCCCGACTACGCCCCGATCCCGGTGGATATGGAACAATCTCACATCCTGGGCAAACTGGTGGGCCTCATGCGCCCCTACTCATGAACTCCCTTTACCCTAAAGCGCTTCCCGTCACCTCGTGATGACCGGCCCCCGCAGCGGGAATGCCCCGCCGACCGCAGATAAGGATACGACCATGGCTGTGACCTGCCCGAACCTCTCCAGTAATTACCCTGAATTCAGTCTCCCCGCCACCTCCCGCCACGGCGCCGAACCGCTCCCCCGACCCCGGCCCGCCGTCCGCCCCGCGTCCGCCCCGCGAACCGTTCGTCACGCCAACCGTCGCGTCCGCCGGACGACCTCGCTGGCCGGATTGATCCTCCGCAGCCGCCTCATGGATGACGTGTGCGC
>JBBRGS010000220.1:0-6198 GCA_038240635.1 Armatimonadota bacterium
AGGGGATTAAGCGGGTGAGCGTCTCCGCCACGGGGGAGCAGGGTAACGGCAGTTCCGTCTATATTAACTCCCCCTCCCTCAGCGCGGACGGTCGCTTCGTCGCCTTCCAGTCCAAAGCCAGCAACCTCACGCCGGGAGACACCAACCGACGTGGTGATATCTTCGTGAAGGACCGTCAGGCAGGGGGGAGTGTGCGGGTGAGCGTCTCCGCCACGGGGGAGCAGGGAAACAGCTATTCTGACTCCCCCTCCCTCAGCGCGGACGGTCGCTTCGTCGCCTTCCGTTCCGATGCCGATAACCTCGTGCCGGGAGATACGAACAAAGTTGGGGATGTCTTCGTGGCCTCCAATCCCCTCTTTCCGGACCCCGCCGGGGCGCCGGGGTCCGGGGACTTGAACGGCGACGGCAAGGTGAACGTGCTGGACGCTATCGCCTCGCTCAGGATCGTCACGAAGCTGGACACCCCCGGCCCCGCGCGCTTCGCCGCCGCCGACATGAACAACGACCAGACGGTCAACATCACCGACGTGATCGCCCTGCTGCGGAAGGTGGTCGGCGGATAGCGCGGCGTTGACGCACCAGCGGGTAAGCAGGGCCTCGGCGCACCAGACGGCGATGGACTCCCTTCTCCGGGTCTATCGCCGTAGCGCGCTCCGGTCAGCGCGGTGATCCAGGTCGCCGCTCGCCGCCCCGCGCGGCTGTCCAATGCCTCATCCGACTACTCGCCCGTCCAGGGAGGCCGCACGCGCGTCCGGCGACCGTCCTCCACCTCCAGGCGTCCCTCCGCGTAGAGCTGGATCGCGGCGCTGTACGCCTGGTGCTCCACCGGCAAAATCCGCGCCGCCAGGCTCTCCGGCGTGTCCCCCTCCTCCACCGGCACGCACCGCTGCAGGAGGATCGGCCCGGCGTCATACTCCTCATTGGCGAAGTGGACCGTCACCCCGCTCACTTTGGCGCCGTACGCCAACACCGCGGCATGCACATGGCTGCCGTACAGGCCCTGGCCGCAAAACGCCGGGATGAGGCCGGGATGAATGTTCATCATCCGCCACCGATACGCCGTGCAGAGGCGCGGCCCCGCCTTCCGCATGAACCCGCACAGGCAGATCAGGTCCACCGCGTGAGCGTTCATCGTTTCCAGCAGGGCGCCATCCAGCGCGTCGTCGTCGGGATACGCCTTGCGCGACAGGGTGACGGCGGGGATGCCGCGAGCCGTCGCGCGCTCCAGGGCGGGCGCCCCGGCGGTCGCGCTCACCACCACGACGACCGAGCCGGTGATGCGCCCCGCCTCGCACGAGTCGAGGATCGCCTGAAGGTTGGTCCCGCGCCCCTTGCCGGAAAGCAGCGCCGCGATGCGGAGCGGCCGTCCGCCGGGAAACGGGCGCTCCACGATGGGCGAGGGCGAGGCGTCGGGCAAGGAGGGAGTCGTCACTCCAGAATCATCCAGCGCCGGGGATGCTCGCGCTTCAGTTGCCGTAGATGTTCGCGCCGGGCGGTGAGCAGCACCCCCTTCAGGCGCACCTCCTCGGCTTCCTGGCGCTGGGCCACGGCTTCCCGCTCAATCAGGCTCGCCTTCAGGTCCTCCAGAGGGAGCGGATGGTCCGCATCGCACCGATCAGCCGGGTCGGTCATGAGGGAGGAGACGGTCTCTTCCTCGATTTGCTGGCGCAATTCGTACGCTTCGCCGCGCAACTTCGAGACATCCTCGCTGACCTCCTGAAGGCGAGTCGTGATGGCGAAGACTCGCAGACTCAGCAGTTCGCTCTGTTCGATCTCCATGCGGCGGTTCCTGTTTCTCGCTAAGGCGACTGGATCGTGTGAAGCGTCGTGGCGCGGCGGGGTTCTCCTCTATATTGAGTTGTTCCATGCGCGAGAGGCAATTGAGAAGGGAAGAGGGGGAGGCGCGGGACGAATCGCGGGACGAATCGCGGGACGAATCGCTCTCTTCGCCCGCCGCGCGCGGAAACCGTCCCTGGGAAGGCCTTCGCCGTGACGCGCGCTTCCGATTCACTTCATCACGGCGCCGAAGCCGAGCGTAGGGAGAGTCCCGCGTCGCGAGAGCGACGGCTGCCCGATGACGCCCCGCCCCGATTCCTCGGCGCCCCTGTCGGCCCCAGGAGGGATCGGCATCAGCGAGGAGAGCGGGCCATCGCCGCCCAGCCCCGTGTCGAAGCCCCGGCGCCCGGTGGCGAACGGAATCGCGCCCGTACTCGGATCATTGCGGGGGAAGACGACCCGAATGCGCTGATTGAACGTGTCGGCGAAGTAGACATTGCCGTTGGCGTCGAGATAAATGCCCACCGGAGTGTTCAGCCGGGCCTGAAGCGCGTCGTCGCCGTCGCCGCTGAAGCCCGCCTCGCCGTTCCCCGCGATGGTTTTGATGACGCCGTTGCGGTCCACCATGCGGACGCGCTGGTTGCCGGGATCGGTGAAGAAGAGGTCGCCGAGGCGGTTGGCGATGATCTCGTAGGGCCGATTGAGTTGGGCGGCGGCGGCCGGCCCCCCGTCCCCGCTGAATCCGGCGACTCCGGTCCCCGCCAGCGTGGAGATGATGTCGGCGTTGTTCACCAGTCGGATGCGGTTGTTGCCTGAATCGGCGATCCAAACGGCGCTGGGGACGGATTCATTGGCCATCACGTCGGTCGGCGAGGAGAGGAGCGCCTTCCCGGCGGGGCCGCCGTCGCCCCCGAACCCGTTACCGGCGGCGCCGCCCGTCCCCGCGAAGGTGTAGATCATCGGGATGCCGGAGTTCGGGTCGGCTTCGACGGCGCGGACGCAGTTGTTGCCGTAATCGGCGATGTAGAGAATGTTGGCGCGATCAATCCAAATGCCGATGGGAAAGTTCATCAGCGCCTGCCCGGCGGGGCCTTCGTCTCCGCTGAAGCCGCCGAGGAGCGCCCCGCTCTCGCCCACCTGGGAGCTGGCGCCCGCGTAAGTGGTGATGACGCCGGAGTTGTTGTAGACGACGCGCACCCGGTGGTTCCACGAGTCGGCGATGATCAGGTTGTTGCCGCCGTCCACCCAAATCCCGGCGGGATGGTTCAGTTGAGCGAATGGGGCGGGGCCGCCGTCGCCACTGAATCCGGGCGTGCCCTCGCCGGCCACGGTGGTGATAGCGAACGTGTTAGGGTCCACTCGGCGGATGCGGTTGTTGGCGTAGTCGGCGATGTAGAGGGCGCCGGCGCCGTCAAAGGCGATGCCGTTGGGGAAGGCGAAAGCCGCCAGGAGGGACCCGGTGGTCGTGTTGTCGCCGAGGTACGCCGGGTAACTGACGCCGCTTTGCGGGTCCGCCGCCGTGAAGCCGCCCGCCACGGTAAAGATTTTGCCGCGCACCTCGTTGATGTTGGAGTACTGGCCCAGCCCCTTGATCACCGTCACGTGAACCGTGTACGGGACGCTGACGATCCCGTCGCTGGCGACAAAGGTGAGCGCAATCGTCTGGCCGATCTGCGCGGCGGACGGAATGTACCCCACCAGGTACTGCGTAGTACCGGGCGCCTGCTGGACGTTGGTCCCGGCGGGGAGGTTCTGGCCCTGAAGCGTCACGTTGGGGCTGTCGGGGTCGTACGTTTCGAGGACGAAGAGGAAGGGCGATCCCGCCGTGACGGTCTGGTCGCCGGGACCGAAGACCTCCGGGGGATCGTTCACGGGGGTGACTGTGATGCTCACCAGCGCGGGGTCGCTGCTTTGGCCGGTGGAATCGGTCACTTTGAACGTGAGGCTGTCGGGGCCGTCGTAATCCTTGTCAGGCGTGTAGGTGTAGGTCGGCGCGGTTCCGGTCAGGACGCCCCGCGACGGCGGCGTGAGCAGCTGAAACTGAATGCCGTCGCCCGCGCCGGTGAGGGTGATCGTTGTGGGAGTGTCTTCGGTCACCGAGACCTGCTGCGCGGCGGCGGTGGGGGGCTGACGATTGGCCGTGGCGTATACCGCCGTGGCCGCCTGGCTGCCGTTCAGGGAGACAGCGAGGGTAGGGACGCCCGCCGCGCCGCCGCTCCACTTCACAAAGGTGTAGGTCTTGCCATTGAGATCGGCCTGCGCGGGCGCGGTGAGCGTCACCCTGGCGCCGGAAGCGTAGGTCAGGGAGAACGGCGTGATGCCCCCCTGCTTCAGGTCCTTGTCGCCAGGGGTGGCCGCGATGGAGACGCCGGGCGGCTCGGATGCGACGGAGAGGACGGCGAGCGGCGCCTGCACGCGAAAGAGTTGGGTGGAGCTCCATTCGCTGTTGTCGGCGCCATCGAAGCTGCGGACGCTCCACGCGAACGCGCCGCTCTGCCCGGCGGGCACGGTCCACGCCCAGTTGGTGGCGGTCAGTCGGCCGGAGTTGGCGAGTTCGGGCCAGGGCTGCGAGGGGTCCGCCTGATCGCTTTTGGGCAGGGTGGGCAGCGGGCCTTTCACGCTCACTTCAAAGGTGCGCGTCTTGCTGGGGCCGCTGTCGGGGTCGCCGGTGTCCTGCCACTGGAAGGTGATCGGCGCGGCGGGCTGAATCTGCGCCTGGTTCGGCGGATCAACCGGGTTGGGCGCGTTGGGGCGCACGTTGGGCAGGCCGTTGGGGGAGACCGTGGCCTGAAGCGTTTTGGCCACATTGATGCGCTTAAGCGACTGCCAGCGCACATCACCAGGCACAGTGTCGGCGTTCTTCACGATCAGGTCCTTCACCTGGTCGCGGGTGAGGGTGGCGTTGCGGGAGAGAATCAATCCCGCGAGACCCGTCACCTGCGGGGCCGACTGACTGGTGCCGCTCAGGACGCCGTAGTTCTGGCCGAGGCGCTTGTCCACGATTTCATGGGTGGGCACGGTGGAGTAGATGTTCGTGCCGGGCGCGGCGAGGTCCACCCAGTCGCCATAATTGGTGAAGCTGGCGGGTTTGTCGTTCTCGTCGGTGGCGCCCACGGCGATCACTTCAGGGTATCCGGCGGGATAGGTGCGCTTGTCGGTGTCATCGTTGCCCGCCGACGCGACGAGGACGACGCCTTTGGACGCCGCGTACTGGATCGCCTCCTGCTCCACCTGCGACGGATCGTAGTCGCGGTAACTCATATTGATGATGACGCGCTTGTCCGGGTGATCGGCGGCCCAGTCGGCGACCCAGCGGATACCCGCCGCGCTGACCGAGGCCCAGCCGCGCCCCAGGCTGTTGAGGACGCGCGCGGAGATGAGGCCGCAGTCCCAGCAGAGGCCCGCAATGCCGACACCATTGTTGGAGAGGGCGGTCGCGATGCCGGCGATATGGGTGCCGTGGCCGGTCACGTCGTCTTCCTCGTTATCGGCGGCGAAGTTCTTGTGCGCGAGGAGTTTCCCGGCGAGTTCGGGGTGATGGAGGTCCACGCCGCTGTCGAGGACGGCGATGACGACGTTGCTGGTCCCTGTCGTGATGTCCCATCCGGCCTGGGCGCCGATCTTGTCGAGATTCCACTGTTTGGGCGCGAAATCGGGATCGTTGGGCGCCCGCGCGGCGAAGTTGAGGTGATCGGATTCGATGGATTCGATCAGGTCGCTCCCGGCGCTCGCCGCGTTGGCGGTGAGGACTTTCTTCACCTCCTGGTTGTCCACGCGCACTTTGGCGGGATCAATCACGCCGACGAACGAGTTGGGGTCGCGCGGATCCGGGGTGACGGCGCTCAGGAGGCCGTTGGAACTGTTCTTCAGGGCTTCCGCAAGCAGGCCGATGTCCTGGGCGCCGCCGCCTTTGGTCAGCGTGATGACTACCCGGCGGTGCGGCCAGGGGTCAGCCTCTATGGCGACGGCGCGGCGGAGCAGGCGCACCACGTCGCTCACGTCCACTTTGGGGATCGGCTGCCCCTGCGCGTCGGTGCGGCAATGGCCCGGCGCGTCCTCCAGGCAATCGCCGAAGCTGCCGTCGGCCTTCACCGGAGCGACATTGGCGCGGAACGCCTGATCCGGCGTCGGGTCCGACAGATGCACGGCGTATTTGAGGACCTGCACCACATCCTTGATGTCCGCCACGCCATCGGGATGGCCCAGGCCGGAGCCGGTGATGTCCCCGAAGAAAGAATCGGCGCGGCCTGGAGAGGCGCAACTGACGAGCAGGGCGCCCAGTAAAATGAGACCAAGGCTCCGGCGTCCGCCGACACGCCCGGCGTTCACAGCGATAGACGCCACGTTCACAGCGATAGAAGCGATAGACGCCACGTTCACAGCGATAGACATGAAGCAGGTCCTCCTGGCGGTAGCGTCACG
>JBBRGS010000221.1:0-6167 GCA_038240635.1 Armatimonadota bacterium
TGCGATGAAGGCGAACAGCTCATCGAGGAAGGTGACCGACCGCTCGTCGCCATACCGATGGCCGAGACGGATCAGCATATCGGCGAGGCCCATCACGCCGAGGCCGACGCGCCGCTCGTTCGATTGCTGCCGCCGGTTCTCGTCGAAGAAGTACGGCGTGCTGTCAATCACGTCATCGAGGAACCGGACGGCGTAGCGTACCGCCTGCCCCAGCGAATCCCAGTCCACCTCGCACTCGCCGATGCGACCCGGCGTGACGAACTTGCCGAGGTTCAACGCGCCCAGGTTGCAGACTCCCCAGGCCGGCAAGCCCTGCTCCCCACAATCCAAGGAGACATAGCCGTTGGTCACCCAGATGAGGGATTCCGGCTCGTAGACATCGAACACTTCTTCCTCGCGCCCGGTGTCGGTAACGGAGGTCACCGCCGCAGTCCAGCTGCCGCCCTGATAATGCCACTCCTCAGCGACCGTGGCCAGCCGCTTCGATTTTTCGGGATGGGTGAGGCCGATAGACTGGTGGAAACGAGCGATGCCTTCGTTCATGATCACCACGTCGTACTTGGTTCCCGTTCCCATCATCGAGCGGCCATCATAGGTCAGACCTTCTTCACGGGCCTGCTTGTAGATGCGAGCCTGAATCCCGAACTGAAGGAGGAGGAGCCGCACCTGATCGGCGAGGGCTTTGGACGCGGTATGGAACCGCAGCATGGGATTGTCCTGTTTCATCAGGACGCTGCCGTCGGTGGAAAAGAGGCCATCCAGAATGCCCGACAGGAAGCCGCGATCCAGACCGAACAGTTCCTGCGGAACCTGTTTTTGAGGAGATTTGACGTTAGGCTCCATGCCGAGTTTCGCCATGAGGGTCGCCAGTTTGTAGCATTCCAGAGACCCTGAAGCGTGAGAAACGGTTTGTCCATCCTCCCCAACAAACTCTTTCGTGGTCTCCACGTAGTGCGTGTGGATACCGATCTGGCGAAGTTTCTCGGTGAAGAGCGCGCGCCATTCTGTTTCGTGCGCCCCGAAGGCGACGCGACACAGGTAGGAGTGGCTGGAGCCGTTTTGCATTTTCCGGAAGCAGCCGTCGCCCAGCACGACACCCATGAGAAAGCCGAAGGTGTGGTCAAATCGGACGCCCAGCTTTAGGTCTCGCCTGGCGATGTACTCTTGAGCGGATTGAGGGAGATCGCGCCCTTCCCCGAAGGCTTCGTTGGGCGCGACCAAGGTTTTATCCCCGGTTTGGAGGTCGGAAACCGCTACCCATTCATACTTCTTTCCTCGAACGACTTTCAGTTTGTGGTCGGCGGTGGCGTCGAGATGACCGCCATCCGAGAACTCCACACGCCAGATGCGCTGAACGCCGTTGTTGAACACTTTTTCGATGGGACGAAGTCCGAGCGGTGTGCGAATCTTCATACCTACTTGCATCTCGCGGGCGGGAAGATAACCATGCTCGGTTGAAACGAGCGTGGCCCCCGTCACACACGGGTTCGTACACTGAATCGGCGCGAAGTACCACGAGTTGGACATTTTGTTGTACCGCTCGACGAAAAAGACGCCTGGTTCCGCGCTCTGCCACGCCGAATCGGTGATGGCGTGCCACATCTCGCGGGCCTTCACCGTCTTGTACCGGATGATCTTCTTCCCAAACCCCTGCCACTTCGCCAGGTCGCCGTCCCAGAGGGCGTCGTAGTCGGGATCGTTCACGTCGGGGAAAACGAGGTCCCAGTCGGCGTCCTTCTCCACCGCCGCCATGAAGTCGTCGGTGATGCCAACGCTGATGTTAGCGTTGGTGATCTTGCCCATCTCCTTCTTGCTCTGGATGAACTCCATCACGTCGGGGTGCCAGCAGTTCTGGATCAGCATGAGCGCTCCGCGACGGCTGCCGCCCTGCTCAATCAGGCCGGTGACGAAGCTGTAGAGCGCGCCCCACGACACGCTGCCGCTGGAGCGCCCGTTCACGCCGCGCACGTAGGCATGCTTGGGCCGCAGGCTGCCGATGTTGATGCCCACGCCGCCGCCCCGGCTCATGATTTCCATCATCTGGGTGAGCGTGTCGGTGATGCCACGCCGGGAGTCTTTCGGGCTGGGGACGACGTAGCAGTTGTAGTAGGTGAGTTGCTGATCGCTGCCCGCCGCCGTGAGGATGCGCCCGCCGGGGATGAACTTCCAGCCGTCCAGCAGCCAGCGGAAGCGGCCGTACCACTCCTCGCTGTTGGCCCCTTCGATGCGGGCGATGCCGCGCGCCACGCGCTCCATCATCTGTTCGGGGCGGAGTTCCAGCGGCTTGTCGAGGTTCTCCTTCAGCCGTTCGACGATGGCGCCGTCGCGGAGCAGCGCCGTCACGGTGTCGCCATTCATCGCCTTGACGCGCCCGATCTCGCGCTGGCCGGTCTTCAGGTCCACGCAGACAACGACGGTGTCCCCCACGGCAAGGGTCGCCTTGGTCATGTCCTTGAGGGCGTACCGGTCCAGGAAGATTTTCTCGCCCAGTTCGTTCAGGGCGTTGGCGCTGTCGGGATCGGTGAGGGGAGGGATGGGGAGCATCGGTTCGGCAACCTCGTCTGTCAAAGGGGAGGGAAGGGCGGCGTCCGGTTGCGCCTCGTCGTGAGGTTTGGAGTGACCATTCGCCGAAACGGGAGGCATGGCGGGGGATGACTGGGGCATGGAGCGATCTCCCTGGAGCCATCCGCAGGCGCTGTGTCCTGTGCGGATGGACGGTTTCCAGTGGGGTAAGGCGCGGCTTCCTCCCAAAAGCGGCGCGGGGATCGGGGTCGGGCGACCGGCGACACCTGTATATCGGACGAGGGAGAGCGAAACCTCCCGGAAACGCTCGGCGTGCGCGATGGAAATAGCGGTTATTCGTTCAACTCAACGGACTCCGGCGGCGAGGGGCGGCTCAGGTTCTCCACCACTTCTTTGAACTGGCCGATGTCCTGAAAGTCCCGGTAGACCGAGGCGAACCGGACGTAGGCCACGGGGTCGAGGGCGCCGAGGGCTTCCACCACGCGCTCGCCGATCTCCCGCGACTGAGCCTCGCCGGTGGGGCGTCCGCCGAAGTCCTGCTCGATGCCGTCCACTATCGCCTCCAGGAGTTCGGAAGGGACGGGGCGCTTCTGGCAGGCGATGGCAAGACTGCGGCGGAGCTTGGCGCGGTCGAACGGCTCACGGCGTCCGTCCTTCTTCACGACGACCAGCGGGCGGGCTTCGATCTGCTCGAAGGTGTTGTATCGCTTCCCGCAGGCGAGGCACTCCCGACGGCGGCGGATGGCGGCGCCGTCGCGGATGGCTCTCGATTCCAGAACGCGGTCTTCGGGGTGGCCGCAGAAGGGGCAGCGCATGAAGCCTCCGAGAGGGACGAAACAGGTGGCGCCGGTGGGCTTTCGAGACCGACACCCCTATATCTGGTGTCATGCAGGAGTGTAGCGCCCTATATATGCCAGGTCAAGGGGTAAGTCAAATTTTGGCGGAGTTTCTTAACAGACGGGGGACATCTCGTTTTCGGAAGGAATGGCCCTTCCGTGTAGAGAACCCGCCGCGCTTCGGAGAAGACACGCCGCTCAGGGGGCGAGGATCGGGTTGGGCGCTTCCGCCAGATCAATGAACCGGATGCGCCCGGAAGGCAGCTCCAGCATCGCCGCCCGCAACTTCTGCGCGGAGGGGACCTGCACCACGAGAGTCTCGTTCAGCCGCCAGGTCGCCGCGCGATTGTGGTAGTGTCCCGCAAAATGTAATCGGGGGACATCCGTCACATGGGAGGGCACGCTGTGGCGGCGCGGCGGGACGTGCGTGAGGAGGATCGAATCGCGCAATTGTGGCGTGAATGGCTCCTCCGGCGGGTGATACCCCACGCCCACCACGCGCACACCGTTCAGGTCGCGTTCCTGAAAATCCAGGAGGCAGTCGTGACGGGCGAGAACTTCAAGGCACGAGATGGCGTCGTTGTTGCCGGAGATGCAGAGAAACGGAATCTCCCGCTCCCGGTGCAGCGCCACGAGGGCTTCGGCGTAGGCGGCGGCGGATCGCACTCCGTCGGTCATATCGCCCAGCCCGAACACCGCCTCCGGCCGCATGGCGTCCAGGGTGGCGGCGAGCGGCTTCAGCACCGTCGGGCGGCTGTGCAAATCGGCGATGACCAGTATCTTCATGCTTCCAGTATAGCAGGGCGCACGCTGGCTTCCGGGAGGCGTCCAGGCGGCGGCGGCGCTCTGAGCGCTGCTCACCCCAGCGGGCCGCTTGCCTCTGCGTCGCTCTCACGGCACAATTGCGATGTAGAACCTGAAAGGCCCGGTTCTCCCTCTTCCTCGGAGCGTCCCATGCCTAAAGCGTTAATGATCCATCCGCAAGTCGTCCGCGCCCCCGGAACGATCACCTTCCCGCCGATTCCGGTGAACGCTTACCAGAAAACGATGGCCGAGGAGTTGGACGCCTACGCCGCCGAGGACCTCCTGCGCATCCACCGCGACATGGCGATCATCCGCGCCTTCGAGACGATGCTGAACGAGATCAAGCTCAATCGGGTGTACGCCGGGATCGAGTACGACCATCGCGGCCCGGCGCACCTCTCCATCGGGCAGGAGGCGTCCGCGGTGGGGCAGGCGTTCCTCCTCAGCGCCGAGGACCATATCTTCGGCAGCCACCGCAGCCACGGCGAAATCCTCGCCAAGGGCCTCTCCGCCATCGAGAAGCTGAGCGACGACGCCCTCATGGCGATCATGGAAGGGTATATGGACGGCGCCACGCTGCGCGTCGTGGAACCCGGCGCCGAAGGTTCCGTGAAGGACCTCGCGGTGAACTTCCTCCTCTATGGCGCCCTGGCGGAGATTTTCGGGCGGGAGGCCGGTTTCAACAAGGGCATGGGCGGCTCCATGCACGCCTTCTTCACCCCGTTCGGCGTCTACCCGAACAACGCCATCGTCGGGGGCAGCGCCGACATCTCGGTGGGCGCGGCGCTCTACAAGAAGGTCAACCTGAAGCCGGGCATGGTGGTCTGCAACATCGGCGACGCCTCGGCGGGGTGCGGCCCCGTGTGGGAGGCTCTCTGCTTCGCCACCATGGATCAGTTCCACACCCTCTGGGATGAGGCGCACCGGGGCGGGCTGCCGCTGGTGATGAACTTCGTGAACAACTTCTACGGCATGGGCGGCCAGCCGGTCGGGGAGACGATGGGCTTCGGCATCCTCGCGCGCATGGGCGCCGGCCTCACGCCGAGCCAGATGCACGCCGAGCGCGTGGACGGCTACAACCCGCTCGCCGTGATTGACGCCTACGCCCGCAAGCGCGAACTCCTCGAACGCGGCGACGGCCCCGCGCTGCTCGACACCGTGACCTATCGCTACAGCGGTCATTCCCCCTCCGACGCCTCCAGCTACCGCGAGAAAGCCGAGGTCGCCGAATGGCAGCAGGTCGACTCTTTAGCCACCTATCGCTCGGAGCTGGTGGCGAACAACCTGACCACCGAGGAGGAACTCGACGCCCTCTCCCGCCGCATCGATTCGCTTATGGTGAAAGCCCTGCGCAGGGCCGTGGACCTCGATGTGTCCCCCCGCGCCAACCTGTACACCGGCGACACCCTCCTCGACCGGACGATGTTCTCCAATCAGCGCATCCCCTCGCTCGACCCGTCCCGCGAGCCGGAAACGCTCCTCTCCCGCGAAGAGAACCCGCGCGTCCAGCAGATCGCCGGGCGCAGCCGCTTCGGCCTGGATGAGGCGGGCAAGCCGCTTTCCAAGGCGCGCTGCGTCGGCATCCGGGACGCCCTGTTCGAGGCGATCCACGACGCCTTCCACACCGATCCCACGCTGGTGGCGTACGGCGAGGAGAACCGGGACTGGGGCGGCGCGTTCGCTGTGTATCGCGGCCTCACCGAGACGCTGCCGTATCATCGCCTCTTCAACTCGCCCATCTCGGAGGCGGCCATCGTCGGCACAGGCGTCGGCTACGCCCTCGAAGGCGGACGCGCCCTCATTGAACTCATGTATTGCGACTTCATGGGGCGCGCCGGGGATGAAATCTTCAACCAACTCTCCAAGTGGCAGAGCATGTCCGGCGGCATGCTGAAGATGCCGGTCGTCATGCGCGTCTCGGTCGGCTCCAAGTACGGCGCGCAGCACTCGCAGGACTGGACCTCCATCGTCGCGCACATCCCTGGCCTGAAGGTGGTGTTCCCC
>JBBRGS010000222.1:0-6146 GCA_038240635.1 Armatimonadota bacterium
CGCCACGAACGCGGCATGGCCCTTCAGAACGTCTCCTTCGAGGACGAGCATTTCCATCCCACGATCACCCAAACCGCCGACGGCGCCCTCTACCTCGTCGCCGGGAAGGAACACATCAGCATCCTCCGCCTCGACGGCCTCGACTCCGTGAAGCGCCACGACTTCGGCGCCGTGGAGGTGAGCGCCGCCGCCCTCGACTCCCTGCCGAATACCCGCGTCGAAGCCGCCCGCGCAGAGGAACGCCGCCCGCTCCTCGTCCCCGTGAAAGCCCTGGCGCCCACCGTGGACGGCGACCTCGCTGACTGGCCCGCCCCCGACAAGCCTGCCGCTCCCGCCAGCAGGGACGCCTGGGCCGCCCTCCCCGACGGCGCCTCCGCCGCGCTGGCCCTCTCCGGCGAGACCCTCTACGCCGCGTTTCGGCTGCCGGGCATCGCCACCCTCGACAACGCGGGCGGCGACTTCCATTACCTCTTCAAGAAAGGCGACGCGCTCGACCTCATGCTCCGCCCCGGCAACTCCCCCTCCGGCGACGTTCAGTCCGGCGACCTTCGGCTGCTCGTCACGCAGGTGAACGGCGGCGCCAGGGCGGTCCTCTACCAGGCCGTCATTCCCGGCGCGCCTGCCTCCCTCGCCTTCACCTTCGATTCTCCCATCGGACGCGCCCGCTTTGATCGCGTGGCCGACGTGAGCGACCGCGTGAAACTCGCCGCCTCCCCCGGCGCCTTCGAATTCTCGGTTCCGCTCGCCCTCCTCGGATGGAAACCCCGGCCCGGCGACACCGCGCGCGGCGACCTCGGCGTCCTGCGGGGAAACGGAGGTCAGACCGCCCTCCGCGAATACTGGAGTAACGCCACCACGCAAATGGTCAGCGACATACCGAGCGAAGCCCGCCTCCAGCCCGGCGCATGGGGCGAGTTCTCTATCCAGCCCGCGCCGCCCCCCTCCGCGTTCCGAAAGGATTCCGAGTGAGCTTCCTCACGCTGGGAGGCCACGGCCTCAACCTGACCTTTGACCACGACGGCCACCGCCTGCGACTCACCGGCATGACCGGCCCCGACGGGCGCCCGTACCTCCACGCCGACCCCGACGCGCACGACCTCGGCGCCGGGCGGGTGGGCAATCCGCTCGCGCTCTTCATCCGCCAGGGGCCGCGCGCGGGTTCATGGGACCTGGGCGACTTCCGCGTCCTGAACCTCGAAGCCGATGACCGGAGCCTTCTCGCGTACTGCCAGCACGACACCCTGCCGCTCCTCTTCGCCCTTCAGGTGAGCGTGGACGGGCAGGTCGCCACATGGCGCGGCCAGATCGGCTGGAACGGCGACGACGCAGTGGACCTGGAGGCGTACTTCCCCCTCCTCTCCCGCCTGATCCCCGGCGATCCCGCCCACGACCGCGCCCTCTTCCCCCACATCTCCGGCTCCGTGCAGGGTCCCCTCGGCGAGGTTAACTACCGCCAGGGGTATCTGGGCGGCATCGCGGCCCCCTGCTTCTTCGTGGACGGCGGCGAACGCGGCATCGCCTTCCTCGACGACAACCGCGCCGACTTCTCCCCCGACCCCGGCGCGTGCGTCTTCCGCTCCTACGTCGTCGGAAACCGGCTCCCGCTCGACATCCAGCCCCGTGACTCCGGCGGCGCCGATGGCCCCTTCGCCGGAATCTGCCATGTTCGTCGCTTCCGCCCCGCCTCTGAGGTCGGCGCCGAGTTCATCATCGCGGAGGACCACCGCAATCCTCCGCCGCTTCAATGCTCCGGCGACCTGGTGGACCTTGGCCCCGTGCGGACCTGCGCGTACGAAGGCGACTGGCGCCAGGGAGCCGAGTGGGTCCGCAACGAGCGGCGCCACGTCCCCTTCCGCGTCTCTCCCGCGGACTGGTATCGCCGGACAACCTTCATCGCCGAACACAACGCTGAGGACCTCCTGCGCTCCGGCCAGTCGTTCCACGCCCTCCCCGACCTCCTGGACGAGAAGCGCCGCATGGGCGCCGACCTGTTCCACCTGTACGGCTTCCACAACCCGGAGGTCCTGGGCGCTCCGCGCAACATGATCAACCGGGGCGATTACCTCTTCGCGGCGGACAACCTGGGGGGCCCGAAGGCGCTGCGGCGCGGCATCGAGGCGACCCACCGGCGGGGCGGGCGCGTCCTCTTCTACGTGGAGGGGCTGATCGTCTGGAAGCGCTCCCGCATCGGGCGCAGCCGGGGCCAGGAGTGGGCGCTGCAAAACGCCGATGGCTCGTACGTGGAGCATTACAAGGGCTTCTGGCACATGTGCCCCTCGTGCGCAGGCTGGCGCGAGTGGCTGGCCGAAACCTGCGCCGAACTCGTCCGCGACACCGGCGTGGACGGCTTCTTCATCGACTCCTCGTGCGCCACCGACTTTCATCGCTGCTTCAACGCCGACCATCGCCATCCCCATCCCGACGTCTGGAACTGGGGCATGCGCCGCCTCCTCCGCGAGGTCCGCGAGGCGGTGGACCGCGTGAACCCGGAAACGATCCTCTTCGTGGAGGGCGGCGCCGACATGGCCCGCGAGTTCGCCGACGGCTTCATCGCTCACAGCCACGACTGGAACAGGATGACCTTCACCGAACCGGTCGTCCGCTTCCTCCACCCCGACCAGCGCGCCTACGAGAGCTGGGGAAATCTGTGGAACGCCGAGCCGGGCGTCACGCACCAGGCGCTGCACCTCTTCAACGCGGTCCACGGCCACCGAATCTACGCCCACCAGCCCGGCGCCGACCTCATGGGTGAAAGAGGCCGCGTCGTCCGCCGCGCGTATGACGCCTTCCCGGAAATCTGCGACAGCCCCATGTCGCCCCTCGCCGTGAAGGCCGCCGGCGGCATCGCGGACCTGTTCGAGGGGCCGCCGCCCGTCGTCACCGTGGGGAACCCCACCGACGCCCCCGTCACAGTGAGGCTATCGCTCCCGCTGCCTGCCCGTTCGCTGCTGGATCGCGTGACCGACGACCGCCTCGTTGTCACCGAGGGCGCGGCCACAGTCCCCCTGGCCCCCTGGGGCTTCCGCGCCTTCGAGCTCCGCCGGTAAACCCCGCGCATTCCTGTTCCCCTCCGTGCGCTTCCGGCCTGCGGGCCGTCGTCGCTTCATTCCCCCTTTGGGAGGCTCTCATGACCCGCGTCACCATCCCCGGCACGTCGCTCAGCGTTACCCCCATCTGCCTCGGCGGCGGGGAGATCGGCAGCTCGCTCGATCAGGAGAAATCGTTCGCCCTCCTCGACCGGCTGCTGGAACTCGGCGGCAACTTCCTGGACACCGCGCGCAACTACGGCGACTGGGTCCCTGGCCTCGAACCCGGCGCCAGCGAGCGGATGATCGGCGCCTGGATGGCCGACCGAGGCTGCCGCGACCAGATCGTCCTCGCCACCAAGGGCGGACACCCCCTCATGGGACCGAAGCCGGAACTCCCCCGCCTCGACCGCGACACCCTTGTCGGGGAGCTCGACGCCAGCCTCGCCGCCCTCCGTACGGATAGTATTGACCTGTACTGGCTTCACCGCGACGACCCGACCCGCCCGGTGGAAGACATCCTGGAGACGCTCAACGCGCAAAGGAACGCAGGCAAAATCCGGTACTTCGGCGCGAGCAACTGGAAAACTCCCCGGCTCCGGGCCGCCTATGACCACGCCCGCGCCGCAGGAATCGCCGGGTTCGTCGCCGATCAGTCCCTCTGGAACGCCGCGCCGCTCGCTCGCCCGCCCTATGGGAACGCCGAACTCGGCTGGATGAGCGCCGAGCGATTCGACTTCCACGAAGAGACCGGCATGGCGATGATTCCGTACCAGTCGCAGGCGTTTGGCCTCTTCAGCCGGATGGCGCACGGGACTCTGGACGCGATGAACCCTGGGTTCCGCAGTTTCTACAAGGCGGAGGAGAGTGCGGCGCGCTACCGGCGCATGACGGAAATCATGGCGGCGCGCGGCCTCACCATCACCCAGGTGACGCTGGGGTATCTGCTGTCGCAGCCGTTCGTGACCCTTCCCATCGTCGGCTGCCGCAATGTCGCCTACCTGGAGGACAGCATGAGCGCGGCGGACACGCGACTCGCGCCGCAGGAGGTCGCCGCCCTCAACGCCGAGGGCGAATCGATCCCGGAGTGAAGCCCTTCAGCCCTCCTGTCGCGGGAGGGCTTACTTTTTCTTAAACAGCCCGGCCGACTTCTTCCTTCCGCCTCCTCCGCTCCCGGCGGCGGAGGTCGCCGTGGTAGTGGCGGCGGTCGCGGCGCAGTTGAAGCACATCACCCGCTGATCCACCATGCTCCCGCACTCGAAGCAGACGGCGGACCCGCACCCGACGCACCGGCCCAGGGGGGAGGTAGTGGGATGCGAGGCGCAACGGGCATCGGCGGGCACGGAGACCCCGTTCGCCATCGGCCCCATGCAGGAGATACAGCTCTGATTCGGGCCGGAGTTGAAACTGCCGCACCGCGCGCAATACATGGCCATTGGGGGTCGCTCCTTATCAGGCAGGGAAAGGGATTCAGGGCGCATCCGCCTGGGAAGCGCCTTAAGATGACATTAGACGCGGGCGCCTGGCTCCCCTTCAGGCGCTGAAGGCTCAGGCGAGCGCTCGCTCCGCTTCGGGCCTCTTCTCAGCATCACACATACTGGCTGAGTTCGATGGTGACGATGGGCGGATGACCGGGCAGCTCGTCGGGGTCCCGGCGGAGCGCCAGCGCCTTGTGAACCGTGGCGCTCTGGAAGGTGGGCAGCGCGAGGATGCCCCGCACGTAATCGGTGACGAGCTCCCCCACGATGTCGCGGTAATCGGCGCGCTCCATGCCAAGGATTGGGTCGGTCATCCCGGCGAGGAGTTTCACGCCGTGCATCTTCATCTCGCGGGCGAGATACACGTCCTCCCGCCGCCCCGCGTTCGTCACCATGAGCGACAGGAGGAGGTCCGGCCCGCACGTCTGCATGGGGCCGTGGCGGAACTCGAAGAGGGGATAAGCGTTGGCGGGAAGGCCGGTCGCCATCTGCCAGATCATCGAAGCCGCGTACGCCGCGCCATGCATCGGGCCGGAGCCGAGGAACGTGGCGCGCCGGATCGCCTCGTCATGCCCGATGGAGCGGCCCAGGACGATCTGATCCTCCAGGTTCGACGCCAGCAGCTCGTGGATGCGGTCGGTGAGGAGCAGCTTGATCTCCTCCTCCTCGCTGAGCATGAAGGTGAGGGCCTGCGTGGCGGCCATCATGCTGGTGACGCTGACAGTGGGCAGCATTGCTTCTTCCAGCGTGTCCGGGAGGAAAAGGACCTCGTGCGCCTCGCGGGGGATGGGAGCGTCCTCCGTGGAAGTGACGCACAGGATTTTCGCGCCGAGCTTGCGCGCGTACCGCTGCGCCTCCAGCGTCTCGGTCGTCTCGCCGGAGCGCGTGAAGATCACGAACAGCGATCGGGCGGCGGCGCTCGCCACCCACTTGGGAAACTGGAAGAAGTCCATCGGCGAGGCGGCGCGGCAGGGGCGTCCCGCGTGCTGCGTGAAGGCGCACTGGGCGTACAGGGCCACGCCATACGAACACCCCGCGCCCATGAAGATGATCTCATCGGCGTCACGGGCCAGCTCGCGGAACGTGGGGAAGAAGGCTCTGGCGTGTGCGATGGAGGACTTCCAGGCCTGAGGCTGTCGGCGGATGTCGGCGAGAGTCAGGGAGGCGGGCGCGGGGGACATCGGTCTCCTTTCAGAAGCGGGCGCAGGCGCGGGAGGACGGGTAAGGGCGCGGGAGGACGGGTAAGGGCGCGGGAGCAGAGAGGCGCAAAAGGGAAGCCTCGCTGGAGGGCCGCTCCCCGCCGGAAGGACACCCACCCTGTCAGGCAGGATGTCCTCCCTATCATGAACCATCAGCCCTCCACAGCGGAATGGCCTTCCAGCTCGCCTTCGGGTTCACAGCGTCCGCCCAGGTAACGCGCGAGGAACGCCTCCGTCCGCGCGAAGAAGTGCATCCGGTTCTCCGGTCGCGCAAAGCCGTGCCCCTCGTCTTCGTAGATGAGATACTCCACCGGGTTCCCCGCCGCGCGCATGGCCGTCACGATCTGCTCGCTTTCGTCCTGTTTCACGCGCGGGTCGTTCGCGCCCTGCCCGATGAGGAGCGGCTTCGTCATGCGGTCGGCGAAGAAAACCGGCGACCGGGA
>JBBRGS010000223.1:0-6127 GCA_038240635.1 Armatimonadota bacterium
CAGTCGCCGGAAGGCCATCTGGCGGGCGCGCGGGTAACGCGGCAGGGCGTGCGGCGCTATCCCGCCAGCAGTGTGGAGGAGCGGGTAGACCCCTGGGGGCGGAAATACTACTGGCTGGGTGGCGAACTGCCGGAAGACCAGCTGCTGCCGGGGACCGACGTGGAGGCCGTGGCGACCGGGCACATCTCCATCACGCCGATCCAGCTGGATATGTCGGATTACCCGCTGCTGGAGGAGATGACCGAGCGCTCCGATATGGCCGGTCTGATCCACCGCTGGTTCCCGGAAGGCGACCGTCCCCTCGCCCACTGGGAGGAGGAGGAATTACTCCGCGCGGTGAGTCAGGGCGATGCCGACCCGTCCGCCGACGCTCAGCCGTAGCCGACGCTTCATTCAGTTGATGGGCGAGGCGGTTCCAACGGGCGCTCGCGCGAGCCACCCCGGACGACGATGAGGCGGCTGCGCGGGGGTTGAGAAGACCTGCTTGAACAGCGGCCACCAATTGAACTCTTCAATTTGGCTCACGTCGAACGCCATCACGCCGTTGGTCTCTTCCCGCACGGCCCGCATCGCCCGCACGAACTCGTCGGGACGCCCTTTGTAGTCCTGCGCGTAGACGCCGCCGTACACCCAGCAGGCGTTCGCCACAGCCTGCCGCGACAGTTGCGCCCCGCCCTGTACGCTGTTCCAGGAGGGCCTTCCGGCGTCCTCGGCCTCTTCCATCTCGATGTAGCGGCTGTAGCAGTGAGGCGCGAGGTAATCGATGCTGTCGGCGTATCCGGTGCGGCGGTAGGTAGCGTTGGCCCAGAAGAATTCCTTGCCGGGGTTGTACCGCACGCTGCCCCAGTTGACGCCTTCGTTCACATAGGTGGGATACCACGCGCCCACCGAGCAGCCGATCAGGGCCGTGGGGCGAACGGCGCGCACCACCTTCGCCGCGCGCCGCACAAAGCCCGCAATCGTGGCCGCCCGGAACTCCAGCCACTGCTTGTAGAGCCGTCCCGGACGGGGGCCGCGCGCAGTCATCGTCATCACGTCGGCGGGGAAGCGCTTCACAGGGCGGCCCAGGAACTTCTCGAAGGCGGCGCGAGAGGCGTCGCTGAAGTCGCAATCGATGCCGGAGTACCGCAGGCGGTCCAGCGCGATGCCGTCCACCGGATAGCGAGAGGCGATCTCCCTGATGACGGCGATCTCGTACTCCTGCACGGCGGGCAGCGTCGGATTGAGGAAGACGAAAGTGCCCGGTTTCACATCGCTTTGCTTCGTGCGGCGGCCATTGGCGAGCAGTTGAATCGTCTGCCACGCGGCATGAGGGCCGTAGGCCGGGCCGGAGCGGTCGAGCTTACGCCCGTCGGAGAAGACCATGAGGAGGGCATGCACCTCCAGGCCGCGTTTGTGGCCTTCTTCGAGGACCGTTTGCAGCAGGTCATACCCTTTGGGGTAGGTGAAGCGGCCCAGGAAAGTCCCCATGCGCGGGGCGAGGCGGCTGTTGTACAGGGCGAAGCCGCACGAGGTTTTCACGCCGACGCCAACGGTGTTGAATCCCGCCGCCACCGCCTTATCGAGGATGTCGGCCACGCCTTCGCGCGTGCTGAGGCGTTCGAGGTTGGCGGTGGCGTCCAGCCAGAGCGTCCGCATCTCGTAATGGTGTTCCTGCGCCCACTGGAAGCGCGCCAGCCCCGCCGGGGGCGTGTAAGAGGCGCGTTGGGGAGAGGAAGGCCGTGCAGGCGCAACGGCGGACAGCGCCAGCCACAGGACGACGATCAGGGAGAGGAAGCCACGGGGGCGACATGGAGCGTTGGCAGGCAAGCGGGACCTCCGGAGGGCGGGACAATCCCTATAAAGATACCGGACCCGCGCGGCAAAGGCCAAACGATGCACCCGGCGCTGAGCCAAACCTCGATGACATGAACGCATCCGGAGGGACGGCGACAGAGTGTACGCCAGGTCGTCCATGCCGAGCGAAAGTGTGGGGAGCGCCATCGCCGAGCGAGTGAACCCCTATCCGCCTCTGCCGAGCGAAAGAGTTCACTCTGTCGCTCGGAGCCTTCGGCTCAGCGTCCGCCTGCGCGGGTTAGGAGGTCGCTCGTTCGAGGAAACTTTCGGCAGTGCAGGAGTCGGCGAAGGCCGACTTTGGGCGGTCGTTGCAGCGGTTTCAAACGCCAGAACCGCTGAGCCTTTAGAGTGATGCAGATCAGGACAGGCGTTCGCGCAGTCGGATGCCCAGCTTGCAGGCGCTTTCGTCACCCCTGCGGAAGTTTTACCCGACCCCGCATAATCATCTCGCCCGCTCCGCTCTCCACCGACTCCACCTCGGCGGGCAGTTTCAACTCGCGCACGTCGAACACGGGATTCACCTTGTCCTGCACATACCGCACGGCGGCGAGGGGAATGGTGAGGCGGGAGACGGCCAGCTGATCGGTCTCGAAGTTGATGAGGGCGCCGTCCGCCGCGTACGCCCGGCCCTTCAGCGTCACGGGAATGGTCACGCCGAGAAGTTGCGGCGCGGCGTGCGCCACGAAGGTCCCCGGCTCAAACGTCACGCTCAGGCCGGGGATGCCCCGATTGTGCGCCCCAAGGTACTCGTTGGCGGCGGCCTGCGTAACAAACGCAGTGAACGCGCTCCGCTCGATGCTCTGCAATTTGCGCGTCTTTGAGTTAAATCGGACCCCATACAGGTCCGCATCCAGGCGGCGCATGGAGAACCCGCTCGCCGTGCGAACCTCGTCCCCGGCAATCGTCATGTGGGCGACATACCCGCCTCGCAGGCGGGCGCCTTCCTTGTCGATATGGACCTGATACCGCTCCGCCGGACCGAGAAACGTCACCATGTATTTGGCGACCGCTTTCTCGCCCACGCGATACGGGTTGAGCGAGTCGCACCCGGCGCACAATATCAGCAGGCAGGCGAGGGCGCTCAGCGCGCCGCCCCACCCTCTCCAGCCCCCTCGCATCCTGAAACCCAACCCGTTCCGATTCAAAGGCGCTCTCTCCCTCCGGCAGGCCGCGCAGCTCGTTGTCGCTGCGCCAGCGATACGCCGATGATTGTCTTGCCATCCCGGATGGAACCGTCGGCGCACATGGCCAGCGCCCGCTCCAAAGGCAGCCGGACGACTTCCACCACCTCATCCTCATCGAGATTTTGCGCGGACGGCGTGAGTTCCGTGGCGAGGAAGACCGTGATGCGCTCCGTGAGGCAGCCGGGCGACGGAAAGAAGGAGGCGATCTCCTCCAGATGTCCGGCTTTCATCCCCGTCTCCTCCTCCAGCTCCCGCGCGGCGGCGGCGAGCGGTTCCTCTCCAGGTTCCAGCGTCCCCGCCGGGAGTTCCAGCAGCGTATCTCCGGCGGCGAGACGGAACTGCCGCACCATCAGCAGGTCGCTGTCGGGGGTGAGGGCGACCATCGCCACGGCGCCCCGGTGCTCCACGATCTCCCGCTTCGACTCCTGCCCATCCGTGAGGCGCACGTCGTGGAGTTTAAGGGTGACGGTTCGGCCTTCGTAGATCGTTTGCGTGTGAGTGATCGTCTCTCCCGCGCTCATTTTGCCACCTCCTTCTGGTTCGCCTGCGTTTCCCGCCACGCGAGCAACCGTTGCCCGGCGACCCATCCGCCCGCCGCCGCCGCGAGAAAGAAGACCGGATCATCGGCCCAGCCGCGCCCCATGCTCTTGAGCGGGAGGTCCGTGGCGGCGAGGACCGCGCTCAACATCTCGGCGGGCGCCTGGGCCACCGGATGATCCACGCCGTGCCGCGACACCGGGAGAGCGTACGAGGGCGCATCGTCCTCATGAGCGGCCTGGGGCCAGGCGTCCGGCATGGCGACGGTCACGGGCGCGAGCAGCAGCGTCTCCAGCAGGGCGCGCGTGTGGTGGCTCACCCCGCGATGCCGTGGCCGGAGGTCGGCGGCGCTGACGCGCGGGATGAGGATCGCGTCTCCACCCAGCGCGACCGCCGCGTGCAGTGCGTCGGCCTGCGCGGCTCCCCCAAACCCGAACGCGCTGCCCGTCCCCGCGTTCCCTGGTCCCTGCGCCACAATCAGCGCGTCACATGAACCGGGTTCCACCGCCAGCGTCATGCCACTGGGTATGTTGACCGCCTCGATCTCTCCCCCGAAGGCGTGGCCACACGTCACGCTGAGGCTGAGGAGGCCCCGCTCGCGCAGCATGGCCACGGTGTCGCTGAAGGCGAGGGGCAGCGCGGCGGTGTCGGGCATGAGGTACGCCACGCGGGGGGGGGGCTGTCCCGCCGCCGCCAGCGCCACGCCGAGGCCCAGCAATGCGGGGACCAGATGGCTGTGCAGCTCGGCGACCAGAACCGGGCGGCCTCCCAGCGAGAGCGTTCCGTCCGGGTACGCCTCCTCCGCCGCCAGTGTGGCGAACTGCTGCGGGGTGTAGCGCAGTTTCATCAGGTGGCCGGGCGTGGCGGCGCCGTAGGTGTCCTGCGGGTAGCGGTGGCACCGGGTGAGGTTGGCGATCACGAAGTCCCACCCGCCGGTGCCGAGTTCGAGATCGGTGGCGGTGGTGTTGAGCAGTACCCGGTCGCCAAGGACAACCGGGCCTGAGAGCGCCGGATAATTGAGGGCGAGGCGCGAAGTGTCCGTCTCGCCATCGGGGGCGACACGCAGGCGATTCACCCCGTCGCGGGACTCCAGAATCTCATTTACGCGGCCCGTGAGGACGTTCAGCACGAGAGGGATGCCCTCATACGGCGCCCGCTTCCTGAACCATGCGCAGGACGAGAGCGCGGGCGACTTCGGCGGCGCGAGTCATGTCGGCGACGGCGATGCGCTCCTTCACGCCATGCGGATCGTAATAGCCGACGCCGATGGCGACCGCCTTAATCCCCCGTGCGTTGAAGATGTTGGCATCGCTGCCCCCCGCGCCGGGGCGGATCACGGGATCGGCGCCGACGGTTTTTGCGGCGTCCTCCGCCCACCGGACCAGCTCGTCATCAGGCGCGATTTCAAAGCCGAGGTATTTCCGTTCGCGGACGACCTCCACCTGCGCGCCGACGACGTTTGCGCCGTCGTGGAAGAGGGCTGTCATCTCCTGTGCCAGCCGTTCCAGCCGTTCGGGATCGCGGCTGCGCGCCTCGGCCTTCACCCTCACATGGTCGGGGATGATGTTGGTCGCCGTCCCGCCCTCGATGACGCCGACGTTGCAGGTGGTGCGGTCGTCGCGGCGGCCCAGGGTCATGCGGCTGATGGCGTGAGCGGCGGCGCTGATGGCGTTGACGCCCGTCTCCGGCGCGACGGCGGCGTGGGCGGCCTTGCCGGTGAAGGTGGCGGTGAGGTTGTCCTGCGTGGGGGCGGACGTGACGATGGCCCCAGCGGGCGGCCCGGAGTCGAACACGTACGCGCGAGGAGAGCGCACCTGATCGAAGGCGAGATGCTGCGCCCCAATGAGGCCGGTCTCCTCGGAGATGGTGAAGATCACCTCCAGGTCGCCGATCCGCTCGCCGTCCTCCACCAGAGACCGCACGCCCTCCATGATCGCCGCGATGCCCGCCTTGTCGTCCGCGCCGAGGATGGTGTCGCCGCTCGTGTGAATCCAGCCGTCTTCGAGGCGAGGGACCAGCCCGGCGGTCGGCTGCACGGTGTCCATGTGCGCGTTCAGCATGAGGATTGGCGCGCCGGGGACTTCCCCCTTGCGGAAGGCGAGGAGATTGCCTGTGTCGCCGCCAGTCTCTTCCCCGGCGTTGTCGCGGGTGACAGAGAAACCGAGTTCCTTCAGCTGCGCCTCCAGCCGGTCGGCGACGGGCTTCTCGTGGAGCGGCGGCGTGTTGATCTGGATGAGGCTCAGGAATTCCTGAACGAGGCGGGATTCGTTGACAGGCATGGCGCTCCTTTGGTGGCAATTTATGGGTGAACCTGACCGAGCGAAAGAGTTCAGCTTGTCGAACGGTCACGGAGACAAGTATGGGTTCGCTCTGCCGCTCGGCGTGTCCCTCCCCTGGGTCGTTCGGAGCGCTCACGTTTGAAGCGGCGCCACCGTTTCACTGTAACTGATGCGCCTTCGCGGGTTCAACGCTCGGAAAAGGGGGAAGTCAGCCCTCCGGCGACGGCTTGAGATGTCGGTTCAGCCACTCCAGATTGCGCCGCAGCCGATCCAGCCGCAGGTCGGGCGGGC
>JBBRGS010000224.1:0-5954 GCA_038240635.1 Armatimonadota bacterium
CCGCTTTTCGCCGCCGCCTCCAGCGCCCGCGTGGACGCCCGACCGGGGATGCGCTCCAGCGTGAGGCGCGCGTCCTCCCGCAGTTCGGCGTCCTTCAGCAGGGCCGCGAGGGTCGGGACCGCGTCGTCGCCGCCCACGAACTCCAGCAGACGGGTCGCCCGCCGCCGCACGACCATCGGCTGCGCGGGAGGGGTCAATTGCGCCAGTTCCCGCGACACACTGCGCGCCTCCGGGACGGCTCCGGGCCGCGCGGCGTAATGAGCGATGCGGATCAGGGCTTCGTCGGCGGCTTTCGCCACGCCCTTGTCGTCCCCGGCCAGCAGGGCCGACAGGGGCTTCACCGCCGCCGCGCCTTCGGGACCCGCCGCGTGCGCCACGGCCATCCGCTGAGCGGCGTCCGCGTTTTGGACGCGCTGGATGAAGGAAGCGATCTCCAGAGTATTGGCCATGAGAGTACTCCTTTGTCCGATGAGGCTTCAGGCGCTTCGTCGAGGGGAGCGCGGGTCCGTCAGGTGAGGGTCCACGGGTAGCGGTACGGCTGGCTGGCGAGCCGGTTCGCTTCGTCGTCGCCGATGAAGCGCCGTTCCTTCGGATCAAACTTTAGTTTCCGCCCCAGTTGGTACGCGATGAGCGCGGTGATCGGCAGCGTGATCACGTGGACAAGCGCGTTAATATTGGAGATCGGCGGCTTTCGGGTGCGGATGCACTCCATGAAGTTGGCCCGGTGATCGTCGCTGCGCTCGACCTGCACGCCATTGGCTGGCGCGGTGTACTCCTTCGCCTTCTGCTCGGTGTCGCAGCCGCCGTCGCCGCCGGAGACGAGGAGGGTGTCCTTGTCGCCGATGAACTTCTCGCCCCACTCAATGCCGTATTTCCCGCCCGGCTGCTCCCACGTGACGGTGAGCTTCGGGTCCTCGAACTCCCAGGTGGCCTGCAACCGCTTCGGCGCGTCGTAAGCGCCCTCGGTATACGGGTCGCCGGTAGCCTCCACGGAGACGGGGCCGGTGTTGTCCAGGTTAAGGCACCAGAAGACGATGTTCATCGCATGATTGCCCCGGTCCCGGATGAACCCACCGCCGGAGTCGAGTAGCCAGCGGAAGTTGAAGTGGACGATTTGAGGGTTGTACTCGCGCCACCGCATGGGGCCGAGCCACATATTCCAGTCGAGTTCTTTGGGCGGGGCCTGGACCTCTCCCCAGCCGCCATCGAAGTTATCCGGATGCCAGACCTCGACGCGGCTCACCTTACCGAGTTGTCCGTTGCGGATGTAGGAGCAGGCGGCGCGTCCCGCCGAGGTGGAGCGGCCCTGCGCCCCCACCTGCACCACGCGGCCATACCGTTGGGCGGCGTTGATCATCGCGTGGCCCTCTTCAAGGGTGCGGCAGGTCGGCTTCTCGGTGTACACGTCCTTGCCCGCCTGGCAGGCCTGAACCATTTGCACGGCGTGCCAATGGTCCGGCGTGGCGATGAAGACGGCGTCAATATCCTTGCGGTCGAGGACGCGGCGATAATCCTGCGTGGTGAAGGGGACGCTTTTGGTCGCTTTGGGGAGATTACTGGCGATATGGGTGGTGTCCACATCACAGATCGCTCCGATGGTGGAGTCATCTTCGCGGACGTGCCCGCTGCCCATACCGCCCACGCCGATGTACCCGATGACGAGCCGGTCGTTGGCGCCAGGTTGGCCGGGCGCGGCGAGGACGTGGCGCGGGATGATGGTGGGAAAGCCGAGGGCGGCTCCGGCGCCGGTGGTCGCGGCGGCGCGGGCGAGAAATTCGCGGCGAGTGGTTTTGGCGGCGGCCATGCTCATCACCTCGATAGGGCGGTCAGGTTCCGCGTGCGGCGGAGAAGTCTTCCTACTCCTTCGCGGTCTCCGGCGTTATCCCTGCTGAGGTAACCGAAGAGCGTCTCTTTGCTGACATTGAAACGGATTGCTTTTCTTTTTTTCTTCTTGCTGAAGAGGATGGAGGGCGCTAAAGTTAGAACATCCGTTTCATGACAGGCGGCGTTTCCAAAGGGCGGGAGAGACATTGCCGCATTGGGGCGCAGAGGGTGAGCATGTTCCCGCACGACGAATTAACCGAGCGCATTCTGGAGGCGTGCCGGGAAGTGGTGGAGGAACTCGGTTTCGGTTTTCTGGAATCGGTCTATCAACGGGCGCTGCTGGTCGCCCTGCACCAGAAAGGGATCAAGGCGAGAGGGTAGGCGCCACTGAAGGTGAAGTTTCGGGGGTACGCCGTCGGCGAATATATGGCCGACATCTGGGTGGATGAGTCGGTCAACGTGGAATTGAAGGCGGACGGAGGGGCGCGATGGGCTGGAGAATGGCGCGGCGCGCGGGCGTCAGGCGCTCCAGCAGGGCCGGGGAGTACTCGTAGCCGAAGCGCGTGGCGGCCCAGCTCACCCCATACCGGTAGATGATGACGCGCCGCTCGCCCTCTGGGTTCACACGGCTCGACCCTCCGTGCATGATGCCGTCTACAAACAGGAGGGCGTCTCCCTTCTTCAGGGGAACCGCGACCGCGCCCTCCAGCGTGTCCATCCGCTCATCGCGCCCGTAATCTCCGGCGTGCGGATGCGGGAAGTTAGACTTGTGGCTGCCGGGGATCACCATGGTCGGGCCGTCGTCGGGGCCGATGTCGGTGAGGGCGACGATGATGTTGCACTGGCCGCAGCGGAAGACGCCGTTGGCGTACCTGTACGCCCCGCGCAGGGCGCCGCGATACCCGCCGGAATGAACGGGATGATGGCCGCCGGAGCGCCGCACACTGGCGATGGCTTCGTCTATGAACAGCCCTTCGACGTAGGAGTTATGCTCTCCACAGTAGCGCCGGACGTGTTCGATCCATGCGGGATGATCTATCAGGCGCTCGAACGGCGCTCCCGCCTCCACGCAGTTGTGCAGCTCGAAGCCGGTGGAGGCGGTGTAGTCTCGGCGCTGGGCGTTGCCCCACCATTCGCCGGGATTGAGGGGCGGAAAGGCGTCGAAGTCGGCGTTCAGGTCGGCCAGCAGGTCGGATTCGACCGCATTCTCCAGCACGAGGAAGCCGCGCAGGTCGAAGAGGAAGTCGTCAAGCGATGTAGGCGAGGGCATGGGAGCATTCTTTCAGGCATAGTGGGAAAGGGGACTATCGCGGTTATGCGAGGGGAATCCAGACCTGCATGGGGCCGGGGTCACGGTTGGCCCAGGCGTAGTAAGGGATGGCGGTGAGCGGTGTTTCACGGGTTTGGGCGGGCGGTGTGTGGGCAGGGCGATAGAGGGCGTCATCCCAGCCTTGTAAATCGCAGAGGATGCCCGTGGTCTTCAGCACGGTGACGCCGCCGAGGAGATCGGGGCGAGCCTCGGTCGCCCACTCGGCGCTTGCGGGGAGCTGGAGGTCCCACACGTCCACGCCGGGATGGTCAGCGGCCTCGATGCAGTAGACGAGCGGCCCCCGGCGGAGGGTGACGCGGCCCGTATTGGCGGTGTGCGGGTGCGCCGCGAGAAGCGTGACCGGCATCGGCAGCGTGAGGGTCACGGTGTCGCCCGTTTTCCACGTGCGGCGCAGGGGGAAGTAGTCGCCGGGAGTGGGATGCGCTTCCACCGGCTCGCCGTTCACACGGACGGAGGCGTCGGCGCACCAGGCGGGGATGCGCAGATGGAGGACGAACGGCGCGGGCTGTTCCGGCGCAAGGGTGAGCGTCACCTCGCCGTCCCAGGGGTACTCGGTTTGAACGGTGACGGTCGCCGAATTCCCATCGGAGAGTGAGACGCGGGATTCATTGGCGGCGTACAGGTGAATCCAGACGCCATCCTCGCTTGTGGAAGCAAGGTAGCCAGGGAGGGAGGCGAGGAGTCGGGCGATGTTGGGCGGGCAGCAGGCGCACCCGAACCAGGGCTGGCGGCGGTGATGGCCCCGGTCAGCGAGGGGGTTTTGGTAGAAGTACGCCTGGCCGTCGAGGGAGAGACCGGAAAGGACGCCGTTGTAGAGGGCGGTTTCGAGGTCGTCGGCGAAGCGGGCGTCGCCGTCGAGGGCGAGCATGCGCCAGTTCCACATGACGGAGGCGATGGCGGCGCAGGTTTCGGCGTAGGCGCGGTCGTTCGGGAGTTCGTAATCGTCGCCGAAGGCTTCCCCTTCGTAGCGGGCGCCGGCGCCACCGGTGACGTACTGGCGCTTCGCGTGGAAGTTGCTCCACTGGGCTTCGAGGGCGTTCAGGAGAGCCGCTTCACCGGTTTCGGCCACCACGTCGGCGGCGCCGCAGGTGAGGTAGAGCGCGCGGACGGCGTGCCCGGTGACGTGATTGAGTTCGCGGAAGGGGAGGTGGTCCTGATGGTAGGGACTGCCGCCCACGAGGGGCGGCTTCAGTCCTCGGTTGGAGAGGAAGGAGTCGGCGAGGCGGAGGTAGCGGTCGTCGCCGGTGTCGCGGAACAGCTCCACGAGCGCCATTTCGACCTCTTCGTGGCCGGGGGCTCCGGGCTGTTTGCCGGGACCGAAGGTGTCCCAAAGGTGGTCGGCAAGGCGGATGGCGACCTGGAGGAAGGCGCTGGAGCCGGTGGCGCGGTGGTGGGCGACGGCGGCCTGGAGGAGGTGCCCAGCGCAGTAGAGCTCGTGCATGTCGCGGAGGTTGGAGTACCGCTCGGCGGCGCGTTCGAAGGTGAAATAAGTGTTCAGGTATCCGTCTGAATCCTGGGCGTCCTTCACCTCCTGAAGGGCGTCATCGAGCATGGCCTGGAGAGCGGCGTCGGGTTCGGTGGCAAGGGACCATGCGGCGGCTTCCATCCATTTGTAGACATCGGAGTCGTTGAAGTAGATACCCTCGAATGGGGCCTCTACGTCACCGGCCGCCCGCTGGAAGTTGCGCAGGCGATTGGTATCTTCGAGATGGGCAAATTGCGACGGAATGGTGACGTCGTGATTGATGCGCAGACGGGGTGCAAGAAACTCATCGGTGAAACGCACTGCTCCAAGGGGTACCGGTCGATGGGCGGCATTGGGGCGACCAGAGGTGTTGACAACAACGGCCCCGTTATCGGTGATGGGTGATTGTGAGATGACCATGGTGGAACCTCCAGGAGATGGTGGGAAGGCGAAGCCTTGACGTACTCTCTCCATCTTCCCACGCTCCGTCCCCAGATGGTGAACTCCTCATCTGGAGCCCAGGACAAGCGGACGGGCGATAACATCTCGTGTCAGCCTGCCGGGGCCTGGAAGATCGCAGTCCAGGTCCTGGAGTCGAGCGGTTGAAGTTCGCGTGACACTTCTTCAAGCCCTGCACTGGCAAAGAGATCCAGCTCTTCGCCACTCAGCGGCCAGGGCGGACCACTCGGAATCACTTCGTGATCTGGTCGGGCGTTGGCGATGACCAGCAAAGTTCCGCCGGGGGCAACAAGCTTGCTGATGGCGGCAATTACCTGCGCACGCAGATGCATTGGCATCGCCTGTACGGTCCTGATCTCCACTACGAGATCAAATGCCCTCTCCCATTCCTCCGGGAGGTCCAGCAGATCGGCGACCTGGTAGTTCACTGATGAGTCGGGGAATCGTTTACCTGCTGCCTCGATTGCACTTGGCGAGACGTCGAACCCGGTTGTGACATATCCAGTCTCAGCCACACGCTCAGCGTCATCACCGAGTCCACACCCAACTATCAGTGCAGATCGACCTGCAGGTGTAACATCCTCTTCGGCTAACCATCGCTCAAGCTCCGGGTGGGCAGCGTGTCGATCCCACGGCACCTGACCGAGGGTGTCATTGGCGGCTGCGTAAATCGATTCGAACAATGCGGCATATGAAGTCACCGGGTCAGGCATGGCGAAATCCTCAATATGGTTGCGTTGCGACAAGCGGTCAAAATTGTTTCACCATCGAGTGTAAGTGTCTGGCGCGGATATTCATGGAATTTCACCGGGTTTGACGTCGGTCACTCGCAGACGAATGAGTCCCTGATGGCGGCGATCAACACCTTCCGCGCCG
>JBBRGS010000225.1:0-5952 GCA_038240635.1 Armatimonadota bacterium
CACACGAAACCCGCCTGCGCGGGTTAGGGGATCGATGCGCGAGTTCGGGGAGGAATGATGGGGCGCGAGCTCACGATCTCCCCAGCCCCTCTCCTGTGGGAGAGGGGTGGCCGAAGGCCGGGGTGAGGTAGGGGGGGTCGCTAAAGGACAGAAGGCTTCGACAGGGCGGGAGTCGGCGAAGGCCGACTTTGTGTGGGTGTTGCAGCGGTTTCAACCGCCCGGACCTCTGAGCCTCCGAGACAGGAACTCCCCATGTCCGGGGCGCTCCCCCAACATCAGGAGGGTGAGGAAGAGAGGCGTCCGCGTAGGCGGACGCTTAGCCGAAGGCTCTGAGCGAAGGACTTCAGTCTGTCGCTCGGCGGAAACGCTCCCTCTCTCCCGCTCGCAAATCTTTGAACCACACCCCAGTCGCCCAGGAAGGTTGTTCGCAGCCGGGCCTCGCGCTATACTCCCGTTGTTGCGCGGCCTCCACTGCTGTTCGGGGCGACGCCGTGGAAGAGGAAGCGCCCTCGCGGGACGAGGCGCGACGCTGAAGTGAATGAAGGGCCATGATCGAGCAGGACGTTTCCGCGCGCGTGCATCCCGGTATCATCGCCCTCCAGCGCGACGTGCTGCGCTCCGGGCACCCGCTTCGGATCATCCTGCATGGGATGTCCATGTTCCCCTTCATCCGTCCCGGCGAGACGGCGCAGGTGCGTCCGGTGGGATGGACGGCCCTACGGCGCGGCGACATCGTGTTTTACGAGCGCGACAGCCGACTTGTGGCGCATCGCGTGATGACGCCCCCCTTCGACGCGGAGTCCCCCCTCATCGCCAAAGGGGACACCCTCGGCAATTTTGATCCTCCCGTGCTGCCCAACCAACTGATGGGCCGCGTGGAAGCGGTGGAGCGCGACGGGCGTGTCGTCTCCCTTGTGGACGGGCGCGGACGGGCGCTTCAACTCCTCGCGGCGGAACTCTCCGGCCCATGGTCCGCCCTTTTTTGGAAGGGCGCCGCCCTCCGCCGTCGAACCTTACGATTGTTGCTCCACGCGCCGCCGTATCGCCGCCACCGTCGCGCTCATCCCCCCAGAGACATCTCCACGCGCGACGTGACGCCCGACGACGCCGACACGCTGGCCAACTGCCTCTGGGACCTCCAGCCGCAGCGCGACTTCGCCCAAATGCGCGCGTGGGTCGCCAGGCGCATCGAGGACGCCACCGGAGACGGCGCGGTCCTCCGGGCGCTGGACGATGGGCGACGGCTTCTCGGTATCGGGGCGCTCCGCTTCACCGGGAACGGCGAAGCGTGGCTCACGGACTTGTATCTGCACCCGCTGGCGCGAGGCTTCGGCTGGGGCGAGCGACTTCTGGCGGCGCTGGAAGAGGCGCTGCCAGAAGCGGCGGATGGGCGCCGGGAACTGTCGGCGAGGATTCCGGCGAACGCTTCGGCGGCGCGGCGCCTCCTGGCGAAACATGGCTGGCGCGCGGGGTCCGGCGCACCCTCCTCCGCGCTGGAAGCGTTGTTCCCGTCCTCCCGGCCCGACGAGGCGGCGGAAGCGCGCGTCTTCACGCGGAGCCTCACCCCTCACGCGTCCCCTGAAGGCGACCGCCGGGCGGAACCGATGGCCGAAGCGAACCCAACCGCGGGCGCGGTCCCAACAGGACCCACCGAAGGGCGCCCCATCGCGCCTTCCCCCCACACCACCGGCGCGCGCTGTGACGCGCCCCCCAGGGAGAGTGCCAGTTGAGGGCAGTTTATCAGGGCGAAAGCAGCGTGACTTCGGCGGCAAATACCGTTCAACCCCTCCCTGGCGTCGTCCCGCTGGAAATTGGCGGCGTGCGCGTCGTCATTCGGTGTGACGACGAGACGTACCTCGACCTGATCCGTGACCGTTACGAAGGGTTCCAGCAGCCGTCCGCCGACGCGCCGCATCCCCACTCGTTTGATCTGAACATCACCGTCCAGCCGGACCTTCTCCCCGGCAGCGAAGCCACACCCACCGTGGAAGCGACCGACGACGGCTACCGCATCCACCGCCGGGACTTCCAGGTGACGTACGAGGTAGCCGCACAAACCGTCACGGGAAGCGTGGCGCGCAGTATGTACTCCTTCGATTCAATGCTGCGGGTCTTCTTCACGCTCATCTTCCTCGACATGGACGGAGCGCTCATCCACGGCTCCTCGATTGTGGAAGCGGGCCGCGCGTACCTCTTCTACGGCGTGAGCGGCTCCGGCAAAACGACGACGACTATCCTCTCCGCCCCCCGCGTCATCCTCTCCGACGAACTCACCCTCGTGCGGAAGGTGGACGGGGAGTATCGCGCGTTCGGGACCCCCTTCTGGGGCGAACTTCAGAAGAACGGGGAGAACGTCAGCGCCCCGCTGGCTAAACTCCTCCTGCTGAAACAGGACCCGGAGGTCTATCTCGTCGAACAGACTCCCCGCGAGGCCCTGAAGCGGCTCATGCCGTGCATCCTCTTCTTCGCGCACGAGCCGAACCTCGTCAACCGGGTCGTGGATCGCGTCGCCGATCTCGTGCAGACCGTCTCGACCGCCGCCCTCCATTTCCGCCTCGACAACACCTTCTGGAACGTCGTGGCGAATGTCCCCGATCAATCCCGTTAACCCCGCGCCTCAGCCTCTGCCTGTTCCTCGCCCCGCGTGAGGAGCCGCGCCGCCTCAGTCCCAGGGAGTTCCCCACTATGCAGGAAGACGTGATGGACAAATTGCTCGTGCGCCACCCCCACGCCGCCTGGCGCCCCATCGCCGGGGAAACGGTCATCGTGACGCCGATTGACAGCTACATGCACACTCTCAACGACCCGGCGACCTACATCTGGGCCAAAGCCGACGGCGATTACACCGTGCGGCAGGTGGTGGAAGGCATGGCGGAGGAGTTCGATGTGGACCCGGACACCGCCCGCGCTGACTGCCTGGAGTTCATTCAGGAGTTGATGGACAAGGACATGATCACCCTCCACGAGCCGACGGAGGAGAACCTGCCCCGCTTCTAGGGTCCGCGCTCCTCCCCCGCGCCCTTCGCATCCGCGCGGCCCCTCCGCTTCGCCGCCCAGGCCGCCCACGCCGCAGCAAGTCCCACGCCGAGGAGCGCGCCCGCCGCATCCCACGCCACATCTTTGGGGGTGGCGGTGCGGCTGGGCGTAAAACTCTGGTGCCACTCATCGGAGGCGGCGTACGCCACGGCGGCGAGCCACGCCCAGAGGCGGATGCGCCCGTCCAGGGGCCGCGTCGCCCGGAACGCTCGGAAGAGGAGCGCGGCCAGCACCGCGTACTCGCTGACGTGGCCGGTCTTTCGCAGGGTGTACTCCACTACGTTTTGCGTCTCCGGTGGCAGGCTCAGGACCCCCGGCCAGACGCTCCCCAGAACTCGAAACAGGAGGCCTCGCGTCTTCACCGAGGACCCCAGGTCGGTGGAAATGACGAAGAGGAGCGCCGCCCATGCGCACGGCGGCGCCCAGATTCGCCACGGCGCGGCGGATTGCGGCCTTTCGGTAGCGCCCTCACAGGGGCGCTGGGGCGGTTGCGGCAGCTCCGAACGATTCGCGTGAATAACTCTCCTCCTTCGCCGCCCCTCCGCTCGCGGAACGCGCCGCCCTTATGCTGACCGATCTCAGGGAGCTGTATCGTTACCGCGAACTCCTCGCCGTGCTGGTGGCGCGGGACCTCAAGGTGCGCTACAAGCGGTCGGCGCTGGGCTTTCTCTGGTCGCTCATCAACCCGCTGATGCAGATGGTCGTGCTGACGGTCATCTTTAAGTTTGTTCTGCGCTATAAAGTGGAGAATTATTCGGCGTGGGTGCTGGCCGCCATCCTGCCCTGGTCCTTCTTCCAAAACTCCATCCTCGACGCCGCGCAGTCCATTTTGATCCATTACAACCTGCTGAAGAAGGTGTACTTCCCGCGCGAAGTGATCCCGCTGGCGTCGGTCCTCTCCAACCTGACGCATTTGGGGCTGTCGCTGCTCGTCTTCTTCGCGTATGGGCTGCTGTTTCCCATCTATCACAGCCATGCGCTGGTGGCGCCGCCCTGGTGGGGCTGGGCGCTGCTGTGGCTGCCAGGGATTGTGACGCTCCACGCGCTGCTGTGCGTCGGGCTGGCCCTCATGGTGAGCGCGCTGAACGTCTATTATGAAGACGTGAAGTTCATCGTGCAGATTTTGGTCAACCTCCTCTTCTACGCCTGCCCGATCATCTACGGCACGGTGAGCATCGCGGTGGGGAAGGACCCGCTGTCGCCCGCATCGCAAAGCCTCTTCTTCTGGTATCGCCTCAACCCGATGGCGTCGCTCATCTACCTGTATCAGAAGGCGCTCCTCAGCCACGCCACGCCCCTTGACCCCCGGATGCGCATCTTCACCGAGCAGGACGCGCTGGTCCTGGCGATCACCGTTGTGGAGTGCGTGGGCGCCGCTCTGCTCGGATACGCCTTCTTCAACCGGCGGAAGTGGGAGTTCGCCGAACGGTTATGAGACCTCCTTCCTCTCCCGAATTGGGGCGACCGGCCCTCCTCGCCGAAGGGCTGTGGAAGGCGTTTCCGCAGTACAAGCCCGGCATGGGGTCGCTCAAAGCGCTGTTCGCGTTCCAGGCGCGCCAGAAGCCGGAGCCGGTCTGGGCGCTGCGGGACCTCACCTTCACCGTGCGCGCCGGGGAGTCGGTGGCGGTCATCGGGCGCAACGGGTCGGGCAAGAGTACCCTGCTGGGAGCGCTGGCGCGGGTGTACCGCCCCACCCAGGGCCGCGTTGAGGCGCGGGGTCGCGTGGCGCCGCTGCTGGAACTGGGCGCCGGGTTCCATCCCGACCTCACCGGGCGGGAGAACATCGTGCTGAACGGCGCGCTGCTCGGCCTCTCCCGCCGGGAGATCGCCGCCCGCATGGACGACATCATCGCCTTCAGCGAACTGGAGTCGTTCATGGATACGCCGATCAAGACGTACTCGTCGGGGATGCAGATGCGCCTCGGCTTCTCCATCGCGGTGCAGACTGAGCCGGACATCCTCCTCGTGGACGAAGTGCTGGCTGTGGGCGACGAGGCGTTTCAGCACAAGTGTTACCGGCAAATCGAACGGTTCCAGCGCGAAGGCCGGACCATCCTCTTTGTGTCACACGACCTGGATGCGGTGAAGCGGGTGGCGCCGCGCACGCTCTGGATCGTGAAAGGTGAGATGCGGCAGGACGGCCCCACCGACGAGGTCGTGGAGGCGTACCTGGAGGCCACCCGCGCCGCCGAAGCCGCCGATGACGCCGAAGCGGGCCACTCCGGCTGAGCGGCCTTTCCCCGCGCTCGTGGAACCCCTCATGCGCCTCTCCGTCATCCTCCTCAGCTACAACACGGTGGACCTGCTGCGGGCGAGCCTGCGGGCGCTGGAGCGGTATCCGGCCACCGGCAGCATGGAAGTCATCGTGGTGGACAACGCCTCCACCGACGGCAGCCCTGAAGCCGTGACGACCGAGTTTCCTCACGCGCGGCTGATCGAAACGGGCGCCAACCTCGGCTTTGCGGGAGGGAACAACGTTGGCCTGCAAGCGGCGACGGGCAAGTATCGGCTGCTGCTCAACTCCGACACCGAGGTGGGGCCGGCCGCGCTGGACGCCCTCGCGCGTTGTCTGGACGAGCGCCCGAAGGCCGGAGCGTGCGGTGGGCGGCTGGTCTACCCGGATGGCCGCTTTCAGCCTTCGGGATCGGGCTTCATCACCCTCCGCACGCTGTTGTGGGAGCAGCTGCTGCTCGACAAGGCGTTCCCGCGCTCGCCCGTGTTTGGCGCGCACTTCCAGAGTGAAGCGAGCGCCTGGCGTCCGGGCCACATGGAAGTCATCAGCGGCGCGTGCCTGATGATGCGAGCCGACTGCCTCCGCGACATCGGCCTGCTGGACTCCAATTTCTTCATGTATTGCGAGGATGTGGACTGGTGCCTGAGAGCGGCGCGGGCGGGCTGGGATCGCATCTACGTCCC
>JBBRGS010000226.1:0-5851 GCA_038240635.1 Armatimonadota bacterium
GGACTTCTATGAGCGCGAAGTGGATGTGGCGATCAAGGGACTCGTCTCTATGATCGAACCGACCCTCATCGTCTTCCTCGGCCTCATCATCGGCGGCATCGCGATCTCGGTCATCACGCCGATTTTCGCCCTCCAGAAGGCTCTCTCCGGCCATTAACGCCGCTCAGCGCCGCTCAGGCTGTGTCAACCGCCGACGTGCAGAAGGAGCACCGGGTCGCCTCGTTTGGGATGCTGCTCAGGCAGAAGGGGCATTGCCGCGTCGTCGTTTCGGTCGGAGTTTGCGGCTTGAGGCGGTTCATCAGCATATTGACCGGCTTCACCACCAGGAAGAAGACCGTGAAGGCGACGATGAGGAAGCTGATGAGGCTGTTGATGAACGTCCCGATCAGAAACTTCGCGCCGCCGACGGTGAGGACGACATCGGCGAAATTAACCTTGCCCGGTATGGAGATTAGCGGGGTGAGAATACCTTTGACAAACGAATCCACCACGCTGGTGAACGCCGCCCCGATGACGACGCCAATGGCCAGGTCCACCACATTGCCCCGCAGAATGAACTCCTGAAACTCTTTGCCCATGCTCATGGACGGACTCTCCTGACCGGAACGCAGAGGTGGTAAAGCGCGAAAGGCGTGATGGAAGCCGCAGGGCTTCCGGGCGACGTTTCCGGTACGCTGGTAGTATCACGCCTTCCTGTCGCTAAGATCAACCGGCCTGGCGACAGGGACTTCTGGTTGAGGGTTAGCTGAACGGGTCCAAAAACCGATAGACAGGATTAGGAACGCGGGGACAGGCGCATGGCGGCGAGAGGGTGCCCCGGAGACGGCTGCCGGTTCTCGCCGTCGCCCTGGCCCGCGAAGGCCGAGTTCGCGCCCCTTCAGGCGCAACTTCACGCCGGGCGCTGTGATGAAATGCCTCTTCCCTGAAGGGTCACTCGCCTTCCCTGAAGGGTCACTCGCCTTCCCTGAAGGGCCGTCGCTCACTATACTAGAGTCCATATGGCCATCTCCCCTACGGTGATCAATGAGTTGATCCGGCGCGCCCGCGACGATCACGACTCCCGCGCCCGCGAAGCGCTGCTGGGCGCGTTCGCCCCGCTGGTGAAGAGCGTCGCCGTGAAGTTTACCGGCAGCGGCGAGACGTTCGAGGACCTCGTGCAGGAAGGCAATCTCGGCCTCCTCTCGGCGATGGACCTGTTCAAGGCCGATCAAAACATCCAATTCTCCACCTACGCGCATCATCTCATCGCCGGGCAAATCCGTCATTACCTGCGCGACCGGGGCACCCTCATCCGGCAGCCCGCCTGGATCCAGGAGGAGCGCACCCGGCTCGAAAAAACGCGCTCCACCTTCCACGAGACCATGGGCCGCGAACCGACCGCCGAGGAACTGGCCGAAAAAAGCGAACTCTCCGAATCCCGCCTTCAGGAAATCCTCTCCACGCAGCGGATGTCACACGTCCTCCGCTTTGACATCGGGACCCCGGAGGATGGGTCCGACGCCATAGACGAGGAACGCCTTCAGGAGACCGCCCCCGAACCGTCCCTCTCCACGGAGGAACGCCTGGTCCTCCGGGACGCGCTCGCTCAACTGAAGCCGCTGGAGCGTCGCGTCATCGAAGATATCTACTACAACGACCTGACGCAGACCGAGATCGCGCGGCGCCTCGGCGTCTCCAGCAACTATGTCTCTCGCATCCTTAAAAGCAGCTCCCGGCGACTGAAGGAGGCTCTGGGCGATAAAGAGAAGACTCGCGCGGGACGACGCCTCGAACAAAAACTCGCCGCTCCCGACCCCACAGAACTGGTCGATGAAGCGACGGGCTTGTACAGTCCGACCTATTTTCGGGATCGGGTGGAGGAGGAAATCCAGCGAGCGCGCCGGTATGAACATCCTCTCGCCGTGGCGCGCGTCTCGGTCATGGGCATCCCGGAAGTGGGCCGCGCCGATTCGATCTCCCGCGCCCTCCGGGCCACCGCTCGCATCCTGCGTGAAAGCGTCCGCCGGGTGGACATTGTGGCCCGGCTCGACAAGCGGGAATTTGGCGTCCTGCTCCCCTACACCGGACAGCGGGCCAGCATTGCGGCGGATCGCATCGTGACCGCCCTGGCCGCCAATGACGAAGGGCTTCCCCTGCGAGGCGTCTACGGCTTCTCCTGGTATCCTCAGGACGCGGTCACGGCGCAGGGCCTCCTCGCCCTCGCGGAGCCGCCGCCTCAGTAGTCTGGGCCACAGTCTGGGCCACCGCCAAAGGTCCACACCGGAATCAGTATGGACTGAGGACGCCCAGCTCATTCATGAACGGCTTTGGATTGATCTCTCCGGCCAGCCCGGCCTGATACTCCGCCCAGAGATACGCCTTGCTCAGGCCGAGGTCAAGCGCGTCCCACGGGAGATATTCGTCGCGGTCGCGGACGCGGCGCAGGTGATGTTCAAGGTCAAACTCTTCATCGCGAATCGCCTGCCGCCAGTCGCCCCGCAGGTGATGCGCCCGCGCGAGCAGATCGGCCACGCGGCGGTCCCCCCGCGACAGGATGGCCTGAATCTCCGAGAGGCGGGGGCTTTCCATACGCACCTGCACATCCCTCCTGCCCTTCACCGCGTCTTCCACGAGGCGCTTCTTTCGCTCGAACCCCCTGGCTGTCTCCTGCGGATGCCACTGGAACGGCGTGGACGGCTTGGGCACGAACGGGTTGAGGCTGATGACCAGCCGCTCCAGCCGATGCTCGACGAGGATGCGCTGACACAGGGCCACGATGGCGAGGATGTCCTCATCGGTTTCGGTGGGCAGGCCGCACATGAAATACAATTTGATACGTCGGATGCCCCCCTCCACCGCGTTGGCGACCGCCTGCATGATCGCCTCATCCTTCATCGGCTTCTTGATCACCTTACGGAGCCGCTGGGTTCCCGCTTCCGGCGCGAGGGTCAGCATCTTCTGCCCCGATGCGCCGAGGACCTGCGTCAGCTCCGCATCCGTCGTCTCCGCGCGAAGCGACGCCGCGTTCAGCCTATACCCCTGCGCCGCGAACCCTTTGGCGATCTCGGTCGTCCACGGATTATCGGAGAGGGAGGACCCCATCAGGCCGATCTTCACGCCCTTCACGCCCGCCACCTGTTCGGCCATGGTGTCGCGGGCGTCGCCGTAAGTGGGGTCATCGCTCGCGCTGTCGGACTCCTCGTCCTCGTCGTTCACGCCGTGTCCCCGCAGGCCGCCGTGCGTGTGAGGGCCGTGAGGGTTCCGCGTCGGGTCGTCGGTGGCGGCGTCGCATGCGTTCGCCATGGCGCCCTGGGCCATCAGTTCGGCGACCTGCTCGGCCTTGCGGTATCGGACGGGGCGGAAGCCGTAACCCGCGAAGCAGAAGCGGCAGCTGCGGGCGCACCCCCGCGACACCTCCACCAGATGGGTGTCGCTGAACTCGGTGTTGGGCGTGCTAATGACCGAGGAGATGTCGTAATCGCCCAGATTGAGGGTGACGCGGCGCTTCACGGGGAACGGCGCGTCGGGTTCCAGCCGGTTCATGCCGAGAAGGCGGCCCGCATCGTCATACTCCGGCTCATAGAAGCGGGGGATATAAATCCCTTCGACGCGGGCGAGTTCGCGGAGCAGCTCGTTCCGGTCCCGCACGCCAACCGAGCTGTCGAAGGCGGCGCGGTGCAGCGCGAGGGTCAGTTCCGGGACAAGTTCCTCACCATCGCCCACGGCCACAAGGTCAAGAAACGGCGCGAGGGGTTCAGGGTTGATGTACATCGCGGGACCGCCCGCCCAGATGAGGGGGTGAGTCTCGTCGCGCTCGGCGGAGAAGAGGGGAAGCCCGGCGAGGTCCAGCGCCTTCAGGACGTTCAGGTAATCGAGTTCAAACGAGATGGAGAAGGCGATGACATCGAAGTCCCGGAGGGGGGTCGCGGTCTCCATGGAGCGCAGGGGGTCCCGTTTGCGCTCCAGTTCTTCAAGGTCTTCGGGTTCGGGGAGGAAGGCGCGTTCGCAGACAACATCAGGATGATCGTTGAACAGCCGATAGACCGTCTGGAAGCCGAGATTCGACATCCCCAGCTCATAAGTGTTTGGAAAAACGAGGGCGATGCGAATCTTCCCGGCGGGGTCCTTGACAATGGCGCCGACTTCCTCGGCCAGCAGGGTGCGCCGTCGCTTTTCCCACGTCATAAGCGGGGCGGCGGTTCGCGTGGAGGCGATTTTGGCGTGGGATGAGGATTTCGGCATACCGACCTTTGCGGGAGTGATGAATAGCGGACTCACTGGAATCGCAGCGCCGTGAGGCGGACACGAGGCGGACACAGTGTAGGCGCGCCGCCGGGAAAGGACAACCCATCTTCCGGCTCAGTTCCGTGACGGGAGGACCGCCGCCTTTCAGGAGTTACCCCACCGAGAAGCGCACGATCAGCGGGTCGGCGGTGTACACATCGGTGACGGCGTAGATATTGAGCATGGAGGCGGAGTAGGCGTCATTCCCCGCCTTCGCCCGGCCCGTCTGGGAGCGTCGGCGCGCGTCGTCCTGAAGGTCCCGAACGGCCTGGAGGACCTGTTCCCAGTTGATTTCACCCACGGCGCCGGAAGGGGGCGGCAGCAGTCCGGCGTCCAGGGCTTTCTGTCGCACCTGAGTTTGCAACACGCTAATGATCTGCTCCAGCACCTTCGCTTCGGAGAGACGGCCATCCACCGGCACGTCGGAGAGGAGCCGTTCGCCGAGGGAGAAAACCTTCAGGTTGGGCGCGACCTCCAGATAGGCGTGAACGGGGTCATTTTCCACGGCGTTGGCCCCGGCGATGACGCGCACCACGACATCCCCCCCGTTGGCGACGATGCTTTGAGCGTACAGTTTCCGCAGGGTCTCCTCCCCCCGGTCGTTGGACGACAAACCGGAAAGGTCCAGAACCCCCAGGGGAACGAGGCGGACGACTTTTTCTCCTGGCATGGTGGGCCGGGCGCCCTGTCGCCGCGCTTCAGTTTCGGCGGCGTTCATCAGCTTGTCGAGTTCCTTCTCCACCTGCGCGGGGTCGCTCGGCTGGTAGATGACGCGGCGGGCGATCTCCTGCCCCGTGGCGAACATCACGGGCGTGGAGCGGATGACGAGACTATTGGCGCGGACGGCTTCCAGGTCTTCCCTCACGCGGGCCAGTTCCTTGCGCCCGGCGATCAGGTCGCTTTCGGTGCGGGAGAGTTCGGCCTGGTTCTCGTTCAGACGGCCTTTCAGGGTGGCGAGGGTCTGGGTGGTGGCCGAAATGCGGCGGCGCAGGGTGTCGGCGGCCTGTTCGGCGACTCCGCGCTCGCGCTGAGCCTGGGTGGTGGCCTGGGTGGCGGCGGCGAGCTGGCTCTTCAGCGCAGCGAGTTGAGATTGTCGCTCCTTCACCTGCCGGGCCAGGGCTTCACGGGAGCGCCGCAGGGCGGTGAGGCGCGCTTCGGCGGCGTCGAGAGTGCGGAGCATCGCCTCCCGCTGGTCGCGGGCGTGGCGGAGGGCTTCCCCGGCCAGGCGCGCGGCGGTTCGGCTGGTCCCGGCCTGTTGTTCCGCGACGGACACAATGTCCTGGAGGCGCAGATTGCGGCCGGCCAGTTTCAGGCTGCTGGCCTTGAGGATGCCCTGTTCCTGGTTGAGGGTTTCCACCTGTTGATCAATGGCGCCCAGTTCAAAGACGGCGCGTCGGAAGTCGAGGCTCACAAGGCTGGCCAGCGCAAAGGTGAGCAGCGCAATCCCGATGCCCGTCAGCACCGTGACGACCATCGCCGTGTGCCGCGGACGCAGGCCCCACAAACTCAGCCGCCGCTTGCCGAGTTTTCGACCCAGATTGTCGCAGACATAGGCGACGACGCCGCTGCCGAGGACCCAGGCGCAGAT
>JBBRGS010000227.1:0-5839 GCA_038240635.1 Armatimonadota bacterium
TACGTCTGCCGACTCATCTGCTCGGAGTCGATCCTCGCTGAGATCGGCGATGTCCTGCGCCGACCCCATATCCAGCGGCGGTACGGGGGGCCGACGGAGAATGCGATAAAGGAGTATGTCAGGACCCTCCGCCTGATCGCCGAAGTCGTACCAGGCAAACTGGAGGTGGCCGGAGCTTCACCGGACCCAAAGGACGACCCTTAAGGAGGATCGCCTCGTGAACGGCCCTGTGGCCCACGTTGACGGTTCGGTGAAAGCGAGTACGGGGCGAGCCATGATAGAGGATGACGGAAGCGCCTCTATGACCCTTGCCGTGGGGCTTTAGCCCCACAGCTCAACCCGGAGACGTGCAGGAGATCAACCGGTCTCCCCAATCCGAGAATAAATTTCTCTACCCAATCACGTTCTGAAACAGGCGCCACGCGATGAGGCTGCACCCCAGCGAGACCGCGTACAGGGCCAGCACCGCCTGCCGCTGCGACAGCCCGCGCTGAACCAGCAGATGGTGAACGTGCCCCTTCTCCGGCGCGAAGAGCGGCTGCCGTTTCACCGCGCGCTTGGTCGTCACAAACACCGCGTCGAACACCGGCACCGCCAGCACCATCACCGGCAGGGCGATGGCCACCGTCGCGGCGACCTTCAACAGCCCGCTCACGGCGATGCACGCCATCGTGAAGCCGAGGAACTGCGCCCCTGCCGTCCCCATGAATATCCGCGCCGGGTTGAAGTTGTGCTTCAGGAAGCCGACGCACGACCCGGACAGCGCCGCCGCCAAAATCGCCATCTCCACCTGACCGGTCGCCATCGCCATGAGCGCGAGAGTCCCCGACGCGATGGCGCTGATGCCCGCCGCCAGGCCGTCCAGCCCGTCAATCACGTCCACAGCCTTCGTAATGAAGAAAATCCAGAACACCGTCAGCGGGATCGCCAGGCGGCCCATGTCAATCTCGCCGTGCCCGAACGGGTTGCTCACAAAGTCAATCCGCACCCCAAAGCCGATGGCGACTCCCGCCGCCGCGCTGATGCCGAGCAGTTGCTGAGCCGCCGATAAATCGTATCGGTCATCCAGCAGGCCGATCACCGCGATCATAACGCCGCCCAGCATGACGCCGATCAGTGGACGGTCCATCGTGCGGAAGGCGAGCGCCAGAAACGTCAGCAGCGTCGCGGCGACGATAGCGAGGCCGCCCCACAGGGGCATCGGCTCCACGTGGATGTCTCGCTCACGGGGAACGCGAACCACTCCGGCGCGAAACGCCAGCGCGCGGGCCACCGGCGTCAGGGCGTACGCCCCGAACAGGGCGAGGGCGAAGGCGGCGCCACAATACAGGATTGGCGGGTTCAAGCGGAACTCCAGTGAGGCGGGTTCAGGTTGCGAATGAGTTTAGGGCGAGGGCGCGGCGGTTGCCCATCGCGCCCTCGCAAATCGGGAGCGGTCTCGGCGCTTCCCGATGCTGGCCGGTTGGACGCGGGGGCGACTGAGTGGCTCTCCCGCAACGGCCAAATCGGTTATTCCAGACTTTGGCTCCACCTTCACCGGATGCGCGTCAGGGGGGCCTGTGATGAGAGTATCGGCGAATCGCCCGGCGATTCAGAGAGGCGAACGGCCCGTTACGGGCGCGCGGTTCCTCCGCCGCTATCCTATCATAGAGTTCAACGCGCGTCACCCCGCGATGTCACGCGACCCGCTCCGGTCTTGCGTGTTCTCTCACAATCTGCCCGAACCGGAGCCATCTGGCCCTTTGGTTAGAGCGCGCGAAGCCGCTCCAGCACGCCGGGAACGTCTTCGGGCACATCCACGCTGAGGGGGTTCCACTCCGTCGTCGCCACGCCTATCGCATAGCCGTTCTCCAGCGCCCGAAGTTGCTCCAGCGTCTCGCTCTGTTCCAGCGGAGTCGGCGCCAGTTGGGCGAACGCGAGGAGGAACTCCCGGCGATAGGCGTACAGGCCGATATGCTTCCAGAGCGGCGCGGGAACGCCTCCCGCGCGATGATGAGGAATGGGCGAGCGGGAGAAGTACAGCGCCCGATCCCGCCGATCCACTACGACCTTCACCATGTTGGGATCGTCCCAGTCCGCCGGGTCCATGAGGACGCGCAGGGTGCTCATCGGCAACGACTCATCGGCGAGCAGTGGAGCGATCAGCTGCGGGATACAGTTCGGGTGAACCGTCGGCTCGTCGCCCTGCACGTTGACGATGATCTCCGCGTCCACTCGCCCGGCGACCTCCGCGAGGCGATCCGTGCCCGTCGGATGGTCCGGCGAGGTCATCTCCACCCGGCCCCCGAAGCCGCGCACGACCTCCGCGATGCGCTCATCCTCGGTGGCGACAATGACTTCCGCGAGGCCCGGCGCGGCGGAGACTCGTTCGTGGACCCACTGCACCATCGGCTTGCCCAGAAACTCGAAGAGGGGCTTGCCGGGGAAGCGGGTGGAGGCGTAGCGGGCGGGAATGACGGCGACAACGCGCATGAGTGGGGAGTTCCTCACAGTACAAAGCGACCGGGATTCCAGAGGTTTTTCGGGTCGAGGCGGCGCTTCATGTCGCGCATCAGGGGCAGCGCGTCCCCCGCGTCCGGCCATGGGTCATAGCGGCCCCACAGTTGGGCATCGGCGCGCTCCACGGTGACGCTCCCGGAGACGGCCTGAGCGCGTTCACGCACCGCCGCGAGGAGCGCCAGCGTCGCCTCCATCGGCGTCTGAGGCTCCGCATGAAGGTGGAGCGTAGTGACGCCGACTCCTGCGTGCGAGAGCGTCGTCAGGCGGTGTTGCATCCGCCTGGCCAGGGGTTCGGCGTCCCGCGCAAAGGCCGCCGCCTCGCCGCTCAGCGTCACGCATCGCGCGGTGAGCCGAGGCTGCCCCACCACCGGGAAGTCCGCCAGGGCAAGGCGGAGCCGTTGCGCCACCGGTTCGGGCAGGGGCGCCACCTCGCAGTTGGGCGGGAGATCGAGGCCGTGCGCCAGGTAATCCGCCTGCCACGTGACATCCTCCCGCGCCGCCTCGAAGCCGAAGAGGAGGGTCCAGCCCGGCGCTCGTTCTGGCATGAGCTCGGCGCAGGCATCGGGGTTCACGAGCTCGATAAAGGCGGGAAGGAGGTCGGACGCCATCGCTGAAGCCAGCGCTTCCTCGGCGGCGTCGGGGTCAGGGACGGACACCGCGAGGAGCGCCCGCGCTTCGGGGAGCGGCAAAACGCGGAACGTCACCTCCGATATCAGCCCCAGTGTCCCGTGGGAGCCGGTGTAGAGTTTGGGCAGATCGTATCCGGCCACATTCTTCACGACCATGCTGCCGCCCCGCACGAGTTCGCCTTCAGGGTCCGCCACCCGCAGGCCGATGAGGAGGTCGCGGGGACTCCCGTAGGCGTGCCGGTACGCGCCGGTGTCGCGGGTGGCGACGATGCCGCCCAGGGTGGAGCGCTCCGGCAGCGGTGGGTCCACGGGGAGCCACTGATTCCGCTCGCCGAGGATGCGCTGAAGGGTCGCCAGCGTCATGCCCGCCTGCGCAGTGACGGTCATATCGGCAGGCTGATAGTCCACCAGCGCGTCCATCCGGGAAGTGGCGAGAACCACGTCGAGGCGTTCCGGGGGATGCCCCTGTTCCATGCGGACCCCTCCGCCCCACGGCGCCACCGCGAGATCATGCGCGTGGCAGAGGGCCGCGCACTCCCGCGCCTCCTCCAGCGTAGCGGGAAAGGCGACCAGCGCGGGCGTCCGGCCCATCATTGCCCAGGGAGCGACGGCCGCGCCCCCGCGCAGGTTTTCCTCACCCAGCAGGCGCCGAAAGTCCGCGCGAACGGCTTCCGTCATCGGCATACCGTCTCTGGAAACCCCAAACCAGGCCGCCTCATCGCTGACCACCATTGGGAGCGGGGGAGCGGGGCGCGTCCGGCGCTGAGGGGTTCGGCTGGAACTTCACGGTGGGCGCCGGGCTATCTTTCGGCGCTTTGGGCGGGGGAGATTGCTCTGTCGCAGGAGCGGGGGCTGGGGCATCCTTCGCCTCGTCCGGCTTTTTGGGGTTCATCTGCTGCTGGGCGGATTCCATCGCTTTACGCATCATGTCGAGCTGGCCCCTGGCGGGGATCATCAGCGTCCGAGTGAAGGCGCGGGGCTTGTCGGGGGTCTCGCCTTCCATCTTCACGCTGAAGATCGCCTGCACCATCATGGGGCCGGAAGGCGCTGCGGGGGCTGGTTTGTCTTCGGGGGGCGCCGGTTTCGCGCCGGTTTTCGATGGGGCGACGGACGGTTTGGCGCCGGGCGTCCCCGGTTTGTTCGCGCCGGGTTTCGGCTTGTCCGGAGGGCCATGTAGCGCGGGTTTGAACGGCGTGGTGCTCGCCTTCGGGGCGGCGGGTTTCTCCACGGCGGGCGGGGGGGGCATGGGCGGCATCCCCACCTCCACCAACTTCAGGGTGATGACGCCAGGACGCACTTCGGCGCCGGAGGTCGTTTCCACCACCACCTTGGCGAGGCTGTCCCACTGCGTTTCATTCAATTGATCGAACGAGAGGCCGCGCTCAGACTTCAGTTGCGTCTTCTGCGGCGGCGTGAGGAGGCCGTAGAAGCGCATCAGGTCCCGGTTGGACCCGCCAAGCGAAACCATGCCGAGGGAGGCGATTTGCAGGCCGGGGTCGCGGACGACGCGGTTGTAGAACTGGCCGTCCGTGAGGGTGGCGGTCATCGAGCCGAGGGTGTCGAGGTCGAGCCACCCCTTGCTCTTGAGGATGGCGCGATACTCCGCGAGCAGGGCCTGCGGCACGTCGTAAGACCGCTGCACCGCCCATTGCCGAGGCCGGATGCGAACGGTTCCGCGCTCGAATTCCCACTCCAGCCCGGCGAACTGGAGGGCGTCCAGAACCTTCCAGAGTGGCGCCTTTTGGGCGGACAGGACCATCGTGATCGGGATCGCTTCCGGGTACTCCTCCCAGACGAAATTGACGCGGGTCTTTTTCTCCCACCATTTAATTAATTCGGGCGACTGGCTGGTCTGGCCGGTGATCTGCATCGGCGTCTTGAACGGCTCCACCTCCTCGAGCAGCGCGGGGTCGGTCGGCGGCGGGGTAGGGACGACCTTCTGCTGGTTCATGAGATTGGCCAGCCCGGCGCCCTGCATATCGTTCATCATGTCGCGCTGAATATCTTCCATCTTTTCGCCCGCGTCGAGGCGAAACATCATTTTGCCGAACAGCGCTCCTCCGGCGCTCTTCTCGCCTGTGAGGGGCATCATGGTGAGCGGGAAGCCACTGCCCAACCCTTGCGCCTCCATCTGATCGAAAGCCGCCTGGAGTTCGGGTCGGCTATCCTTTGGCCTGCCGGACACGATCATCAGGCCGGAGACCCCCATATTCGCCGCCATGTCGCCGCCCATCGTGGTGGGGATCGGCATAAAGATGAGTTGCGTCGGCTCAGTCTGCTTGAGCAGATTGGTGTATTCGGCGTTGTTGGGCATCATCTTGCCGAAGAATCCCCCCTCGGTCATCTTCTGTACGGAGTCGCGCATGGCGGGGGGCAGTTCGGAGGTTTGCAGGGAGACGCGCTGCCCCCGCAGCATCAGCTCCTTCGCGTCCGGTGGGAGGCCGCGCAGGATACTCGCGTAGGCGCGCCCGGTTTCCGTGCCGCCCATATACGCTTTCCACGGATCGGAGTCCCGCAGTTTCAGGGCCTCATCAGGCGTCATGGATTCCACGTCATCGGCGGCGTCCAGCACGCCTTGCCGGGTCGCCTGGATCGCCTTCTCGGTCTCCTGCTGGTCGGAGGCGAGCATGGCCGTTTCATAATCGCGCTGTCGGGTTGTCTGCCAGATACGGTAGGCCCACTTGCCGGTCTCGCCGGTGCGGCGCCAGTCG
>JBBRGS010000228.1:0-5801 GCA_038240635.1 Armatimonadota bacterium
AAAGTTGAACTCGCCGAGGTAAAACGGAGTCTGACGCGCCGCTAACCCCTCGTCAATCCCCTTTTCATACGAGCGATACCGCGCCATGTGGTCGCTTTCCGCCTTGGCGTCGAACTGGTAGGCGTGCATGCTCAGGACCCCATTGTCCCATCCCGTCACGGCGGGGAACGGCATCTTTTCGAGGCCGGTGTATCCCTCCTCCACCACGATCATCGTGCGCGGGGCGGCGCGGCGGACGGCGCGGAACAGCCGGTCCTGAACGGTGTACAGCGTGGAGACGTTGGGGGCGCCCATCGGCTCGTTCAGGAGGTCAAAGGCGACGACTTCGAACCGGTCGCGGTAGCGGCGCGCCACTTTGGCCCAGACGCGCTCGGCCTCGGCCACATCGCCGGGGTCGCGGAAGAGGCGGTTCACGCCCTGCTCGCCGGTGTGATGGTCGGCGCTTTGGCGACCGGGGGCGCCGTGCAAATCGAGGACGGTGTAGAGGCCGCGCCGAGCCGCCCACTCGATGCCCCGATCCAGCCATGTCCAGCCGCCCGGCTCGTCGAGGAGGTCGTAGAGGAACGGGAGGCGGACGGAGTTGAACCCGGCCTCGCGGATGCGGTCGAAGTCGGCCTCATCCAGCCATGCGTTGCGGAAGCCCGTTCGGAGGCGGCGGGCGCCGGCCTCCCCGAAGCGGCCTTTGAGGACGTTCCAGAGTGTGACGTGATCGCGGATGGGCGCAAACGCGCTGCCGTCGGGCGGCTGGGTCACGAACGGCATCATCCACATCTCTTCGACGAGCCAGCCGCCGAGGTTGACGCCGCGCAGGAGGACGGGTCGCCCGGCCTCGTCCACGATGCGGGTTCCCTGCGCGTGCAGGCGCGGCAGTTGGGGCGCGGGAGCAGCGGCTTCCACCGGGAGTGCGGCTTCCACTGCGACGGCTACGAGAAGCGCCATGGCGATTATCAGAGGGTTCATCAGAAAAGAGACCGTCCTTTACGCCGCCGACAGCGCCGCGCCACTGAAGGCGCGCACCCGCTCCACCACGCGCGGCATGAGATTGAGCACGGTGTCCACCTCCTCGGCGGTGGTTTCGCGGCCCAGGCTGAGGCGTACTGAGGAGAGCGCCCCTTCCCGCCCCACGCCGAGCGCCAGCAGGACGTGCGACGGCTCGAACGCGCCGGAGCCGCACGCCGAGCCGCCGGACGCCGCCACGCCTTCCAGATCGAGGTGAAGCAGCAGGCTTTCCGCGTCACACCCGGCGATGCGGACGTTCAGGTTGCCAGGCAGCCGCTCGGCGAGGGGGCCGTTCAACGTCACGCCGGGGATGCGCTCGGTCAGACCGTGGAAGAGGCGGTCGCGCAGGCGGCGGAGTCGGTCGGCCTCACGTTCGCGGCAGGCCAGGGCGACCTCCAGCGCGCGCGCCATGCCGACGATGCCCGCCACGTTCTCGGTTCCCGCGCGGCGCTCGCGTTCCTGCGCTCCGCCGACGATCATCGGGTCGAAGAGGACGCCGCTTCGCACGAAGAGGGCGCCCACGCCCTTGGGGCCGTGAAACTTGTGCGCGGAGAGGGAGAGCGCGTCCACCGGGAGCGTGGAGAGGTCGAGCGGTGTCGCGCCCACGGCCTGCACCGCGTCGGTGTGAAAGAGGACACCGTGCACCCGGCAGAGGGCGCCGAGGGCCGCAATCGGTTGCAGGGTCCCCACCTCGTTGTTGGCGGCCATCACGGAGACGAGGACGGTTTGCGGCGTCAGCGCGTCGGCGAGGGAGTCGGGGGAGACGAAGCCCTGGGAGTCCACCGGGAGATGGGTGACGCGCCAGCCCTCTTCTTCGAGGCGCGCGGCGGCTTCCAGGACGGCGGGGTGTTCCACGGCGGAGACAATGAGATGGTCGCCGCGATGCCGATGACGCCGCGCCAGTCCGAACAGCGCGAGATTGTCGGCTTCGGTGCCGCCGGAAGTGAAGAACAGTTCGGCGGCGCGGCAGCCGAGGGAGGATGCCAGGGAGTCGCGCGCGCGATCCAGGGCGCGGCGGGCGTCGCGCCCGAAGCGGTGCAAGTTGGACGGGTTGCCGAAGACTTCTGCGCCGAAGGGGGCCATCGCGTCGGCGGCCTCCGGGCAGAGGGGCGTGGTGGCGGCGTAGTCCAGGTAGATGAAGGAGGTAGTCGGCATGGCGGTCTGAGGCTATTGTACCGGATTGGGTGAGGCCGGGCGGTTTTCGGCTGTGCGGACGCCTCTTTTACCTCACCCCGGCCTTCGGCCACCCCTCTCCCACAGGAGAGGGGCCGGTGAGATCATGGTCTCTATGGATACAGCCCTTTTACCTCACCCCGGCCTTCGGCCACCCCTCTCCCACAGGAGAGGGGCTGGTGAGATCATGGTCTCTATGGATACAGCCCTTCTACCTCACCCCGGCCTTCGGCCACCCCTCTCCCACAGGAGAGGGGCCGGTGAGATCATGTTCTCGCGCCTCCTCCTTCCTCCCCGGAGCGCGATCCCTTAACCCGCGAAGGCGGGTTTCGTGTGTTTGTTGCAGCGACTTCAGTCGCCCGATCCTCTAAGAATGGGTGGTGAAAGGAGTTAGCGTAAGCGTGAATCAATCACTGATTCGAGGGCGATTTATGAAAATGCTAACTCCTTTCACCACTTCCTCTAAGGCGCAATGGAGTTCAGCCCCCCCGCCGGTGCGTCATAATCGGATGTCACCCTCTCCGCGACCCTCGCGCGTGATCGCGTCGCCGCCCTGTTCCCCCGCCCCAGGAGCGCCATGCTCGCCAAACGAATCATCCCCGCCCTCGACGTGAAGGACGGTCGCGTCGTCAAGTGTGTCAAATTCCTCAACCCGAAGGACGCGGGCAATCCCGTGGACCTCGCGCGCCTCTACGATCAGGAAGGCGCTGACGAAATCGTCTTCCTCGACATCACGGCGACTCACGAGAATCGCAACCTCATCTTCGACATCGCCAGCCGCGTCGCCGAAGAGGTCTTCATCCCGTTCACCGTCGGCGGCGGCATCCGCACGCTGGACGACTTCCGCCGCATGCTGAAAACCGGCGCCGACAAATGCTTCATCAACTCGGCGGCGTTCCGCACCCCCGAACTCGTGAAGGCGGCGGCGGACCAGTACGGCTCGCAGTGCGTCGTGGTGGCCATTGACGCCAAACGCATCCCTGATTCCGCATCGCCCCGCTGGGAGGTGTATCTGAACGGAGGACGCCTTCCCACCGGCCAGGACGCCGTGGCGTGGGCCGAGCGCGTCACCCAACTCGGCGCGGGCGAAATCCTCCTCACCTCCATGGATGGCGACGGCACCCAGGCCGGCTACGACCTCGAACTGACGCGCGCGGTGGCCGACGCGGCGGGAGACGTGCCCGTCATCGCCTCCGGGGGCGCGGGGACGGCGCAGCACGTCGTGGACGCCGTGACGACCGGCGGCGCGGAGGCGGCCCTCGTGGCGAGCATCATCCATTACAACCTGCTCACCATCCGCCAACTGAAGGAGGCGATGGCCGAGCACGGCATCCCCGTGCGGCTGTAGCGCCGGATTACCGCTTGCGGAGGGTCGCGCGCAGTTCCTCCACGGCCCACGTTGGCCCCACCAGCAGTGGTTCGGGGCGGGGGCCATGCGCCAGCCACTCCGCGAAATCGAAGGCGTCCCCGGAGAGGTAGCGCCACTCGCAGCCCGCCTCCAGCGTGATCGGAATCACCGCGCCGAGGTCCACTACCTTATCGCCCAGGCTGACACAGGCGTTGAGCGACCCCTTCGCCACGTAGGCGACTTCGGCGGCGATGCTCCCGAAGAGGCGGAAGAAGCCGTACACGCCTGTCAAATCCCAGTCGCGCGCGACATCGGTGGTGATGCCGATTAATTCCTGCCGATGAGTCGTCGGCGCGTCACGCGGGATCAGGGGCGCGCCGTTCAGGAAGGCGCCGTGGCCGCGCGCGGCGGTGAATGTCTCATGAACGAGCGGCAGATGGAAGACGCCCAGCGCGGGTTGGCCGCCCAGCGCCAGCCCCACGCTCACGCCCCACATCGGTACGCGGTAGACGAGATTGTTGGTGCCGTCTATCGGGTCCACGATCCAGAGGTTTTCGGTGTCGCCGGTGTGGCCGTACTCCTCGCCGAGGAAGCCGATGTCAGGCGCGAGGGCGGAGAGTTCGCGGCGTAGGAATTGCTCCACCTGACGATCCACTTCGGTGACGAGGGTACTGTCGGCCTTCACCTCGCCGATGGCCTGCGCCATGAGTCCGACGGCGAGGTCGCCCGCGCGCTCGGTGATCTCGCGGACGGCGTGGAGCAGTTCGGGGAGAGGGGGAAGCGTGAGATGCGTCAAGGGAAAGCCTTCTCGAAGGGAGCGGGAAGTGAGGGCGACGGGAGCGACGCCTTACTCCGGCGGGAGGGTGGTCAGCACGGTCCAGAAGGCGTTTTGGAGCGGCTGGAGGGCCACCGCGAACTCTCCCGCTGCGTTTGGCTCGATCCGCAGGCCGGTCGTCGGGTTCTCCAGCGCCGCCGCTGCGAACGGCAGCCGCACCACGCCGGTGAACACCTCATCCCCCGTGTTGCCCAGGGTGAGAACCACGCTTCGGCCCACGCGAACCGCGCCTACCACTTCCCGCGAGGAGGTTGCAACCGGCGCCGGCCACGCCGCCCCATCCATCACGTCGGGGAAGGCGTCGAAGAGGGCTGTGGGCGCGAGCGGCCCCTCCTTCGCGGCCTTCAGCGTCGGCGCGTAGAGCGGCAGGCCCTCGCCCACGTTCCACGCCAGCAGCCGCTCGGCCGTCTCATGGTCGGGCGCGGAGGCGGCTTCGTAGACGCGAATGGCGGGGTAGACCGCGCGCAGGAGCGGATACTCGAAGCGATACCCGGTGACGGCGTGCGTGTCGGCGACCATCGCGTCCACGTATTCGCGGGCGATGTCGAGGGCGCCGACGCTCACGAGCAGCGCGCCGGGGAGTTCCTGCGTCAGTTGCGTCCGCAGGTCCCCAAAGAGGCGGCGGATGCCCCACGTCCATGCGTAAGGCGTCGCGTGGGCATGGTTGCGGCTGATGCAGACCTGATACGGCTCGCCGGCCAGCCCGGTGATGGCGACGCCGTCCGCGCCGTAGAGGCGAATGAGGCGGACGGCGGTTTTCGTGAGCCAGTCGCGCCAGTCGGGATTGGCGGGGCACATCACCCAGTTCCCGTTCTCTTCCACCGGCTTGCCATTGAAGCCGCGCACGGCCCACGCTTCGCCGCTCACGCGCCCGATGGCGGCGTTCTTCGAGAGGCGCCCGCCGTCCAGCGTGAGGAGGACCTTGCCCCCCGCGTCGTGGAGGGCTTTGACCGCCGCGCGCAGGCCCGCGCGCCCGCCCATGCTGTCGGGGATGGTGGCGTAGTTGCCGATATCGGGATCGGAGAAGCCGGAGAGGAGGACGAGTTTCCAGCCGCGCGGCAGAGCGTCGGCGGTGAAGGCGGTCAGGTCCCCGTCGTGGCGCGCGACCATCGGCGCGGCGGCCAGGTCACCGGTGGAACGCGGCATGGGGACCGCCCGGCCTCGCGCCCGCGCCAGTTCCCCCACGCCCGCGTTCAGATCGCCCCGGTACACGCCGAGGGCCACCGGGCCAAGCGTGGCGTCGCCGCCAGGCTCCAGCCGCACGCTTTGCGCCATCGCCAGAGACGGCCCCGAATCCGCCGGAAGCCCCTCCTCCGGCCCCACGACGAGCGCGCGGCGCACGGTGGCGCTCGGCACCCCGAGGCTGTCCGCCCGATTGGTGTCCACCAGGTACAGCCCTTCGGCGCGGCCGCTCCAGAGCGCGAACGGGGCGGACCATCCGGCGCC
>JBBRGS010000229.1:0-5792 GCA_038240635.1 Armatimonadota bacterium
TACACTCTGCGTAACTACTCAGGCCCCTGAAACGCTATATATGGCGTCGCCTTACAGTCTGAACACTAACTATGGTCTATGAAACGCGTAAATGACCTTGATGGCCGCTAACTTCACCCTACTTCCGTTCGATCTTACCTACAATAACCAAGGGTTCAGCGGAAGGAAAGCCTGGATGAAGCGCCTGAGTAGTTACCTCAGGTTACGGAAGGACAGAGGAATCTTTCAGTGACACCGACAATACACCTCGTCCGCACTGTGTTCCTTCCGGCCCAAAGCCGACGAGTGGGAGGCGTTGGGTGCAGCGCTTTGTTGGGATGCCCCCGACCTGACCACTGACCGGCTTCTTCCTTTCATTGAGCCTGTAGCAATGCCTCTTCTGTTGGCTGTGGAAGCTGAATCGAAAGAAAATAGGCTTCGGGGTAGAGGTAATCCTCTCCTGATTCATCGATCACCCGCACAAAATGGCGAGCAGCCGCCACTGGATCGGGAAGCGTTTGATAAATCTTCCTCACTTCCAAAGACGCGGAGTAATCCTCATTTTTGAGGCAAATGACAAACTGAAGTTCTTTCAAGTCATCCATTTTAAATATCCAGGAACCGCTTGATCTTGATCTCTTTCCTGCCGACCCCATGCGCTTCATACCAATGTAACTCGGCCTGATAGACTTCTCCACGCGCGAGCAGAACGGTTGCCGTTCCTTTCAGCTTTCGCCAACGCCCGGAGCCGTAAAAGCGTCGCAGACGTTCGACTTCACGAATAGCGGATTCAACGGCAATCACCTCAACATCGGCGATCTCTCCAATCAGTACAAAGTCCATCTATCTGATTATACTCGATCTGACATCACTACGCCCGAAACCCTCCAGCGTTGCGGTCTAACGCCATCGGTTACATCGGGATCGCCTACGCCCGCAAGTTTGAGGGCCGCGTCAAAATCCTCCCCATCTCGCCGAAGAAGGGGGCCACACCGATCGCCCCGACCGACGCCACGGTGAAGAATCACACCTACCCAGTATCCCGCCCGCTCTACAACTACACCAAAGGCGCCCCCAGCGGCCTGGCGAAGGCGTACCTCAACTTTGTCCTCAGCCCGGCGGGTCAGAAGATTGTGGACCAGGTGGGTTACGTGCCGCTGCGCTAACGCTCCCCTCCGGTGTTCCGCTCGCTTCCCCGCCGGGGCGGAACTCCACGAGCCGTCTCCCCAACGGCTCACACACCCGGCTCGGCGCCCCCATCGTCGAGCCGGGTTTTTCGTTGCCGGGTATCTTAACATCGGCTTAACATAACCTTAAAACCCTCTTGGCGCCGCTCTCTCAAAATAGGAGTGGAGCAGGAACACGCCAACGCTCCCCGACTTTCCCCCTCCCACTTTTTGCTTTCTGATTCACTCCTGTCTGCGAAGGGACCCCTTATGCGCTTCCATTCCTGGCCGCACTCCTCAACGGTCTTCGCCGTCGCGCTCGTTGGCGTCTCCCTCGCGCTGGTCGGAGCGGGCTGCAACAACTCCAGCGCCCCCTCCACCGAAGCCAACGCCCCCGCCACGGGCGCCTCCGCTACCGGCGGCACGATCCGCCTCAAGGGGTCGGACACGCTGCTGCAACTCGCGCAGGCGTGGGCCGAAGCCTTCAGCAAGGTCCACCCGGAAATTCCCGTGACGGTGACAGGCGGCGGCTCCGGCGTGGGCATCACCGCCCTGATCAACGGGCAAACCGAGATCGCCGACGCCTCCCGCCCGATTGAGCCGAAGGAAGTCACAGAAGCGGAGAAGCAGGGAATCAAGCCGACCCAGCACACCGTGGCCCGCGACGCCCTCTCCATCATTGTGAACCCCGGCAACTCGATCAAGGAGCTGACGCTGGACCAGCTCGCCGACATTTACCTCGGCAAAACCACCAACTGGAGCCAGGTCGGCGGCTCCAACCTGCCCATCTCCGCCTCCTCCCGCGAATCGTCCTCCGGCACTTACGTCTACTTCAAGGAACACGTCCTGAAGAAGAAAGAGTATGGCCCCAAAATCCTGCATATGCCCTCCAATGTCGCCATCGCCTCGCAGGTCGCCACCGACGCGGGGGGAATCGGCTACGTCGGCATGGGGTATGTGAGCCCCAAAATTCGGGCCATCTCAATCAAGAAGGACGCCGCCTCGCCCGGCGTAGCCCCGACCATCGCCAACGTGCTGAACCACACCTACCCGCTCTCCCGTCCGCTGTTCCAGTACACCAACGGCGAGGCGACCGGCAACGTGAAGGTCTGGCTCGACTTTGTGCTGGGTCCTCAGGGACAGAAGATCGTGGCGCAGAAGGAGTTCATCCCGGCGGCAGAAATGAGCGCGACCGGGTCCTCCGAAGCGACGTCAGGCGGTGACAACCGCGCGTCCGGGAACGCTCCGATGTCTTCGCCTCCCGGCCCGGCCTCAGGTGGCAATGGTATCGCCGGAACCAACGGAGGTTAGGTTTATGGAAGTCGCCGTCTCCCGAACAGGGGAAGAGAAGGTTTTCCCTCGCCCCAAACTTCAGCCGCCCGCTCCTTCGACCTCCCGACGTTCCGCGCGGATTGCGGACACCATCGCCGGAATGGTGATCCGCGTGGGAGGAAGCCTGGGACTGGTCCTTCTCCTGCTGATTTTCCTCTTTCTGGTGAAGGAAGCGATCCCGTTCCTCAGCGAGTACTCCCCGGCGAAGTTCGTGTCGGGAACGCAGTGGTATCCCACGAGCGAACCGGCGATCTTCGGCCTGGTCCCGCTGTTCGTGGGGTCGCTCTGGGTTACGGTGATCTCCGTCGTCATCGCTGTGCCGCTGGGAGTCGCCGGGGCCACGTTTCTCTCCGAGTTGGCGTCTCCGGCGGTACGGAATTGGCTGAAGCCCGCTGTGGAACTCCTCGCGGGAATCCCGTCCGTCGTCTTCGGCTTCGTGGGGATGCTGGTGGTGGCGCCCTACATCAAGAAGGCTTTCAACCTGCCGACGGGCCTGAGCGCCCTCACCGGCGGGGTCATCCTGGCCTTTATGGCGTTACCCACCATCGTCACGGTGGCGGAAGACGCCCTGAACGCCGTGCCGCGCAGCTTCCGGGAAGCATCCCTGGCGATGGGCGCCACGCGCTGGCAGACGCTCTCCCGCGTGCTGCTCCCGGCGGCGAGTTCCGGTCTCATCGCAGCGATCATGCTCGGTGTGGGGCGTGCCATTGGCGAAACGATGACCGTGCTGATGGTTACGGGTAACGCCAGCATGATCACCGGCTCCCCGCTGGACCCCGTCCGCACCATGACCGCCACCATCGCCGCCGAAATGGGCGAAACCGTGCAGGGCGGGGCGCATTACCACGCGCTGTTCACCATCGGGTTTGTGCTGTTCGTCATCAGTTTCCTCATTAACCTTGTCAGCGACGCCGCCCTTTCGCGGGTGCGCTCCCAACGCGCTCGGTAACTCCCCCCCCGTTTCAGGCCAGCTTTTTCATACCCTCATGAACTCTCGCGTCCAGGAAAAGATCGCCTTTACCCTGCTCAGCCTGGCGGCGTTCGTCGTCGCCCTCCCGGTGGCTCTCGTACCCGCCTACATCCTCTTCCGGGGCCATGAGGCGTTGACGTGGGAATTCTTCACCAAACCGCCGGTCAACGGCATGATGGAAGGCGGCATCATGCCCGCCATCGTGGGGACGCTCTACCTCGTCGCGGGAGTGGTTCTCATCTCAGTGCCGCTGGGCGTGATTGCGGCGGTGTATCTGACAGAGTATGCGAAACAAGGCGCCTGGACGCGGATCGTGCGGCTGGCGATCATCAATCTCGCCGGGGTGCCGTCCGTGGTGTATGGACTGTTCGGCCTGGGGCTGTTTGTCCTGTTCCTGAAGTTCCAGACCTCGCTGCTCTCCGGGGTCCTTACTCTGAGCGTCCTGGTGCTGCCCATCGTGATCTCCAGCACGGAAGAGGCGCTGCGGGTGGTGCCATCGTCGTATCGGGAAGCGAGCCTCGCGCTCGGCGCCACCCGGTGGCAAACTCTGTCGAACGTCGTGATCCCGCAGGCGATGGGGGGCATCCTCACCGGCACCGTTTTGGCCGTGGGCCGAGCCGCCGGAGAGACCGCGCCGATCCTGTTCACCTGCGCCGCCTTCTACCTGCCGAGTCTCCCGCATTCCCTCAAAGACCCGATCATGGCCCTTCCGTATCACCTGTACGTCGTCGCCACGCAACTGCCCGACGCCCCGCCCCGCATCCAGTGGGGCACGGCGCTGGTCCTCCTGATCATCGTGTTCCTGTTTAACGCCCTCGCCGCGATCTTTCGCGCTCGTCTCCGAAAGCAGTACCGATGGTAGCCTCTTCCCCCAACGTCTCCGCCGATACCGCCGTCGTGGTGAAAAGACTCAATCTCTGGTACGGGAGCCATCAGGCCCTAAAGGACATCTCAGTAGACCTGCCCGCCCGCCAGATCTCGGCCCTCATCGGCCCGTCCGGCTGCGGGAAATCCACCTTCCTCCGCTGCCTCAATCGGATGAACGACCTCATCGAAGGCGTCCGCGTGGAAGGGGACATCCTGTTTGATGGCCAAAATCTGGTAAGCGTTAAAACGGATGTGGTGGACCTCCGCAAGCGCGTCGGCATGGTATTTCAGCGGCCTAACCCGTTCCCCAAAACCATCTTTGACAACATCGCCTACGGCCCTCGGCTCCACGGGCGAACCAACAAGGCGGAACTTGAGGAAGGGGTCGAGAAGACCCTGCGGCAGGCCGCCCTGTGGGATGAAGTGAAGGATTCCCTGCGGAAGAGCGCGCTCGACCTCTCCGGCGGGCAGCAGCAACGGCTCTGCATCGCGCGGGCGCTCTCCGTGGAACCGGACATCCTCCTCATGGACGAGCCTTGCTCCGCGCTGGACCCCCTCTCCACCTTTCGCATTGAAGAGTTGATGACCGAACTGAAGTCGCAGTACACTGTCATTCTTGTCACTCATAATATGTATCAGGCGTCGCGCGTTTCCGATGTCACCGGGTTCTTCCTTCTCGGCGAACTGGTGGAGTTTGAAAACACCACCCAATTGTTTGAAAATCCCCACGACAAGCGCACCGACGACTACATCCGGGGCCGCTTCGGGTAGGCGCTCCGGGTAAAACCCCTGTACCTCCCGAAACCTTGTTATCCCGCGTTCACGTGGATGTCCTGCGTTCCATCGCCCGCATGATTCGTCGTGCGCCCGTTCGCGTTGCCCATTTGGCAAGGAGTCGCCATGGCCCCCTTCACCCGTCAGGCGTTTGATGTACAACTTCATCTCCTGGAGCAATGCGTCGTTCGCCTGGGGACGGTGGTGGGGGAAATGCTGGAAAAAGCCCTTGATTCCCTGTTCCAAAACAATGACGACCTGGCCACATGGGTCGTCAACCAGGACGATGTCGCCGATCAGCTCGACCTTGAAATCGAACAACAGTGCATCCATCTGCTCGCTCATCAGCAACCGGTCAGCCGGGACCTTCGCACGATCACCACCATCATCAAAGTGACCGGCGATCTGGAGCGCGTCGGCGATTATTCGGTGGACATCGCAAAAACCGGAGCACGGATGCGAATCGGTCCCTACGACCCCCGGCCGGACCTGGAAGAGATCGGCGACCGGGTAGTGCGGATCATTCAGGACACCATGCGCGCCTTCATTGACCGCGATCTGGAACTGGGGCTGCGTATCTGCACCGAGGAAGACGACGTGGTGGACGATCTCCACGACCGCCTGATCGATTCCCTCTTCGCTCGCATGGAAAGCCAGCCCGCGATTGTGCCTCAGGCCGCCCGCGCCCTCCTCATCAGCCGCTA
>JBBRGS010000230.1:0-5751 GCA_038240635.1 Armatimonadota bacterium
CGGATCGCGTCGTTGATGTTCACCACGCCGTCGCCCAGCGCGCGGCCACCCGTCCCAGGGAGAGGGGCGACATCGGCGGCGAGGCGTTGCGCGGCGGTCGGCGCCTCCATCCCGACAGCGAACCGGAGCGTCATCGCCACATCGGCGACGCTCATCCCGCCATCGCCGTTGACATCGTGGGAGAGCGTCGCGGCGCGGGCAGAAGGCATGAGGAGCGGAAGGACGGCGCAACAGACGCCGATGAACCGTGAACCGGATCGGAACGAGAACGGCATGAGACACCTGACGGGGCGGGGGCAAGGCGAAAGCGACAACCATGAAGTAAAACGGCGGACTCGCCCCGGTCATTCGAGGAAAACTTCGCTCGCATCGGTAAGACGACTGTGCCCCGCCACCCGTTACAACCATTTCAGAAGCGCGGGTCAGGGTGGCGGCAAAGTATTCGCCGCACTCAATCCCTGATGAGGAAAACTCTCCCGTGGTCGCTGACCACCCGTTTGGCGTGATGAGAAACTCCGCCAATTATTGGATTATGGCCGTTTCGTGACGCTTCCTTAGGGCGATTCCAGCGGCCGTAACCGAATTCGCCTTGCATCCTGAGTCTCACTCGGCTAGGATGCTTTAGGTTTGCGCGGCTCCACCGAACGTTTGATCATCGCCATGCGGCGTTCGTCGCTCCGGGTAGCGCCGGTGACGACACCACGTCCGGCAGAGGATGAAGGGAACGGTTCGGGGCCGGGACGCAGCCTCTGTCAGAGATCGGGGCTCCTTTCACACGGAGGATCCATGACGATCTCGAACAACACTGTCGCGGCGCTCGTCGCTTCGGTAGTCACTGTCGGACTGGTGTTTCCGGCAGGCTTCAGCCCGGCCTGGGCTGTCGAATCCAACGGTACCAACCGCGGTAACGGAGACCAGACGCAGACACAGACCGCACCCCGCCCGGAGCCGTCGCCGACGGACGCGCCCGCCCTCATCGGTGGAACCGCCGCCTCCCCGCCAGCGACCTTTGCCACTCCGAGCGCCTCTCCAACACCCCCAACTCCGGCGGCAACGCCGACACCCCCAGGCGCCTCCCGCGCCGGGCTACGGGTCGGAAGGCCCAAACTACAATTCAGCGGAAAAACCCTCATTGGCGTGGCGTCGTTCTACGGAGCAGATTTCCATGGACGCCGCACCTACACCGGCGAACGCTTCAATATGTATGCGATGACCCTCGCGTGCCGCCGCTTGCCGATGGGGACGCGGGTTCGCGTGACGAACCTGCGAAACGGAAAGAGCGCGATTGCCCGGGTGAATGACCGGGGGCCTAACGGCCGATTCAAGTCCCGCGTGGCCGACCTCTCCAAAGGGTTAGCCCGCACCATCGGTTTCCGCGACGGCCTCACCCGCGTCAAGCTTGAGGTGGTTAAGAAGTAATCGCGCGGCCTGTCTTTCCCACGCGCCACAGTTTCGCATCTCTGACAGCTCACTGGTCATGCGCCGACGGCCCCCTCAGGGCGATGGCGGAGACCTTCTTTCATACCTTCGCGCCCTCACCAGCGCCGACCCCTCCCCTTCACCGGCGGAGGGGTTATTTTTATTCTGCCAACCGGCTCTGACGCGGCTCTGAACGCGCCTAATCCTCTCGCAACTCGCCGGTCACGCCATCGGGAACGACGCCGGTCACGGTCACATACACGAGCTGGCCCCGCACGTCCCGCTCGCACGGAAAGCTCACGCGCAGATAGGTGTCCGCCAGCCCGGCGTACCAGCCCTCGCGGGGCTGTCGGCTCTCCACAATGACGCGGTGCGTCTCTCCCGCCATCGCGCCGTGCTTCGCCGCCACGCTCGCCTGGCTCCACGCCAAAAACTCCCGGCTCCGCCCCTCCTTCACCTCCGGCGGGGTGGAATCGCCCTGTTCCGCCGCCTTTGTGCCGAACCGCTCGCTGTATGGGAAGACGTGCAGCTTGTAGAAGTCCATCGCCTCCACGAAGCGCAGCGTGTTTTGGTGATGCGCGTCCGTCTCGCCGGGGAAGCCAACCATCAGGTCCGTGGTGAACATTGCGCCGGGGATGGGGTCGCGGAGGGTCTGGAGAGTGCGGGCGTATTGGGCCGTGTCGTAGCGCCGGTTCATCGCCTTCAGAATGGCGTCGTCGCCGCTTTGCAGCGGGATGTGGAAGTGGCGGCAGATTTTCGGGTTGGTGGCCAGCTCCTCGGCGATGGGGCCGTTCACGTCGTTCGGCTCAATGGAGGAGAGGCGGATACGCTCGATGCCCGCTGTCTCCGAGAGCGCCCGCAGCAGGTCGTGGAGGCCGTGGCCCTCACTCTCGTACACGCCGACGCAGATGCCGGTGATGACGATCTCCTTCTGGCCGCGCTCCCCGATCCGCCGCGCCTCCTCCAGTAGCTCGCCCCAGGGCCGACTTTTGCGCGGGCCGCGCGTGTACGGGATGATGCAGTATGAGCAGAAGTAGTCGCAGCCGTCCTGCACCTTCAGCAGCGCCCGCGTGCGGTCCAGCGCGCGATACGCCTCCTCGCGCTCCCGGGGTTCGGGCAGGGGGAACCGGGGCGCCCGCGTGAGCGCGTCCCACACGCGGTCCACCAGCTCGTCCTTCACGAGGTTGGGCACCACAAGGTCCACTTCACCAACGCCGGAAACCGCGCCCTGATCGGCTTCCGTGCCGCAGCCGGTGGCGACGAGGAAAACGTTCGGATTCCGGCGGCGCATCTTCCGCAGGGCCTGCCGACTCTTCGCGGAGGCGAGCATGGTGACGCTACACGTGTTGATCACGCACAAATCGAGGGAGTCGTGAGGCGTCCCCACCTCAAAGCCGCGCAGCCAGAACTCATCGGCGTACCGCTCCGTCTCGTACTGGTTCACCTTGCATCCAAGAGTCTGCACGCCGATGAGGGGGCGGCCTGTCCGGCGCGGAGCCGGGGCGCACTCCGAAAGATCGAACGCGATGGGTTGCGCGGCGCTCACGGGCGGCTCCGGTTCCACGAGGCGCATCGGGGCGACGGGTGACTGAAGTTCGGGCGAGGACGGCATAACGAGGGCGACTCCGGTACAATGGACGGAAGCGACGCGCATCGGAGAACCAAACGCTCTCCGCTGCGGCGACGCAACAGCGGACTTCCCGATTTTACCACGACCGAGCGACAGAGTGAACTCCTTCGCTTGGCAGCCCAGAGCTGAGCATCCGCCTGCGGGGACGCCTGTGACATGATGTATCCTGGGAGTCATAAATTGAGAGCATTTAGGATGGCAAGGGCCGCGAGAGGCGTACCTTCCAGCATGAGACGTGGGCCACGAGAGGCGTATTTTCGGAGCAGGCGGGTTTGGCCATGACAGGTGTCCGCGCAGGCGGACACTGGGCCGCAGGCCGATAGCCGAGGGCTTTAGCCCCACGGCAACGACCATACGATCACGGCAACACGTCACGGCTTCACGGCTACGGCAACACGTCACGGCTCCACGGCTACGGCACCTCAGTTCGTCAGCCCCCTCCACCCCCTTCATCCCCTCCCCCCCCACACTCATGCGTCTCACTCTCGGCACGCGCGGCAGCGCCCTCGCCCGCACGCAATCCCAATGGGTCGCTGACCGATTCATGGCCACACACTCTCACGTCTCCGTGCGGCTGGAACTCATTCGCACTCTTGGCGACGCGGTGCAGGACCGGCCGCTCGACGCGTTGGGCCGCACCGGCGTCTTCACCGCAGAACTCGAACGCGCCCTCCTCGACGGCGCCGTGGATTTCGCCGTTCACAGCCTGAAGGACCTCCCCGTCCTCGGCCCGCCGGACCTGCTTATCGCCGCCATCCCTCCCCGCGAGGACCCGCGTGACGCGCTCGTCATGCCGCGTTCAGCGACCTTCGCCCTCATGCGCTCCGTGGCCGAGGCGCTGTCGGCGGCGCTCCCCCAGGGCGCGCGTGTGGGCACATGCTCCCTGCGGCGACGGGCGCAACTTCGGCATGCGCGCCCCGATCTCGCCTTCCTCGACCTGCGGGGCAACGTGGACACCCGCCTCTTCAAACTCGACGCCGGGGAGTACGACGCCTGCATCTTCGCGGCGGCGGGCCTGAAGCGGCTGGGGCTGGCGAACCGCATCACATGGAGCCTGCCGCCGTCCCTTTGTATGCCGGACCCTGGACAGGGCGCCCTCGCCGTGCAAATCCGCGCCGACCGCGATGACCTCCGTAACCTCCTCGCCTGCCTGAATGATCCCGTCACCGGCGCGTGCGTCACTTCCGAGCGCGCCACGCTGGCCACCATGGGAGGCGGCTGCTCCACACCACTGGGCGCCCTCGCCATCGAAATCGAGCCGGGGCGCCTGCATCTGAAGGCCACTGTCGCCGATCCCGAAGGACGCGCGCTCCTCCGCGCCGAAGGAACAGGCAACGCCTCCGATCCCGAAAGCCTGGGGAGGCAGGTGGCAAACCTATTGAAGGCTCAGGGCGCGATGTCTCTCCTCGTCGCGCCCGAACGTGAAGACGGCGAGAAAGGATAGTCTCTCGGTGCCTCTGGACGCGGATTTTTTAGTGATTGGCAGCGGCATCGGGGGACTTTTCACCACCCATCGCGCCGCGCAGTACGGCTCGGTCATCCTCGTGACTAAGAAAGAGAACTGGGAGTCGAACACCAACTACGCCCAGGGCGGCATCGCGGGCGTGATGGACGCCGAGGACAGCCCCGAACTCCACATCGCGGACACGTTGGAAGCCGGAGCGGGCCTCTGCAACCCGCGCACCGTGGAAATCCTCGTGCGGGAGGGGCCGCCGCGCATCCACGACCTGATCCGCCTCGGCGCGGAGTTCACCCGCACCCGCAATGAAAAAGGCGAGGAAGTCCTCTCCCTGGGCCGCGAGGGAGGCCACTCCCGCCGCCGAATCGTTCGGTCCGCCGACCTCACCGGACGCGCCATCGAGCGGGCGCTTCTCGACTCGGTCTTTCAGCACGCCGACGCCGAGGCGCACGAGAATCACCTGGCGATGGACCTCATTCTCGAAGGCGGAGAGTGTCGCGGCGCTCACGTGCTGGACCGCCAGACCCGCGAGGTGAAGACGTTTCGCTCCAAAGCGGTCATCCTCGCCAGCGGCGGACTGGGCCACATCTACCCGCACACCACCAACCCGGCCATTGCGACCGGCGACGGCGTGGCGATGAGCTACCGCGCGGGGGCGGCGCTGGCCAACATGGAGTTCATCCAGTTTCATCCCACGTCACTGTGCCACCCGGCGGCAAGCTCGTTCCTCATCTCCGAGGCCGTGCGCGGCGAAGGCGGCGTCCTGCGGCTGGCGGACGGCTCCACGTTCATGGCGAAATATCACCCGCTGGCGGAACTCGCGCCCCGCGACGTGGTGGCTCGCGCCATCCAGGCCGAAACCCTCGCGCGGGGCGAGGAGTGCGCGTATCTGGATGTGACGCATCTCGACCCCGACCTGGTCCGCAGCCACTTTCCCACGATTTACGCCCGCTGCCTCGACTATGGCATTGATATGACCCGCGACTGGATCCCCGTGGTCCCCGCCGCGCACTACTCCTGCGGCGGCGTCATCACCGACGCCTACGGGCGCACCAACGTGCCCCGGCTGTACGCCGTCGGGGAGGTGGCCTGCACGGGGGTACACGGCGCCAACCGGCTGGCGAGCAACTCGCTGCTGGAGGCGGTCGTCTTCGCGGAACGGGCGGCGGCGGACGCGGCGGGCTGCACCCTTCCCGCTTCCGGTCCCCTGCCTTCGCCGTTCATGGGGGGCGCCGACGAACCC
>JBBRGS010000231.1:0-5745 GCA_038240635.1 Armatimonadota bacterium
CGACGACTGATGCGTCCAGTTCTCGAAGACGAAGGGGCCGGTGCCCACGGGATGCTCGGTCCAGCCGGGGCCTCCGGCCTCAATGGCGCGGCGGTTGACGACGTACCCGGTGGGATAAGTGAGTTTGCTGAGGAAGTACGCTTTCGGCTTGTCGAGCGTGATTTTGAGGGTGAAATCGTCCGGCGCGGCGATTCCGGCGGCGGTCTTCGCGGTTCCGGCGAGGACCTCCTTCGCGCCGAGGATGTCGTTCAGATACGTTCCCGCGACGGTGGACCCCAGTTTCGGGTCGAGGGCGCGGTTGAGGCTGTAGACAAAGTCGTTCGCAGTGAGCGGGTCGCCGTTGTGGAATTGAACCCCTTTCTTCAATGCGAAGGTATAGGTGCGGCCATCGGGGCTGACCGTCCACCGTTCGGCAAGGTTGGGGACCACCGTGTTTTGCGGACTCCACTGCACCAGGCCATCGTAGAGGCTCATCAGCAGGTCAATGGTGGGGCCGTCTTCCACTTTGGCGGGGTCCATCGTAGTCGGCTCGGTGAGCAGGGGGTAGCGCAGGACCTGCCCGGTCTTCCCGCCGGTGGAGGAGGCGCCGGAGTGCGTGGAGGTGTAGCAGCCAGGGAGTGTCGCCAGCGCCAGCGCTAAACAGATGCCGCCGACGCCGCGCCATTTACCACGTGAAGTATGAAAGGGAAGGGAATGCGCGAAAAAGGGGAGAGTCAACGAAACCTGCTTTGAGGAGGGGGAACGGCCCGCGCCATAGGTCATGAACCCGGCGGAGGCGAAGAGGCAGGCGAATTGTACGGAGCGCGCCCGAAGGCCGTCAAGCCAGGCGCCCCGGATCGTTTTGACATTCGCCGCGCGTCGGTTATACTCTGCCGGGACCTTTGGCGCCTTGCCCTCCGGCGCAGTTATCTCCTGGGGTCCTCCTGGTTACTTAATTCTCACTCTGAACATCCCCTCACTTACCCTGGAGCGCATTATGTCATTCACCTGTCAACTCGAACGCGCCAACGATGAAGCCACCCTCTTCGTGGGAGGCGCGGTTCTCGCCACCGACGCCGCCGACCTCTTCAGCCAGATCACCCACCTCATGGATCAGGGCTACCCCGTCTCCGTGGACTTCCGCGACACCGACTTCCTCGGCCTGGGCGCCGTGCGCGCGTTGCAAACCGCCTCGTTCCGCGCTCACGAAGCCAATCTCTCGCTCCAGCTGATCCCTGGCCGCGCCGTCTACCGCGTCGCCGACCTTGTAGGCCGGGACCGCTGGGCGCCGTTGCGCTGGGTCTCCCTGGAGGACGAGACGGTCGCCGTCTAACGGTCTCACGCTCGTCAGCCCTTCACCGATTCAGCGACAGGCCGCCTTTCCCCTGAAGGGCGGCTTTTTCGCATCCGGGAACCTAACCGGGAGGCGCGGCTACTCTTCGTCGTCCTTCGCCCAGTGGCGATGGTACTCCCGCTTGAACGCGAGCGTCTTCATGTCGTCCATGCGGTCCAGGAACAGGATGCCGTGGAGATGGTCCATCTCGTGCTGAAGGATGCGCGCGGCGTACCCCCGCGTCTCCACCGTGATGGCGCGGCCTGTGCGGTCCAGCCCCTTCACGACGACCGAGCGATGGCGAGGGACCATGCCCCAGATGTCGGGGATGCTGAGGCAGCCTTCCCAGTCGGTCTCCTTCTCTCGTGACGCCTTCACCAGCGTCGGGTTGACAAGGATCAGCAGCGGCAGAAACGGCTCTTTCGACTCCGGCGATTTGGGCGCGCTGACCTCCGCGACGAGCAGCTGGATCGTCTCATAGACCTGGGGCGCGGCGAGGCCCACCCCGTCGGCGTCGCGCATGGTCTCCACCATGTCGTCCATGAGGCGCTGAATCTCCGGGGAGCGCACTTCGTCGGGCGTGAGGGGCCGCGTCTCCTGCCGCAATACGGGGTGGCCCATCCGGGATATGGAGCGGATCGGCATTACTCTCGTTCCTCCGGGACAGGGGGCGGGGGGGCGCTCCCACGACCGTTGAAAGGACTCTCGTCCGCTCCGGTGAGAGGAACGGGCGCCTCCGCCGTCATGGTCGAAGGGGCGTTTCGGTCGGTGAGGCTCACATCACCCTCCTGAAACAGGTGGGCCATCTTCTCGCGCTTGGTTTGCAGGTAGAAGACGTTGCGCTCATTTGGCGGGGCCACCAGCGGCACGCGCTCGGTCACGTGCAGGCCATACCCCTCCACGCCGACGAGTTTGGCGGGGTTGTTCGTCATCAGGCGAACGTTCCTCACGCCGAGGTCCTGCAACACCTGGCAGCCGATGCCGTAGTCGCGCAGGTCGGGCGGGTAGCCGAGCTGCCGGTTCGCCTCCACGGTGTCGAAGCCGTGATCCTGCAACTCGTACGCCTTCAGTTTGGCGGCGATGCCGATCCCCCGGCCCTCCTGCTCCAGGTACAGCACGACTCCCCGGCCTTCCTCGGCGATCTTCTGAAAGGCGAGTTCGAGCTGCGGGCCGCAGTCGCACTTGAGGGAGTGGAACACGTCGCCGGTGAGGCATTTGGAATGCACCCGCACGAGGACCGGCTCCGGCGTCGTCACGTCGCCCAGCACGAGCGCGATGTAGGTCTTGTCGTCCTCATCCGTGTGATAAGCGTGCGCCACGAAGTCGCCCCAGACCGTCGGCAGCAGGGTGGTGGCGGCTTTGGAGACGAGTCGCTCGTGCCGCCGCCGATGCTGGATCAACTGCTCTATGCTGAACACCTTCAGGCCGTGCGCCTGCGCGAACTCGAACAGCTCTGGCGCGCGGGCCATCGAGCCATCCTCGGACAGAATTTCGCACAGCAGCCCCGCCGGGTTCAGCCCCGCCATCTTCACCAGGTCCACCACGGCCTCGGTGTGCCCCGCCCGGCGCAGGACTCCGCCCGACACGGCGCGCAACGGATGGACGTGGCCGGGCCGCGCGAGATCGTCGGGCTGAGCGGCGGGATCGGCGAGGATTTGAAACGCCTTCGCCCGATCCGCCGTCGAAATCCCCGTCGTCGCCCCATGCCGGGAGGCCGCGTCCACCGACACCGTGAACGCCGTGCCGTGCAGGGCCGTGTTCCGGGGGGCCATCTGGTCGAGGCGGAGAGCGTCAGCGCGTTCGGGGCTGAGCGGCGCGCACACTTCGCCCCGGCCGTACTTCGTGATGAAGTTGATAGCGTCCGGCGTCACGCGCTCGGCGGCCATAATCAGGTCACCTTCGTTCTCGCGGTCCTCGTCGTCCAGCAGGACGAGCATCCGCCCGCGGCGAATCTCTTCCACCGCCTCCTCGACGGAACAGAATTCTCGGACGGGTTCAGGCATCAGGTTAACCTCTGCGGGACACGCCCCGCAGGGCGCCTTGTTGATAAAGGGGACTCAGGAGGCTGAGGGGCCTCTCCCTGGAAACTCTTGGAGGCGGTTTGTGTTGCTTTCGGGCGAGGCGTACACTCAAGCGGAGGCGGTCAAACCCGCCTGGCGCACGGGTACGCCCGAATGGGCTGCGCCTGGGGCGACGGTCAGTCTGGCGTCGGAGCGAAACGGGGCGCGCCCTCCATCCTATTCTAACTCAGAGACCTCTTCGCAGGGGATTCGGCTCCCGGCGGGCAATGGCGCTCTCCTCGCGCGGCTCGTCCGGGTGCTCCGGTGCGCCAGGTGAACGCTTCCCACGCGAAGCGAACCGTCTCCGCTTGAGTGTACGCCTCGCCCGAAAGCAACACAAACCGCCTCCAAGAGTTTCCAGGGAGAGGCCCCTCAGCCTCCTGAGTCCCTTCAGCCTCCTGAATCCCCTCCACGAAAGGGAACCCGCTTGAACGAGCCTCTCGCCGGACAAGTCGCCCTCGTCACCGGGTCGGGTCGCGGCATTGGGCGCGTGACCGCACTGCGCCTCGCCCGGGCCGGAGCCGACATCGCCCTGCACGACATCACCGCCGACGCCTCCCGCGAGTTTGGGGAAGCCGACTCGCTGAATGAAACAGTGGAGGCCATCCGCGCCCTGGGCCGACGCTCCACCGGCCTCGTCGCCGACCTCACCGACGCCGCCGCCACCGATGCCGCCATCGCTCAGGCCCTCGCCGAATTGGGCCGCGTGGACCTCCTTGTAAACTGCGCCGGGGGCGACATCGCCGCGAAAGGCGGCAAGCCGGACCCCAACGACCTCTTCATACACGAGGAGGACCTGCGCGCCGTAGTGGACCGCAACCTGTTCACCACCATGAACACCTGCCGCGCGGTCGTCCCCTCCATGCGGGAGCGCGGTTCCGGGCGCATCATCAATATCTCCAGCGTCGCCGCGCTGTTCGGCGGTAAAAATGAAATTGCCTACGCCGTGGCCAAGTCGGGCGTGCTCCACTACACGCGCTGCCTCGCCGCCAGCCTCCGCGCGGACGGCATCAACGTGAACGCCATCTGCCCTGGCCCCACCAAATCGGCCCGCTTCCTCTCCACCTTCATGCAGCGCGATGTGAGCCAGCGCGCCGAAGGAACCGGCCCCCTCACGCGCCTGGGCGACCCGGAAGACATCGCCAAAGCGGTGGAGTTCTTCGCCGGGCCGCTCTCGGATTACATCACGGGGCAGGTGTTGCGCGTGGATGGCGGCTGGGCGGGCTTCCCGGCTTAGCGCTTCCTTACGCAAATCGCCCATTCCCCCCCCAGCCGGAGAGAGGACCCCCATGAACGAAGCGCAGGAACGATGGGACGCCTGTTACCGCGACAATCGCCTCCCGTGGAACATCAACAAGCCGGCGTCCGAATTGACCCGAATCGTGGAACGGGGCGAACCGGCTCCGGGCCGCGCTCTCGAACTGGGGTGCGGCATCGGCAACGACGCCCTCTACCTCGCTGAACGCGGCTTCACCGTCACGGCGGTGGACCTCTCCCCCACGGCGATAGAGACCGCTCGCCAGCGCGCCCAAGCCGCCGCGCTCACCGTCGAGTTTCGCCTGGAGGACCTCACCGCTTGCCCTGACCTCGGCGGCCCGTACGATTTCGTCTACGACCGAGGGGCGTATCACTGCCTCCGCCGCGAGAGCCTGCCCGCGTTCCTCGCCTTGCTGGAACGAGTGACGCGACCCGGCGCGCTCTGGCTCAACCTCTCCGGCAGCGCGAACGAGCCGTCCGACGAGGGGCCGCCAAAAGTAAGCGAAGCCGAAATTCGGAGCGAGTTGGGATGCCTCTTCGATATCCACGAACTGCGTGAATTCCAGTGGGAGCCTTCCGAAGCCATGCCGTCCGGCCCACTCGGTTGGTCCACCTTGATGCGCCGAAAGGAGGCGTAACCATCGCCGCCGGAGAAGGGCCGAATGAGGACGCGCGCGTGGCGATCGTGGGCGCGGGGGCGGCGGGGCTTATGGCGGCCCTGACGGCGGCGCGGGAGGGCGCGAGCGTTCTGCTCCTCGACTCCCAGCAGCGCGTGGGGGCCAAAATCCTTATCTCCGGCGGCGGGCGCTGCAATGTCACCAACCGCGACGTGTCCGAGCGCAACTTTCACACTCAGGGACCCCTCGGCGTGGTGCGGCGCGTCCTCCAGCAATTCACCGACACCGACACCCTGCGCTTCTTCGCGGACGCCGGGGTGGCCCTGAAACTGGAGGAGACGGGAAAATACTTCCCGGCCAGCGACTCCGCCCGCGAGGTCCTCGACGCGCTGCTGGACGCCGGGACCGCCGCCGGAGTCACGCTCCTGCGAGGCCGGAAGGTAACGGCGCTCCATCCTCTTGAAGGCGGATGGCGAGTGGTCGCGGGGGAGGAGGCGTT